>JAZOWT010000138.1:0-5421 GCA_045659365.1 Eubacteriales bacterium | reverse complement strand
TATGAAGGGCTTTGATTTTCTTAAGTGCTGTCATTTTGCAAGTGCTACCTCGGCGCTGAAATGCCGTGGTGTCGGGGCAAGAGAAAGCGCACCAAGCCTTAAAACGGTTACAGAGTTTATGAAGGAGAACGGATATGAATTATAAAAAGGCTTACGAAAAAGCTTCGGGCTACACGCCGATATGCAAAATTGGCGAGTGCTCGCTGAAAAAGCTCGAATTCGGAATTATTGAGCTTGACGATGGCGAAAAAATAGTATATAATACAGAGGACAAGGAAACCGCGTTTATCATGCTCGAGGGACACTGCAACGTTCAGACCGACGGCGAACGCTGGGAGAACATCGGAAACCGCGAGAGCGTTTTCGAGAACAGACGCGCGGAAAGCTTTTATATGCCGCGCGAACAGGTATGCACTATCGAGGCTGTCGGACACGTTAAGATCGCGGTATGCGCAACACCCGTTAAGGAAAAGACCGCACCTCAGCTGCTTCGTGAGGATCACGTCGTGCTAAAGAAGCTCGGCAGAGTTCCCTTTGAGAGAGAAACAAGCTTTATTATTGACGGAAACAGTAATGCAAAGGTTCTCACAATAGGTGAGGCATACTGCACCGAGGGTAACTGGGCAGGTTTTCCGCCTCACAAGCACGACGAGGACAATATGCCCACCGAGTGCATAGCGGAGGAGATATACTACTTCCTTTTCGAGCCGAAGCAGGGCTTTGCGGTTCAATGCCTTTATACCTCTGACGGCGAGATCGACGAGGCTTACAGAGTTAAAAACGACGAGCTGGTTGAGTTCCCGATCGGATATCATACCACGGTTACGACTCCCGGTTATCAATCCTATTTTCTCTGGCTTATGGCGGGTGATTATCAGGGATTTAACCGCAGTAATGACCCCGTACACGACTGGATAAAATAAACTATGGAATTTATTGAATTATTACGATCGAAAAATCCCGACCTTACGATATATGACGTAAGTGACGAGGCTTTCTCCGAATACGGTGTCGTGCTCAAAGGATACGATACTAAGGATATAATGCTTGAGGCCGCTAAGCTTGAAGCACCCAAGGAGGGCTCTCTTTATCTTGCTTCGGTTGAGGATTTTGAGAAGCTCCCGATCGCCCAAAAAATCAAGGACGAGATATTTGGAACGCTTGATACCCAGGTTGGATATTGCTACGGACACAGCAATTATATGAATGCTCTCGAGTGGCATTCTTGCTCCGAGCTTAATATCGCCGTAACACCTCTTGTGCTTATACTTGCGAAGCGTTCAGACGCAACGAACGGAAAGCTTGATTCTTCTTGTGCAAAGGTGTTTTTCGTGCCTGCGGGAACAGTTATCGAGGTTTATGCAACTACACTTCATTTCTGCCCCTGCGAGGTGAACGAGAGTGGATTCGGTTGTGTCGTGGCACTTCCTGCCGCAACAAATACCCCTTTGGATGCTCCTGCAAACGATCCTCTTTTGTTCAGAAAGAATAAGTGGATATTTGCCCATGAGGATAATACTACACTTCTTCAAAGAGGAGTAGTTGCGGGCATCCACGGAGAAAATTATAAGATAAATTATTGATACAAGCCGCTTTTGCGGAGAAAAGAGGAAGAGATGATCGAGCTTAAAAACGAGCGATTGACCGTCAAAATTTCAGAACGCGGTGCTGAGCTTAAAAGCTTGTGCTGTGACGGAACGGAATATATATGGCCGTCACGGTCCGAGATATGGGGGGCTTCTGCTCCTATAATGTTTCCGATCTGCGGAGGACTTAAAAACGACAGCTATACCTTTGAGGGCAAGACCTATACTCTTCAAAAGCACGGCTATATTCGATTTATGGATTTTACGGTTGAGAGCACTACCGAAACGAGTGCGGTGCTTTTGCATCGTTCAAACGAGGAAACAAAGGCAGTTTTTCCGTTTGATTACGAATTCCGCGTGTTGTTTTCAATACATAAAAATTCGCTTAGCATAGAGTATTTGGTATGCAATCTCGGAGAGGGCACGATGTATTTTAATGTTGGTGCTCACGAGGGATATTTTACTCCCGAGGGAATTGAGGATTATGATGTTATATTCCCCGAGCGTGAAACACTTGATGCCTATGTGCTGTACGGAAATCTCGTGTCCGAGCAAAGACTGCCTATTATAAAGGACAGCTGTACTTTGCCGCTCTACGATAAATATTTTACGGTGGATGCATTGGTGTTTAAGGATCTCGTATCTCGCAGTGTCGTGCTTCGCAACCGTAAGACGGGAAAAGCAATTCGTTTGGATTTCCCCGATGCAAAATATTTTTTGATTTGGCATAAGCCAAATACCCCTTTTATATGTCTTGAGCCGTGGGACGGATTGCAGGACACTCTTGATGCAGACGGTGATATTTCTCACAAGGAGGGAATTACGTCTATTGCATCACTTGAGGAATTCAGATATTCACACACGATTACAGTACTTTCATAAAGGAGCATGAAATGAAATATCTCTTGGGAATAGATTTCGGTGGAGGATCTTCAAAG
Organism: Eubacteriales bacterium; assembly: GCA_045659365.1. Lineage (GTDB taxonomy): Bacteria > Bacillota > Clostridia > Oscillospirales > CAG-272 > UBA1740. The sequence goes on along the minus strand of JAZOWT010000138.1, from coordinate 2,897 downwards.
GCCACTCTGTTAAGTACAGCAGGGAAGATCGTTTCCGAAAATACTGTTGAATATAAAACGTATTACCCCGAAAACGGTGCGTGTGAGCAGGCTCCGTCCGATTGGATAGATGCTCTGTGCGAAAACGTCTCCGCACTCTTGAAAAAGAGCGGTGTTTCTTCTTCGGATATTCTCGGAGTTGCGATAGACTCGGCAACGCATACATTCCTTGTTTGTGACGAGAGCTTTCGTCCCCTCAGAAATGCCGTTCACTGGACGGATAGTAGAAGTGTAGAGGAGTCCCGTTTGCTTCGCGAGAAATACGGTGACGAGATATTCGAAAAGACATTTCATAAGCCCGATACGATATGGACGTTGCCTCAGCTTCTTTGGCTTAAAAACAAGGAGCCCGAGATTTTTAAAGAGACGCGCTATATTTTCTTTGAAAAAGACTACATTCGTTATTTTTTGACGGGTGTTTACTGTACTGATTATATTGAGGCGGAGGGCAGTATGCTTTTCGACTGCAAGCGTATGGAGTGGGACGAAGGTCTGTGTTCGCTTGCATCTATAAGCCCTGATATGCTTCCGCCTCTCAAAAAGCCGACTGACATTGTTGGAGCGGTTACGAGCGAGGCTGCCGAAAAGACCGGACTTTGTGTAGGAACACCCGTTATTTGCGGAACTACCGATACGGTTATGGAGGTCTTCGCTTCGGGTGCTGTCGAGAAGGGCGATATTACAGTGAAGCTTGCAACTGCGGGCAGAATATGTATTATCTCGGATAGGCCCTATCCCGACAGACACATAATAAATTATTCGCATATTATAGACGGGCTTTGGTATCCCGGCACCGCAACGAAGGCGGCGGCATCGTCGTACCGTTATTATAGAGATACCTTTGGAATGGATTACCCCGAACTTGATGCGGGGGCGAGTGAGGTAGGCGTTGGATGTGACGGACTTATTTTCCATCCCTACATCAATGGAGAACTCACTCCTTATGCAGACCCCATGCTTTGCGGAAGCTTTACGGGAATCCGTGCCACACATACGCGTGGACACTTTACAAGAGCGGTGCTTGAGGGGGTTTCTCTTTCGCTGCTTGACAGTAAGCTTTATTTTGACAGTCTCGGAGTTTCTCATAAGCCTATCGCAACCCTTATCGGCGGTGGAGCAAAGGGGGCTCTTTGGAGACAAATAACGGCTGACGTTCTCGGTATGACACTTCGTGTTACCGAAAGCTCCGACTCCTCGCTCGGCTCAGCTATGCTTGCGGGAGTTGCACTTGGGGTGTTTAGTGATGCGAAAGAGGCGGTTTCTCTTTGCATCAAAGAAAAATGCATTACAGAGCCTGATCCCGAGAATACCGAAAAATATCGCAAGATCTTTGAGCGATACAAGAAGATCGCAGGGGCACTCTCCCCGATATATCACGAAATATGAAGAAGATAGTTGTATGCATAAGGCAGGGACTTGACGGTGAGATAAGTCCTTTTGACGCATCCGCCTACGAGGCGGCATTGAGGTTTAAGGATGCTGAGGTCATTCTTCTCTCAATGGCACCGCTTTCTGCCAAGGATTTTCTTTTGAACCTTACCCGTCTTGGTGCAAAAAAGGCGGTCTTGCTTAACGATAAGGCGTTTGCAGGTGCAGATACGCTTGCTACCGCCTACACGCTTTCCATTGCAATCAAAAAGCTTGACGCTGATCTCGTTATCTGCGGAAGGCAGACTCTTATCGGAGATACGGGGCAGACGGGTGCTATGCTTTCTGCTTTCCTGGATATCCCTCTAGTAACAAACGTTATGGATATAGAGGAGCTCTCTGCAGATTTCTTGCACCTTGAAACGAGAAGTGAAGGGGCGTTCACGGTGATATATCCTGCTCTTATTTGCGTAGAGAGAATATATACTTTAAGGCTGCCAAGGCTTCGTTCAAAGCTTGGCACAGTAGAGATTCTTTGTGCGTCGGATATAGGGGCGATTCCATCGTGTTGCGGACTTGCAGGCTCGCCCACAAGGGTGCTTGAAAGCTTTGAGAACAAGTCGGGCAAGAGAAAGTGCAAGTTTATCACAAGAGAGGAGCTGCCGGGTGTTATCGAGGCTTCTCTTAAAAAGGTAAACGAGAGCATTGACTCAATGACAAGAAACGGTGAGAGGCTCGGGGGCGTGTGCATTGTCGGTGAAGCTCCGAGAGGCTTTGCAGAGTCTGTAAGTGATGACGTAACACTTATTCCGCTTACCGATGCCGACAAAATAATTGAAGAGATAAAACGGCTTGAGCCTATGGCGGGGCTATGGGGAACCGATGACCGCTCAAAGAGGCTCGCCTCGATAGTTGCGGCAAAAATGAGGCTCGGTCTTTGTGCCGATTGCACGGCTCTTTCCTGCGAGGGAGGGGAGCTTATGATGTTCCGTCCCGCACTTTCGGGCAGTGTGATCGCTAAAATAAAAAGCACCACACGTCCGGCAATGGCAACGGTGCGAACCGAAAGCCTTGCGGGGAGCGACGTTATAGTTGCCGCAGGCTTTGGGGTAAAGGAAAAGCTTGATGAGGTAAAAGCCTTTGCAGAGTCGATAGGCGCAGGGTTTTCTGCTTCAAGAAAGCTTGTCGATAACGGATATGCTACATACGATATGCAGGTAGGTCTTACGGGAAGGACGGTAAGCCCGCCCGTATATATTGCCGTTGGCATCTCGGGAGCTGTCCATCACATTGTTGGAATGCAGCGCTCGGGAACTGTAATAGCTATAAATCCCGATAAGGATGCACCAATATTTGAATATGCTGACTACGGTATAGTCGATAAATTTTAAAAAGGAGAACAAATATGCTTGATTACAAAGTAAAAATCGGTCTTGTTGCAATGAGAAGAAATGCCACCGACCGTCCCAGAGGTACCTTTCTCACCTGGT
>JAZOWT010000137.1:0-3270 GCA_045659365.1 Eubacteriales bacterium | reverse complement strand
ATCCTTAACGAGTACTACAACTACGAGCTTATGTACAACATCGCTGGTGGTGCACAGGGTACCGTTAAGATGCTTCAGTACGTTCGTGCAAACGTTCGTACCTCCTTCGACAAGGCAATGGAGGACGCAATCGGCGTCTTCGGTGGTGAGGAAGCTTACAACATGAAGGTTCTTCCCATGCTCACTTCCGGTGGCTGGCAGGTAGAGGATATTCGTGGCGAATATAAGAAGGTTCTTCTTGCAAAGAGAGAGCTTCTTACCGACCTTATCGGCTGGTTCGAGAGTGCATCTGACTAATTGAAAACCTTTTGACAGAGTCCCCTCGGGGGCTCTGTCTTTTTTTGTTTTTTGTGCTTTAAATTGCGTAAAAAGGTTGAAAGAGCCTAAAATTTGTGGTATCATAATGTTACTATTATATTTAAGGTAAAAAAACGCAAAGGATAGATAAAATGAAGGTAATTCTTGCATCAAAGTCACCGAGAAGAAAGGAAATCTTCGGTGCTTATGCCGATGAGTGCGGCTTCTCGTTTGATATAATAACCAGAGAAACCGAAGAGGAGTTATTTGGCGAGCATCCCCAGACGGGAGTTAAAACCCTTGCCGAGCGCAAGGGAGCGGCAGTGGCCGTGGAGTACCCTGATGCGCTTGTGGTTTCCTCAGATACCCTTGTTGAGCTTGGCGGTAAGCCTCTAGGCAAGCCTGCTGACGAGGAGGATGCCTGCAGTATGCTCCGTGAGCTCTCCGGCAAGACTCACAACGTTCATACCGGTATAGCTCTCTCTTTGGGCGGCAAGGTTTACAGCGGCGTTGCTACTACCGAGGTTACCTTCCGCACCCTTACCGACGAGGAGATACGCGCCTACGTTGCTACCGGAGAGCCCATGGATAAGGCCGGAGCATATGGAATACAGGGCAAGGGCGGTAGTCTGGTTGCCGGCTATAACGGTGAATTCGACACGGTTGTCGGCTTCAATATGACACTCCTGCGCGCGCTCATGCGCGAGGCGATAGGCGATGCCTCGGCTCTTGCGGAGGGTAGTGATGACTAAAAAAGAAAAGCGCGAGCGCATGGCCGCCATTGTAGCTCGACTTAAAGAGGTGTATCCAGAGGCTACCTGCGCGCTTGAATACGGAGGCGATCCGTGGCGCTTGCTTGTAATGGGGCGCCTTTCCGCGCAATGCACCGACGCCCGCGTGAACGTGGTTTGCCGCGAGCTTTTTAAGGTGTTTCCCGACGTTTATTCGATGGCAAAGGGTGACATTTCTGAGATCGAGCGCATCGTAAAGCCGTGTGGACTTTATCACACGAAGGCGCAAAGCATAAAGGACTCTGCGATCCTTTTGGTCGAAAAATATGACGGACGTCTACCGGATAATATGGACGCGCTGCTCGAATTCCCGGGTGTGGGCCGCAAGATTGCCAATCTCTTGCTTGGCGATATATTCGGTCAGGCGGCGGTGGTGTGCGATACACACTGTATAAGAATATCGGGCAGGCTGGGAATGTATCCCGAAAGAGAGAAGAACCCCTTGAAAATAGAACGTATTCTGCGCGAGCTTATCGAGCCCTCGGAGGGCGCGGATTATTGCCACAGAATAGTTAACTTCGGTCGTGACGTATGTACTGCAAGATCACCGAAATGTGACGCGTGTCCGCTTGCCGATCTTTGCAAGAAAAAAGAAAGGGAAGGGTGAGTGTATGGAAAAGAAAAAAATATCCCTCCCGATTATCGTTGAGGGCAAGTACGACAAAAACACTCTTTCGCAGATCTTCGATGCACGTATATTCACCCTTGGTGGATTCGGTGTATTTAACTCAAAGGAAAAGCAGTCACTGCTTCGCAAGATCGCGCAAAACGGTGTTATACTTATAACCGACTCTGACGGAGGAGGCAAGCAGATACGATCCTTTCTTCTTGGAATATTGCCGCCCGACAAGGTTAAAAACGTCTATATCCCCAAGATCGAAGGTAAGGAAAAAAGAAAGACCAAGGCATCTGCCGCGGGGCTCCTCGGTGTTGAGGGAATGAGCCGTGAGGTGATGGAGAGACTGCTCGCTCCGTTTGTTGATGACGGGGGGCGTGTTGAATTATCAGCCAAAAATGATAGTAAAATGATAACAAAAGTTGACTTTTATATGGACGGACTGACGGGAAAGGATAACTCCGCTGAGCTACGCCGTGTGCTTTGTCGACATTTTGATCTGCCGGATGATATGACACCAAAGGCACTTCTTGAGGCACTCAATCTTCTTGTCGGCTACGACGGGTATAAGAGTGCGGTTTGTGAGCTGTTTGAGGGCGACGATTAAAATATTATAATATTTTAGTATAAACTATTTACTTTTTTATTCCTTTGTGATATAATACTCAGTTGAAGGAACTATTTTTTAAAAATAATTTTTTTAATATTATATGGAGGACAAACCAATGATAGAAAGAAAGAAAATTTCTATGGACGGTAACACCGCTGCAGCGCACGTTTCTTATGCGTTCACCGAGGTTGCCGGCATCTATCCCATCACCCCTTCCAGCCCCATGGCTGAAGTGACCGACACTTGGTCTGCTTCAAACAAAAACATTTTTGGCGAGCCCGCGAAGAACATCTTCGGCGAGAACGTTAAGGTTGTTGAGATGCAGTCCGAGGCAGGCGCTGCCGGTACTGTACACGGCTCTCTTGCTGCCGGTGCACTTACCACCACCTACACCGCATCTCAGGGTCTTCTTCTTATGATCCCCAACATGTACAAGATCGCCGGTGGGCTTCTTCCTTGCGTAATTCACGTTTCCGCTCGTGCAGTTGCTTCCCACGCTCTTAACATCTTCGGCGACCACTCCGACGTATACGCTTGCCGTCAGACCGGCTTTGCTATGCTCGCAGAGACCAACGCACAGGAGATCATGGACCTCGGTGCCGTTGCACACCTTGCAACCATCAAGAGCCGCGTTCCCTTCCTTAACTTCTTCGACGGCTTCCGTACCTCTCACGAGGTTCAGAAGATCGAAACCTGGGATTACAAGGATCTCGAGGAGATGGTTGACAAGGATGCCATCGCAGGCTTCCGCGCACGCGCACTGAACCCTGAGCATCCCGTAATGCGCGGTTCTGCTGAAAACGGCGACATCTTCTTCCAGCACAGAGAGGCTTGCAACCCCTATTACGATGCATTCCCCGCAATCGTTGAGGAATACATGGATAAGGTGAACGCGAAGATCGGCACCGATTACAAGCTCTTCAACTACTACGGCGCACCCGATGCAGAGAAGATCA
>JAZOWT010000136.1:0-30100 GCA_045659365.1 Eubacteriales bacterium | reverse complement strand
ATCGGCTTCAAGGACGGCAGAATAGCCATCGAGATGAGCAAGAACGCCGAGTATTTCCTCGACGAATACCATGGCCGTGCTGTCGGCGACCTTGCAGAATAATAACAAAAAAAGAGAGAACACACGTTCTCTCTTTTTTCTATTTAAATAAACACCGTAAAATACCTTGGATCAAAGGTATCGCAGTTTGCCGCAGAGGCAAAATCGCACATAAGATAGGTGCTTTCCTCACCGTCGGCAGTAAGAGTCACGCGGCAATGCGCAAGCAGGTTGTTTCTGCGAATAGGCTGTGCCATGCACTCGACGTCCTTGCCGTATACAGTCTTACCCGAAAACATATCCGACTCCGACGCGCCTATTTTCTTTGAGCGCGCAAGCACCACAGGGCCGTACTGAACAGTACACATAGGAACCTTTACCATAGCACCCCTGTCGCAGACACCGCTCCTGGGATCGATCCACCTATGTACGTGATAATCGGTCGCGGGCAAGTCTACAAACTCCCCGCTAAAGGGTATTACCTTAGGAGTCATATCGAAGCTGACCTTTATTACCGTATTATACTCAGAAGAAACCGCAACAGGTGTGTATTCCCCTGCCGTCATTTCTACACAATTACCGTCCGCCATCGACAAAGCGGTGGTGTGAGCACTCCATTCGGGAGCGCGCAGATAGATCACCGCGCCGGGCTTAAGTCCACGCACTGTTATTACGGTAGAGCCCTTGTCTGTATATCCGTCACCGATGCGGAAGGACACCTCGCCAATACGCACCGTCGTGGGATAGTAGGCGTTCACGTAATACGCGCCGCCCGATTTGGTAACAGACATCTCGGCCGCATTGACGAAGCCGCGCGGAACGTTATTCACGCAACAGTGCTGGTGTTTTGTTTCACACTGAGTGCCGGCTACCCAATGGCGACCGGAGCTGCGCACGAAGAACGCACCCTCTCTGCCGTCGTCGTATACTCCAGCAAGGAAGGCATTGAGGAATGCGCGCTCAAACGCCTCGGCATACCTCGCCTTTCCCGTAATTATGAGTAGCTCGTAAGAAAGGCGCATCCAATGAATTGCGTCGCAAACCTCGGTCGCGCTATCGGGATATGCCGAAGCATTCGTAAATCTCTCACAGTAGCCAACACTACCAAGAATATTTGACTCACCCGCCTTGACAAGCTCCCAGAAGCGCTCGGTCGCCACAAGCAAATGCTCGTCGCCCGTCAACTTGTAAAGCTCGCATATACCCTCGAAGCAGGACATCATCTCGTATGCCTTTGCCGCCCATCCGCGACTCTCGTCATACCAAAGATGCACGGGCGTGCCGGAAAGCGAATTGGTGATAAGGTTCGGCCACTTGCCGTCCTCTCTTTCCCAGTCGGCCGCAATGGTAGCTGAAAAATCAAAGTATTTCTTATCGCCGGTCAGACGGTACAAAAGTAGCATCGGCTTCATTATCGAGCCTGCCGCCATTCCGAACTGTACACCCGCACCCGTGGCGCAAATTTCCATCTCCGAAATGGTAAAAATCACGTTATCGGCGAGCTTCACCGCTGCGGCAAGTATGCTCTCGTCATCGAGCAGCATAGCGCACTCGAGAAGCGCCCAAAGGGTGTACTTCTGTCCCCATACGTTCCAGTTGGAATCCCAACCGACAAGCGCATAAGTCGGGTCGTCTCTATGTCCGCCGAAAATATTTTTTCTATCTCTGTACGTGCTTAAGTATCCGTCCTCCTGCTGATATGCAAGGACTCGTCTGACACTCTCTGCAAGTGCTGCCTTGAGGCAAGCGTCGTTCTTCATTCTCGCAACCCTTGCCGCAGATATAACGAGCTTGCCCCAGAATTCGCTGCGCCACATTCCCTCGCTGTACTCGTCGTCATACTTTTTCGCAAAGCACTCTTCGGCCTCGCGGAGTATCTCCTTGATTGCAAAGTCGCCACTTACACGCTCGTATGCAAATCTGTCAAATCGAGTGCCGATCTCACCGTCAAGCGACACACACTCGGGCGATAGGGCGTTCATTTTGTTTTTTACCTTATACTGAATCTTGTATTCCATTTTGCGAATCTCCTTGTCAAAATCTCTCATACAAATCTCTGTGCGTATCCACAACGTCGGCAAAGCTCCTCGGATGCCCTTCCGCACTTGAATCCCTCAACCATCGCCGCCGCCCTGGGTGACGAAAGTATACCGTCAATATCATCATTAAATATATTACCGAGCGCGATAATGCCGTCGCTGTCAAGACAGCAGGGCACGACCGTGCCGTCAGAGAGAATTCCAAACTGATCCTTAAGTCCGTAGCAGAAGAAGCGCTCGCCCTTTACCTCGGCGCACTCGTCCGGCCACTCAAAGCGCTCGCCCCATTCAAGATACACCTTATCGCGTATCCTGATACCGCGCGTGTTTTCTACCCACTCGCCATCAAGTCTTTCCTTGAGTAGGCGCATCGCACTTTCGTTTCTGCCGCCGTCAAATCCACGGTTCCAAAGCCTGAAAACGACGATAGTGCCTACCCGTGCGGCGCTTTTGGCAAAATCCGAGAGGCCCTCAACGTACTTTCGGTACTCCTCGTCGCCACCGTCCTCAAAGCTGTGAAGGGAGATATTGACCTTGTGCAAGCCGGCATTTAAAAGCTCCTCGCTTCGCTTTTTAAGAAGCGTGCCGTTGGTCGTTATGATCGACTTATATCCCTCGTCACCCGCCATTCTGATAAACTCAGGCAGGCTTGGATGTGTCAGCGGCTCGCCCATGAGGTGATAGTAAATGTATTTGGTCTTGCCCTCCAGCTTATCAAGAACAAGCGCAAATTCCTCGCGCGTCATTCTTCTCGGTGCTCTTTTATGACCGTGACAAAAGGAGCAGTTCATATTACATATATTCGTGATCTCAACGTAGACCTTGTTATACAAAGCGCCCCTCCTGTGATGTATTTTAAACACATTTTACCACAAAGCGTCGCCGCTTGCAAGTAATTTATAAAAAAATCCTTGACAATTACAAAAATGTGTACTAAACTTGTTACAACCCCCCGAAAAAGAGGAAAAACATGAAAAATAAATCTACTGTGCTCGCCTACGCGGGCATAATATCCGTCGTTCTTATATGGGGACTTATCCCCTCTGCAAAAAAGGCGCTTATAGGCGATAGCTTCTCCGCTTCGGTATACAGCGCGATCACCGCCTTTGCCGCCGCGTGCGTGCTTCTTATTATGTCGGCAAAGCAGATTAAAAGCTTAAACCGCGACTATTTCAAGATCGCAGTTCCCACCGGTCTTTGCGTAGGTCTTGCAGCCCTTGTGCAGGCGCTTGCCTACAACTTTAATGCATCACCGACCAACCAGGCCTTTCTCGAAAACCTCTCCTGCGTTATCGTTCCCGTCCTTTTGTTTGTTATAATCAAAAAGCGTCCCTCCATACCGACCGTCGCGGCAAGTGTGATATGCCTTGTATCCTCGATGGTGCTTGCAGGTGTATTTAACGTCGGACTCAATTTCAGCGCGGCAGATATTCTCAATGCACTTGCCGGACTCCTTTACGGTGTGAACATAGCCATCACCGGCATTTACGCAAAAAAGTACATAGCATCCCTCTACGTTATGATCCAGCTCTTTATCCAGGCTATTTTGTCCACTATAATGGCACTTGCCTTTAACTTTATCAATATCGGCGGCAAGCCTGTTGACCCATTCGTATTTACACCCGACGTGTGGCTCATCCTCGCGATAATCGGTATCGGAATTGTTTCAAGTGCGCTTTGCTGGACTATCCGTACGTCTGCGATGAAATACGTCAGTGCAAACGTGGTTGCAGTCATCATGCCCTTCTCTGCCGTTATCACCGGTGTATTTGCGCTTATCCTCGGACAGGATGAGCCGTCCGTCACCCTGCTTATCGGTGCGATACTCGGCCTCGCGGCAAGCTTCCTCTCCAGTGCCGGTGACATTCTGGAAAATAAGAAAACACAAAAATAACATACAACAAACCGTATCTGCCACATTCGTGCAGATACGGTTTGTTTTTTTGTTTTGATAACAGCTTATTCCCACTCAATTGTTCCGGTGGGTTTGGGAGTTAAATCAAACAGCACGCGGTTGATACCGGGAACCTCAGCGGTAATACGTGCGGTGATTTTATGTAACACGGGGTAAGGGATCTCCTCGATGGTGGCGGTCATAGCATCGGTGGTGTTCACCGCGCGAATGATTGCGGGCCAGCCCTCGTAACGGCTATCGTCCTTTACGCCAACGCTCTTGATGTCGGGAACTGCGATAAAGTACTGCCATACCTTTTCAGCAAGGCCGCACTTATCAAATTCGTCACGGAGAATTGCATCAGCCTCACGAAGCGCCTCAAGACGGTCACGGGTGATTGCGCCAAGGCAACGTACACCAAGACCGGGGCCGGGGAACGGCTGACGGTATACCATAGCGTGAGGAAGACCAAGCGCCTCACCGACAACTCTTACCTCGTCCTTGAAGAGGAGCTTGATGGGTTCAACAAGCTCGAAGTTAAGATCCTCGGGAAGTCCGCCAACGTTGTGGTGGGACTTAACTGCCTTTTTGCCCTCTGCCTGCTTTACGCTTTCGAGGATATCGGGGTAGATAGTTCCCTGCGCGAGGAAAGAAATTCCCTCAAGCGCTCTTGCCTCATCAGCAAAAACGTTGATAAATTCCGCACCGATGATCTTTCTCTTCTTCTCGGGATCGGATACACCTGCAAGCAGGTTCAGGAATCTGTCAGTGGCATCCACGTAGATAAGGTTAGCATCAAGCTCGTCCTTAAAGATCTTGATAACGTTTTCCGACTCGTCCTTACGCATAAGGCCGTGGTTAACGTGTACGCAAACAAGCTGCTTACCTATCGCCTTTACAAGAAGTGCGGCAACGACAGAACTGTCAACACCGCCGGAAAGTGCGAGGAGAACCTTTTTATCGCCGACCTGCTCACGCACGAGGGCAACCTGCTCTGCTATAAAAGCATCTGCAAGCTCACGGGTGGTAATGCGGGCCATGGTTTCGGGTCTTTTGTTGGGATCCATTTTTGATTCCTCCGATTATTCTATTTTTTTAATAATGCTATTATACAACAAAGCGAGAGCAATTACAATACAAAATTATCACAAAATTTGCACTTTTGTATAAAATGTAGATAGAGATTTCACACAAGAAAGGGGTATCTATGCTTGTACAAAAGCCGTACATACGCGAAAACGCGGTAGCCTATGCGCGCAAATTCGCATTCCTACAAAATCCACTCTTTTCCAGCTTTGCCGGATTTGGGGGCAACTGCACTAACTTTGTTTCCCAGGCGATATACGCAGGATCATGCGAAATGAACTACACACCAACGTTCGGGTGGTATTACATCTCACTCAACGAGCGCTCGCCATCATGGACAGGAGTCGATTTCTTTTACAATTTTATGGTCGGGAACGAGGGGGTCGGGCCGTTTGGCCGTGATGCAACACTCGACGAGCTCGAGATCGGTGTCGTTATCCAGCTTGCCAAAAATGACGAGGGATACTATCACACCCTTTTAGTGGTGGGATTTGACGGCGAGGACACACTTGTTGCCGCCCAGACCGACAATGCCTACGGACGCCCGCTTTCGACCTACACCAACGACTACGCGCGGTATATCAAGATACTCGGCGTGCGCTTCGAGATGGCGGATAACTACACCTGTTACGAGCGGATAATGAACCCTCCCGGCCTTGATGCTCCGCCACCTGAGGCGACACCGAACGCGGAATGATCAAGCCTTTTTAAAGGTTGCTCTGAAGGGCGCACTCATAGAGCCTGCACAATTCACCTTTACGGTAGGAACACCGCCATCGAGCGTCACGGATACCTTGTCGTCTGCCGATACAAGCTCAACAGACATATTGATCTTTGCGGAAAGCTCCTCAAGCTCCTGTGTCGGGTCACAGATCGAGAATTCAATGGTGTTTTCGGTTTCCTTAAGCATTACGATAGCACCCGTGTCAACTTTTACGCTCTCGCACTCCCCTGCCTCGTAGAATACAAAGCTTGAAATGCCAAGTCCGTTTTCCTTAACCGCCTGCACCTTATCAGTGTTGGCAAGGATCTTAACGTCGGGGTTCTTTGAGTAAGCCTCAAGGGTTGCTTCGTCTGCATAAGGAATTACCGCAAAGGCATAGGATGCACCGGTCGGGTTTGCTCCGTGCTCAACACGAAGCTCAAGGTAGGGCTGCTCCTTGCTGGTTGTATAGTTGTATCTCGATACGTAGAGATCGGTATCCTCAAGGAATACAAATCCGGCATGTCCCTGCCAGAGCACGTAATCGGGATTCTTGTATCTCTTTTCAAACTCGCTCTTCGCAAGCACCTCAAGAGTGCCACCGCACTTAACCGACTGTGAAAGCTCCTCGTCCTTAACTATTCTTCTGTGAGCCGGAATAGTGTTGACAGGGGAGTTCATGGTCGAGGTGATGCCTGCACCGAGAAGCACTGCCTCATTATCGAAGCAGAACCAAGCCTTTTTAGCGCGGAGGTCGTTCTTATGAACGGCACGGCAGTAGCCCTTTACCTCGTCGTAGGTGCCGTCATCGTGGTCGCACCACTCGGAGATAAACTCCATGCCTGCGGCGATAAACTTGTTATCGATCTGCATAGAGCCTGCAAACGTGTTGGGCGACTTCCACGGACCGAAGCCGATACCTCTTATCGCGCGCTCCTGCATATCCTCGGTAGTGCCGGGGAAACGGTATGCGATGTTTATGTTGTTGATGAAGTTGTCGCCGTCATACTGATTTGTATCGTAGTTAGTATAAAGGTGGAACGCACCGTCACCGGTGTACCAACCGGTTCTGTTCTCCTGAAGAATAGACTCGTAGTTGATATGACGGTTGGATGCCATGGCAATACCGAATGCGTAGCCACCTCTGTGCTGTGCGGCTCTGTCACCGGTGTACCAGGAGTGTGCGTACTCGTAATCGTAGTCAGCAGGAATAGAGTCGTCCTTAAGTATCTCCTCGTACTTTGCAAGATCAACGAACGAGCAGCTGCGAAGGATACAATTCTTGAAAATAGGATTAGAAGAGTGCTTTTTGATAACTCTCTTTATATAGTTATCCTCGTCCTCTCCGTACACACCGATCATGGAGATTATATGGCTGAATATTTCTGCCGCCTTTGCCGCCTCAACCATCTGCTTGGTATATCTTCCGGCAAGCATGAAGAAGCCCTGGCCGTAATACATAGCCGGCTCGTACATATACTTAACGCGGTTAAACTGCTTGTAAAGGTTGGGGCTGTTGTACTGAATAGGAGAGCCCGCAAGAACCGATGTAATGTACTGACATCTACTCATGTAAATGCCACCGTAGGACATATTATGGGGATACGTATGTGTAAAATCGATGTAATCGGCGCGAGGAACACGAAGAAGTGCATCGAAGTCCTCTGCCTCCTGAATGAGGTATTCGGGCTTGTGGAGAAGAATGCCGTACTCGGTACAAACCTTGATACGTGTCATTTTCCAATGCGGGCCAAGACACATCCAGCTTGCGATCCACTCGAAGCATTTGAGGTATCTTCTTCTGTCCTCAAGAGAGATCTCCTTATAGAGCATGAGCAGGATCGCGGTGAGATGCTCAGGCGCACCTATGTACATATACCACCAGTTGGGGAGATTCGGATCGCGCCAGCCGTGGCCCGCGATCATATCCTCACCGTACGCGTGACGGTACATCCATTCGAGCGAGTATATAATGTCATCAAATACCGATTTGTCACCGTAGTAATCACTGCCGTATGTAGCATAAGCAGTTGCAAGAGCACGAACATAGGAGTACTGTCTTGCTCCGTCCTCGGTATCCTTAAGGAGCTTTGTTCCCCAAAGGATAGCGGGATCACCGGATCGGTCAAGCCCCTCGAGTGCAGAGGCGCAACGGCTATTTATAGCCTTGATTTTTTCAGCAACAAGTGGGTTAGACAGATCATTGGTCTTTTCGTTTCCTACAAGCTTATCGTGGAAGCTCTTTGCCACCGCCTCATAATCCTCATCGGTAAACGACGAGGCATCGTAATCTCCAAAGAGAGCATAAGGGCCGGCCTTTACAAGCGCCTCATCAGACGCAATCTCACCTATTACCGTTTCATTACCTATAAGAAGGAAGCTGTTTTCAGCCAACGACTTGGTGTAAATACCGAGGCTGTGGCACGTAGCCGCAACAGGCAGGTAGGTTGCGCCCTTTTCGTAGCGTGCTTTTACCTCTTTTTCGTTTGCCTTAAGGGTTACGCCACCCTCATATTCGGTACAATCTACGTTAAGAAAGTCAGAAAAAAGCGACACGGGTGCATATATATCACCTGCAAACACCACCGTACGGTCTACGGTAGGGTTCTTGCCGTAGGTCGTGCAAGTGCCGTTTGACACGATCTTATCGGTGTAAATAAATATCGCGGTTACACCATCCTTAGTGAGATCTAAGAACCTCGCCTCGTCCTCTCTTGTGAAGCCATCGAACCTCATTTTGATTCCTCCTTGTTTGAGATGGTATTGTTTTTTGCTTTTGATCTTACATCGTTTTTAGTCCATCCCTCGCCCGAGATCTCGTGCGCAAGATGTATGGTGACAAACGCGTTCTTGTCGATCGACTTAATGATGTCCATGAACGCGGCATACTGCGACATGGTGAAGGAAACCATGAGCATAGGTCTTTCCTCACCGGTATAGCCTCCGTGAGCGGTAACGATCGTGCTTCCGCGCTCGAGCTTGTTAAGGATCGCATGATTTATTTCCTCGTGCTTTTCGGAAATTACGTGAGCAATAAGCGATTTGCTCTTGCCAAGAAGCACCTTGTCGATAACCAATGCGCCGACAAATGCAGATGCGACACCGAGAAGACACTTTATAATATCCTGGAACACAAAGAGACCGACAACGACGACCGCCGCATCGAAGATGAATACGCCAACCGAGCTCTTGAAGCCCTTTATGTATTTTGCCAGGATCAGTGCGAGAATGTCAAGTCCGCCGGTTGATCCACCGCCGCGGAACGTTAATGCACATCCGGCACCGACAAGAACACCTCCGACCACTGCGCAAATAAGAGGAAGCGCATAGTCGGGGCTTTCGGAATTGTAATCCTTTGCAAGATTGAAGATCTGCGCAACCGCATCGATCTCAAGCAATCGCATCCAGGCGGACAAAGCGATAGGATATACTATAGATGACAGAAGTGTTTTTGCTGCAAAGGACTTACCGAGGAAGATAAGGCCTATGCCGAACAGCGACCACGTCAATATCGTGACCAGAAGATCTACCGGGATCTCAAACGGTAAAATCTCAACCAGTGCCAAAGAAAGGCCTGATACACCACCCGTTACAAGATCGAACGGAAAAACAAATACGCTGAATCCAAATGCCAGAATGATTGAGCCGACTGTAACCCACATAGCATTTTTGAGTGCGGTCAGTATAGCGGCCTTATCTTTGAGTATTTTAAGCATATACAACTCCATAAAAATAAATTCACCTTTATTTTACAACCCTTTTCTGCCTTTGTCAACACGGGCGCGCAAAATAAATTATTTTTCTCCACGCGCGACGGTACGTGTGCGACGTCCTTTTTTATTAGATAACACAGCTATTGACTTTTTCAGCGCGGAATGATAAAATACATAGGAGCTTTAACAAAGAGGTTAACATGAAAAAACATATATCATCACTGATGCTTCTGCTGGCGGCAATGATATGGGGCTTTGCCTTTTCGGCACAAAAGGCCGCAGAAACGGTGCCACCATTTACCCTAGGTGCCGCAAGAAGCCTGATCGCGGGCATATTTTTGCTCGCCATAATCCCCGCATTTGATAAATTAAGACACACGGGTCGCAGTCTTTTCGTAAAATCGAAGGGCTGCCGCTTCAACAAATACGAGCTTGTCGGCGGTATGATCTGCGGTGTTGTGCTCGCCACAGCAAGCTTCTTTCAGCAGCTTGGAATGGCATCCGGAGCAGAGGCCGGAAAGACCTCGTTCATTACCGCGCTTTACGTTGTGCTTGTTCCGATATACGCGCTGACACTGAAAAGACACGCGCCGATAAACGTATGGATAAGCATAGGAATAGCAGTCGTCGGATTTTACTTTCTGTGTATACAGGGCAACTTTACAATCGAGGGCGCCGACCTGATCGTTTGTGTGTGCTCGCTCATCTTTCCTATACATATACTCGCAATAGACCACTTCTCGCCGAGGTGCGACGGTGTACGAATGTCATGTATTCAGTTCTTTACGGCTACAATAGTCAATGCCGTTCTTGCGTTTTTGACCGAAATGCCCGTAAATTTTGCTAACGTATGGCAAAATATGATGCCAATCCTCTTCCTCGGAGTTATGTCAAGCGGTGTTGCATACACCCTGCAAATACTCGGGCAAAGGGGTGCCAACCCTGCCGCTGCCTCGATAATCATGTCCCTCGAATCGGTGTTCGGTGTTGTAGGAGCCGCTATTCTGCTTGGCGAGAGAATGTCACCAAGAGAATACATAGGCGCAGGCATTATACTCATCGCAGTTCTTCTTTCGCAGCTCGATCTCGACACTATCAAAAAATCAATCAAAAAATAAAAAATGCCAACATTTGTTTACAAAATGTTGGCATTTTTCTTTTATGTATCTCGAAATAACGTTACACGGGTGGCTATTAGCCGGGCAATTCCCTGCCCTCGAGTGCAGCAAGAGCAATTCTAAATGCCTTTGCAGCAAGCAGGCGCTTATCCTCGTCATCGCAGGTGAGATAGGGGTAAAAGCTTCTGAAAATTTCACCCTTTGTACTCATATCGCGCTTCATCTTTTCGGTTCCGTAAAGAGGAAGGGTTTTATCCTCCATATCGAAGAAGTAAAGTCCGAACGCGTCGCTCTCCATGTTCATGGGTACGGAGTAGTGAGGATCGATGTATCCGGTAAGGCGAATGCGAAGCGCGGTTTCGTCATCGTACTTCTTGTCGCTTATCATCTTACTGATTCTGCTGATAACCTCGTTGTTGGAATCAACGCCGGTGATATCAAGCTCCTCGGTTTCAAATTTTACGTGACCAAAGGTGATCTTCTTGTGCTCGATAGAAAGCTCGCCCTCGCTGTAAGCAACCGAAAGAAGAGTTGCACCGCCGACACCGGGCTCATCAAATCCGGTGCTCTCAAGAGCGCCGCAGTAGGAGTACTTTGAAGCACCCGCACTAAGGAAGCTTGATGCCTCGTGGCGAGAGCCGAGCGCGTAGTAATCCGCGCCAAAGCGCTTTATGTCAGCGGTAGAGATGGGGCAATCGGTAGAATCAACGTCACCATCAAGGTCGGCATATGCGCAAACGATATTAACTCTGGACGAATCGTCGACCTGGCGGTCCACAAGAGGATTCTCACGAAGCTCGCTATCCATAAATGCCCAGCCGTAAACGGTTACGTTGTGCTCCTCAAAATCAAATCTGGAAAGCTTGTCAGACGAGAACACGTGACAGTTTCCGGGCAAGCGACCCGACTCGTATATGGGGTTGCCCTGATAGTGGTCGTGCTTACCGGGTGCGATAATGAAATGCACGCCGGGGCAGTTCTTGAACTCTCTGATCAGAACCTCTGCGGTAATATTTGTAGCATACTCAGTGTTGAAAACATCTCCGCTCATCAATACGACGTTGACACCGGTGTCACGTACGTACTGCATCATTCTCATAAACGAGGTGCGAAGCACTCTTCTGCGCTCCTCACTCTTGTCAGCGGTCAATCCGATAAACGGGGTGTCAAGATGTATATCTCCACAGTGCAAAAATTTCAAATGCGTCTTGTTGTCGCTCATTGAAGCCATTCCTCCAACATTCTATTAGTGCTCTATTCAATTTATTATATCACCCTTTTGTAATTTTTGCAACATATTTGTTAAAAAATCCGGATGCATTCTCGCGCGCCTCACCTTTCACCGCGCGTGCCACCTAAAAATCTTGCACAAAGGCAATCTCTACAAATTGTGCAAAAAAGAGATTTTGCACATATAAGGGTATATATTAACGTTTTAGCCCTTGACTTATTTCGCGCGTAAAAGTAAAATTTAATAGGGTTAAAATAAAATTTATATATAAAGGATTCCAAATTATGAAACAAAGAAACCTGCGCCTGGTTATCCTGGCACTGCTCCTTGTTATGACAGTCGGCTTCTCTCTTGTTTCCTGCGGAGGCGATGATGCCACCTGTCAGGAGCACGTTGATGCTGACGAGAACGGCAAGTGTGACAACTGCGACGCGACTGTCGAAAACAGCGGTGGCGATGACGGTGGCGAAAGTACCGTTCCAGCGGGAGACATCGAGCTTGTTAAGAACGGCTCTGCAACCTTCCAGATCGTGACTACAAACGACACCTCGACCGCACTTGGAAAAACGCTTACAAACTTCGTAAAGACACTTAACGATTGTATCGAGGCAGGCAACGTCGAGGCCGTGCTCGATCAGACCGCGGCAAAGACCACCGAAATAATCATCGGTCCGGTACTCACCAGAGGTGATAAGTTCACCGAGAGCGGCGCTGATCCCTATGCCTACGGATACAGCGGCTGGGCGGTAAAGATGGTCGACGGCAAAATACTTGTTCTTGCCGGCTCCACCACCGCATATAAGGATGCTATCGAATACCTTGAGGAAGCGATCTTCGGCATCGACGACAACACCTTCTCCATTGACAGCATAACGATGAAGGCCGAGCAGGAGAAGAGCGAAAAGCAGACCAATTTTGATACAACGGTCAAGATCGACGGCAACTCCCTCTCCGAGTACGTATTTGTAATCAATGCCGGCGACACAAACGCTATCAAGGCAATAAACAACGTACGCACCCAGATCTTCAAGAAGACAGGTGTTTACCTCAAAACAGTTACTGCAAACAAATTTACCGACGGACAGAAGGCTATCTGGATCGAGTCTGTCGAGCTTAACGGTGAAAAAACCACTCCCGACGGTGCAAGAATATACGTCGAGGACGGCAACCTGAGGATCGAAACCGAGTTCCCCGACCAGCTTGAAGAATTCGCAACCGAGTTCCTTATGGCCGAGATCGGTGAAACCAAAAAGTCATCGGTGTCCTTCAGCTCCGGCCTTATAAAAACCAAAAACGTACGCGATATCTACTATAAGGATTTCGGTGCGATCGGCGACGGCGATCCCGAGCATGACGACTTTTATGCCATCAAGGCCTGCCACGATTACGCTAACAAATGGGGACACAACGTTCATTCGGACGGCCCTGATGCAGTTTACTACATAGGCAACTATCTCGGCACAAGCAAAAAGGAAACCTCCATAATCGTAAAAACCAACACCAACTGGCACGGATGTACCTTTATATTTGACGATACGGTAGTTCCCGCTAACTCGGGATGCTACAATTCCCCCATATTCCACATTAAGCCAGATAGCGGTTCAACCGCATACACCGGCACAGAGGTTCCCGTAACCTCCCTTTACATCGGTGCAACCAACCTTGGCGGCTGGGCTCCCGGAGTTGACTGCCTTATCATTATCGAAGACAGTAACACCCGCCACTTCATCCGCTACGGCAACAACGCAGACAACGGTCAGACCAAGCAGGAGATGATACTCGTGCATGCTGACGGAACCATCGACGAGTCAACTCCCCTCCACTGGGACTACGAGAATATTACAGCTCTTACGGTTTACCCCTGCAACGACACCCCTATTACCATTACCGGCGGTGACGGTGATCAGAGAGCTACCGTAAGGACGATGTTCAACAATGCTCCTTCAAGATACACCTACTTCTGGAGAAACATTCTTGTTGAGCGCTCCAACACTATCGTTCAGAACATCAACCACGTCGTCGAGGGCGAAATCCCCGAGCTTGACGGAGGTACCGGCGCCCCCTATAAGGGCTTCCTCCGTGCAAACTACTGCAACAACGTTCTTATCCAGGACGTAATGATCCACAAGCTCAGAGGCTATCACCTCGAAACAGATAAGAACAACAGCATGGGCTCGTACGAAATGGGCTCATCCTACTCCAACAACCTTACCTGGAGTAACATCACCCAGAACGTATTCTACGATGCGGACGGCGGTGTTTCCGGACAGGGACTCATGGGTACCGGCTACTGCAAGAACATGGTTCTTGAGGACTGCCTGCTTCACTCCTTCGATGCACACCAGGGCATCTATAACGTAGCACTCGTGCGCTCGACCTTCGAGCATATCAACTTTATCGGCGACGGAACGCTTACCCTTGAGGACGTAACGATCTACGTCGACCCCAAGAAGCGCGCCATAACCCTTCGTCAGGACTACGGCTCACACTGGCAGGGCGACGTCATTATGAAAAACGTGGATCTCAAGTATGAGAACAAGGTTTCCGGCAACAAGGATATACACCTCATTTACACACAGTGGGAAAACCACTACTTCGGATATACCTGTTATCTTCCCCAGCAAATCTACATGGAAAACGTCAACCTGCTTGGCTTTGACGTAACCGTGGATTCCAAGGGTGTAAGAAACGAGGTGATCACCAATTACAACACAAAAGATCTCTACCTCTTCACCCCTGAGCTGTACACCTACACATCCGTTGATATTTCAAATCCCAATGAAGCTATAGCCTCAAAGCCCAACGACTGGAGAAAGTGCAGCTGTGCAACACGTCCCGACTCCGACTTCAAGAGCAACAATCCGAAGAAATTCTTTAACGACACCAACGGCGACGGACAGTGCGACAACAGTGTTAAATCCCCCAACGGAGGCAGCATCTGGTGTAACGGCTGGGAGAACGAGCCCGACACCACCAAAAACCTTAACCCCTACATCGGCACGAAGACAGTAACCGTAATAAACGGTGACGCCTCCAAGCCCCTCAAGGTCATCTGGCCCCTCACACAGCAGTTCAAGGATATGACCGTTACTGTTGATAACGTAGTAATTATCAAGAACGGCTACGAGGTTAATGACTGATACCCCTTTAATGTCTTTCAAAAAAGCGATACGGTGACTGAAACCGCCGTATCGCAACCTAAATAAATTTATTAGGAGAAAAAAGATGAAAAAATTACTCGTTTTACTTCTCGCACTCACCCTGTGCTTCGCGCTGATAGCGTGTGGCGGCGATGATGCAACCTGCACCTCTCACGTTGATGCAGACAACAACGGCAAGTGCGACAACTGTGACGCAACCGTCGAGCCCCAGGGCGGCGACGAAGGAAACGGCGGCACAACAAATGCAGGCACGATCGAGCTTGTAAAGAGCGGATCGGCTACCTTCCAGATCGTATCCACCAAAGAAACCGCCGATATGGTTGGTAAGAACCTCACCAACTTCGTTAAGACTCTTAACGACTGTATCGAGGCTGGCAACGTTTCCGCTGTATCCGAGGATGCATCTGAAAAGACTGTTGAGATCATCATCGGTGCGGTTGCAACAAGAGGTGATAACTACAACGATGTTATATCCAATCCCTATGCTTACGGCTACGACGGTTGGGCGGTGAAGGTCATCGGAAACAAGCTCGTTGTCCTTGGCGGTTCTGCAGGCGCTTATAAGGATGCGCTCAAGTACGTTGAGGAAACCATTTTCGGAATAGACGACACTACCATATCTGTTGATAATATAACCGTGACCGCTGAGCAGGAAAAGACCGAAGCTCAGACAAAATTTGACGTAAACGTAAAGATCGGCGATACTCCCCTTAACGAGTACGTATTTGTTATCAACTCCGGCGACTCTGTTGCCGGTGAAGCAATAAACTCAATACGCACCCAGCTTTTCAAGAAGACCGGTGCATACCTCAAGACCGTTTACTCCAACGAGCTTGCTGCAGGTCAGAAGGCCGTATACGTAGAAACCCTTGAGCTTAACGGTTCAAGAACCACTCCCGAGGGTGCAAGAATATACGTTGAGGGCGGCAACCTTCACATTGAGTCCGAGTTCAAAAACAAGCTTTCTGAGATTACCACCGATTATCTTATCACAACCATAGCAGAATCCAAGAAGTCTAACGTTACAATCGCGACAAATCTCGATCAGAGAATCGACGTTCGTAACATCTACTATAAGGACTTTGGTGCAAAGGGCACCGGTAATGTTGATGACGATGATTTCTTCGCTATCAAGGCATGCCACGACTATGCTAACGAGTGGGGCCACACTGTAAACTCCGACGGCCCTGATGCGGTTTACTACATCGGCAACTATCTCGGTGAGGACGCAGACCCCCTCTCCATCGAGGTACAGACCGATACCAACTGGCACGGCTGCTCCTTTATCTGGGATGACAGCGTTGTTGATATCGGCTCTCCTTGTTGGGCATCCCCCATATTCAGCATAAGCCCCTCCAAGTCCGCCTATTCCGTCTCCGCGAGCAAGCGTCCGACCGGCTTCCTTGCAAAGGGCTCTACCGACCTTGGCGGTTGGGCACCCGGAGTCGAGTGCCTTGTTTACATTGCTAACTCCAACGAGCGCCACTACATCCGTTACGGTCTTAACGAAAACAACGGCTCCTCTCAGCACGAGATACTCCACGTTTATGCCGACGGTACCGTGGACCCCATGACCCCTCTTCAGTGGGACTATGAAACGATCACCACAATGTACGTATACCCCATCGACACCACTCCGATCGTAATTTCCGGTGGCGAGGGTGACGTAAGAACAACTGTAACCACTATCCATAACCAGAACCGCTCTGTCTATGAGTACTATTACAGAAACTTCCAGATCACCAGATCTAACGTAACGCTTCAGAACATCAACCATAAGATGGAGAATGAAACTCCCGAGAAGGACGGCGGTACCGGTAGCCCCTATACCGGATTCACCCAGGTTACATATGCGCACAACGTAACCATTCAGAACATGATCATCCACAACCTTGAGGGCTACCACCTTGAGGACAACAAGTCAAACGGCATGGGATCTTACGAGATGAACGCCTCCTATTCAAACAACGTTTGGTACAAGAATATCATCCAGGACGTATTCTTTGATGCGGACGGTGGTGTTTCCTACGAGGGCCTTATGGGTACCAACTATTGTAAGAACCTTGGCTTCGACGGTAACTTTATTTGCTCGTTCGACGCACACTGCGGTGTATATAACGGAACCATACTTAACTCGACCATAGAGCACCTTAACTTCATAGGCGACGGTCTTATCACCATTGAGAACACAACCCTTTACCTTGACGGCTCAAAAACCGCAGTTCAGCTCCGTTCTGACTACGGTGCAACCTGGCGCGGCGACCTCATCATGAAGGACGTTGACCTCAAATACCAGATTTCCAAAAAAGAAGGAAACCGTTGGAATTACTCGATCGTCAGCGCGGGCTGGACGAATCACTATTTTGGATACACATGCTATCTTCCCCAGGATATTTACATTGAAAACGTTAACATGCTCGGCTTCAGTGTAAAGCTGGACAGCAAGACCGGTGACAGAATCGAAACCATCGACAGAGTAAACGTCGATGAGATATATCTTTTCACAAACAGCATTTACAACTACACCCAGGTCGACCTCTCTGATCCAAATCAAAGAATGACTGTCGATACAAACGACTGGGTTCAGTGTACATGTGCAACACGTCCGGACAAGGAATTTGTTAACCCCGATACCGCAAAAAGATATTTTAACGACACCGACGGCGACGGAAGATGTAACAACTCCGTAAGAGGCGAAAGCAACCAGAGCGTATGGTGCTGGGGCTTTAAGGAAAAGCCTGATACGAACGTCAACGCCAACCCCTACATAGGAACTAAAAACGTTACTGTGGTAAATGAAGATCCCGAAAATCCGATCAAGATCATTTGGCCCATGACTCCCCAGTTCAAGGATATGACCGTTACCGTTGACGACGTAGTAGTTATCAAGAACGGTAAAGAAGTTGACTAATCTAAAGCACGCGTGACAGATCTTAAAGCGGTCTGTCACGCCAATAAAAACGGAGATACAATAAAATGAAAAAAATACTGATTTTACTTCTTGTCCTCACACTCGGGCTTGCTCTTGTTGCTTGTGGCGGCGATGATGCCACCTGCACCTCTCACGTTGATGCAGACAACAACGGCAAGTGCGACAACTGTGACGCAACCGTCGAGCCCCAGGGCGGCGACGAAGGAAACGGCGGCGGTACTACCACCACACCCACCGACATAGAGCTTGTAAAGAACGGCTCTGCAACCTTCCAGATCGTGTCCACCGAGGACACCTCTCTCCTTATCGGAAAGCCCCTTTCCAACTTTGTAAAGACTCTTAACGACTGCATCGCAGACGGCAACGTTACATCGGTGTTCGAGCACGTTAAGGAAAAGGATGTCGAGATCATTCTCGGTAACATTTCCGCAAGAGGCAACGAGTTTACCGAGGATAATGCATCCATATACGATTACGGCTATAACGGTTGGGCAATCAAGGTTATCGGCACCAAGATCCACGTTCTCGCCGCTTCCTCCAGCGGATACAAGGATGCTCTTGGCTACCTTGAGGAAACCGTATTCGGCATCGACGATACCACCGTATCCGTTGACAACGTAACCATGACTCCCGAGCAGGCAAAGGTTGAAAAGCAGACCGATTTTGACGTTACCTTCAAGATTGCCGACAACGACCTCTCCGAGTATGTATTCGCAATCAATTCCGGCGACTCCTCTGCTATCAAAGCAATCAACAGCGTACGTCCTCAGATCTTCAAGAAGACCGGCGTTTACCTCCAGACCGTTACTGCAAATAAGCTTGCTGACGGCCAGAAGGCTATCTGGATCGAAACCATCGAGCTTAACGGTGCAAGAACCACTCCCGAGGGTTCAAGAATCTACGTTGAAAACGGCAACCTCCACATTGAGACCGAGTTCAAGAACAAGATCGAGGAGCTTACCTTCAACTTCCTTGTTAAGGACGGTGTTGATGCAAAGAAATCCAAGATCTCCATCAAGAGCAATCTTGATCAGAAGATAGACGTTCGTAACATCTATTACAAGGACTTTGGCGCAACCGGTGACGGCGAGACCGATGACTTCTTTGCTATCAAGGCATGCCACGACTATGCAAACGAGTGGGGCCACACCGCAAATGCCGACGGCTCCAATGCAACGTACTACATAGGTAACTACCTCAAGCCAAGCGATCCTGCCACCTCTATCATAGTACAGACCGACACCAACTGGCACGGCTGTACCTTTATCTTCGACGACGCTGTTGTCGATCCCTACTCCCCCTGCTATAACTCCAGCATATTCCACATCGCTGCATCCAAGGAAATTATCGAGATCAAGAAGGCAGACCTTCCCATCACCTCTCTTCACAAGGGCGATACCAACTTCGGCGACTGGGCTCCCGGTGTAGATTGTATCCTTTACATTGAGAGCAGCCTTGAAAGACACTACATCCGTTACGGCTCTAACAATAACAACGGCTCTTCACAGCAGGAGATCCTTTACGTTCATGCAGACGGTACTATCGACGAGTCCACTCCTCTTCAGTGGGACTACGAAGAGGTTACCTACATGGCGATCTATCCCTGTGATACCAACCTTATCACCGTAACCGGTGGTGACGGTGACGAGAGAGCAACCATCAAGACTCTTTTCAACAACGCTCCCTCTCTTTACACCTACTATCAGAGAAACATCAATATCACCCGTTCCAACGTAATCCTTCAGAACATAGACCACATTGTTGAGGGCGAGACTCCCGAGGTTGACGGCGGCACCGGTGCGCCCTACTCCGGATTCACCAAAGTATCCTTCGCAAACAACGTAACCATCCAGAATATGCTTATCCACCGCCTGCAGTCCTACTTCCTCCAAACCGACAAGTCCAACAACATGGGCTCGTACGAGCTTTCGGCAGGCAACTCCAACAACGTTCTTTGGAAAAACATAAAGCAGGACGTATTCTTTGATGCGGACGGCGGTGTTTCCTACAAGGGCGTTATGGGTACCAACTACTGCAAGAACCTTACCTTCGACGGCAACTTCCTTTGCTCCTTCGACGCACACTGCGGCGTTTATAACGGAACCATCAAGAACACCACCATCGAGCACATCAACTTCATCGGCGACGGTCTTATCACCATCGAGAACTGCACCATCTACGCAGACGGCGGTAACTGTGCTATCAACCTCCGTTCCGACTACGGATCATGGTGGAAGGGCGACGCGATCTTCAAGAACGTTGATATCAAGTACGAGGTCAGAAAGAACAAGACCATCTCCCTCTTCAGCTCGGCATATACCAACCACGACTTCGGCTATACCACCTATCTTCCCGAAAACATCACCCTTGATAACTTCAAGATGCTTGGATTTAACGTAACAGTAAATCCTACTACCGGTGTCAGAACCGAAACCATCGTTGAAACCAATACCAAGGAGCTTTACCTCTTCTCTCCCTCTATTTATAGCTACACCGACGTCGATATCTCCGATCCGGATGCCGATTTGTCGAAGCTTCCCAACGACTGGGTACAGTGCGACTGTGAAACCAGACCCGAAAGCGAGTTCTATAGCTCCAAGTACGTTGTAAGATACTTCAACGACACCGACGGCGACGGCAGATGCAACAACGTTGTAAAAAGTAGAAACGGCGGTAGCGTATGGTGCTGGGGCTTTAAGGAAGCGCCCGATAAGGGTGTCAATGCTAACCCCTATATCGGTACAAAGACTGTAACCGTTATCAACGAGGATCCCTCCAAGCCTCTTAAGGTAAAATACCCCTTCACTCCTCAGTTCAAGTACCTCGACGTTACCGTTGACGGTGTGCTCATCATTGAGGATGGCTTCGAGCTTAAACAGAAGAAAACTCAGGAGAAATAAATGAAAAAGATAATTTTATTGATTATCGCACTGACACTCTGCTTTGCGCTTGTAGCGTGCGGCGAGGATGATGCAACCTGCACCTCTCACGTCGATGCAGATAACAACGGCAAGTGTGACAACTGTGATGCTACCGTCGAGCCCTCGGGCGACGACGGTGGCGAAACGGTTACAGGCGAGGACCTCGTGCTCGTAACCGGCACAAAAACCCAGTTTGCAGTAGTGTGTGCAAATTCCCTCTCGGATAAATCCGGGGGCTACGTAAACGATTTCATTAAAAAGCTCAACAGATACTACCTCGAGGACCAGGGCCTCAAGACCAACTATGATGCCCACGGCTTTGATGACGCGGTTGAAATCATTTTCGGTTCGCCCAGCAACCGTGGCGATCAGTTCAAGAAGGACGAGCACTATCTTGGATATAAGGGCTTTGCCGTTGAGCTTATCGGCAACAAGCTCTTCGTGCTTGGTGGCGGTGACAAGGGATATCAGGAGGCTATCAAGTACCTTGAGGACACTCTGTTCGATCTCGAGGGCTACGGTAATAATACTATTGATGAGCTCATCGTTCCCGCAGGTACCAAATACGAGAGCATTCCCACTAACTACGATATCACCGAGTTTACCATAGCCGGCGAAGGTGCAAAGAACTATGTTCTTACCTACACCGCGGACACCAAGATTGCAAAAACCGCTGCAACCATACTCCAGGAGCACATCTATAAGGAAGCCGGTGTTTGGATCCCTTACGTTGAACTCTCGAAGATCACCGACGAGCAGAACGTAATCTACGTTGAGTTCACCAAGGGTGATGCATCGCGCAGAACCGACAACGGATTTACTCTTTACGTTAAGGACGGCGACCTTCACATCGAGTGCGAGTTTGAGAACAAGTTTGAGGAAATGATTTACGACTTTATCGATGCGAAGCTTTCCTCTTCCAAGGTAAAAATTTCCGCAGACTACACCCGCACTGAAGACATACGTAATATCTACTACGAAGACTTCGGTGCAGTCGGCGACGGCGAGACCGACGACTTCTTTGCCATCAAGGCATGCCATGAGTATGCAAACATGTGGGGCCACACCGTTAACGGTAAGAAGACCGCTACCTATTACATAGGCACCGCAAACGGCAAAGAGTCCATTCCCGTAAAGACTGACACCTATTGGAACCTCTGCTCCTTTATCTGGGATGACAGAGATGTTGACGATCCCGGCGTAAACACCAACTATCAGGCTCCTATCTTCAAGATCCTTCCCGAAAGTCCTAACTACAGCATCTCCGGTAACAAACTTCCCGTCACCTCACTCCCCTCCGGCTCTACCACCATCGGAGATTGGAAGCCCAGCGAAAAGGTGCTTGTATCCATTTACGACAACACCAAGCGTCACTACATTCGTTACGGATCAAACCAGAACAACGGTTCTGCTCAGAACGAAATAATCATAGTATACCCCGACGGATCTATCGATCCCGACACCCCCGTACATTGGGACTATACCACTCTTTCCAGAATGGTAGTTTACCCTGCCGGCGATACCCCCATCACCTTCTCCGGCGGTACAAAGGATCAGGTCGATGACTACAGTGCTATGGGTAAGTTCGATAACTACGATGCTATCGACCGCGCAAAGATATATACCTACTTTAACGATGCACCCTCAGCATACTCCTACTTCGGACGTAACATACAGATCACCCGTTCGAACGTAACCCTCAAGAATATCCAGCACATCCTTTACGACGATGTTGCACAGTCGGCTCCGTACGACGGATTTATAGCCGTTAAAAACTGCTCTGACGTAGTGATCGAGGGTATGATATTCCAGAAGCAGAAGCCCTTCTCGACCACCGGTGCAGACGGCGGCAGCGTATCCATGGGCTCTTACGAGATGAATGCTAACTCTTGCAACAAGGTAACCTGGCGTCATTGCAGACAGTCCAACTTCTTCGAGCCCGACGGAAGCACCAAGTCCCGCGGAAATATGGGTACCAACTACTGCAAGAACCTTAAGTTCGAGGATATGGTAACCTGCTCATTCGACGCGCACTGTAACCTTTATAACGGCACTATTATAGACTCCGTTTGCGAGCACCTTAACTTCATCGGTGCCGGTACCATTATCTACAAGGACGTTACCGTTTATACCGACGGTAACCATGCCGGCATATCTTTGAGATATGACTACGGCTCCACCTGGGACGGTGACGTAATAATAGACGGCCTTACACTTCGCACCTCGAAAGCCGCAGATACCATTTCTATCTTCAGCGTTTCCTATGTTAACCACTACTTTGGATACACGTGTCATCTGCCCCGAAAGGTAGAGTTGAACAGAGTTCAGCTCGTTAGATACGAGTATAAGGTAGAAAACGGAGTCAGAACCGAGCGAGAGGTCTCAATAAACCATATTCCGATCCACCTTTACAATGGCGTTGAAAAATATAAGGATGATATTTCCGATCCCGATGCATCCATAACCTCATATCCGAACGATTACAAAAAGTGCAATTGCAACGTGGTATATAATGGTGAAAAGTCATTTAACGATACCGACGGTGACGGACGCTGCAACAACGACCTCAACCCCAACGACAGCTACTCCGTATGGTGCTGGGGCTTTGAGCAGACTCCCGATATATTTGCAAATGCAAACCCCTACGTTCCTACCGAGGAAATATACATTACCAACTGTGGTAATCTCGAAATTATTATTCCTAAAACGCCCCAGTTTAAGGACGTCAAGGTCTATATAGACGGCGTTAAGCAGAATAACGACTAAACAGCACGAGCAGGTCTTTCCTCACAAGAGAAAGGCCTGCTCCAATCCAAACCAAAGAGGCACATAAATGAAAAAACACCTTAACCTTGTAATATCGTTAATACTCGCAGTTACACTTGGATTTTCACTTGCCTCCTGCAATGATTCCCCCTGCACACAGCACACGGACAACGATAACGACGGAAAATGCGACAGCTGTAATGCAAGCGTCACATCACCCGATGAGAACGAGGGGGGTGCAGAAAGCGACGACCTCGTGCTTATATCAGACTCAAAGGTTCAGTTTGCAATAGTTAATGCCGCGGACCTTTCAAAAAAGGCAGAGGGATACGTAAACGAATTTATCACCACGCTTAACAGCTACTACATTGTTGACGGCGACCTCGGAATGAATTACGATGTCCCCGGCTTCGACGACGAGGTTGAGATCATCTTCGGCTCTCCTACATATCGCGGAGAAGCTTTTATCCGTGACGAGCATTACCTCGGGCACACCGGATTTTCGGTAGAGCTTATCGGCAATAAGCTTTTTGTACTTGCCGGTGGTGACCAGGGATACAAAAACGCTATAACATATCTCGAAAGCACTCTGTTTTGTCTTCAGAAATACGGTGATGGTACAATAGACGAGCTTTACATTCCCGCGGGAACAAAGCACGAGCGATTTACAACCAACTACAGCATTGATGAAATAACCATAAGCGACAAAAACGTGTCCGAGTTTGTTATTACATCCTCCGGACCCAATAATGCAGCAAAAAATGCCGCCGCAGTTCTTCAGGAAACGATCTACACCGAGCATGGCGTGTGGGTTCCCTACGTTGCCCCCGCAAAGGTAACAGAAGGTGATAACGTAATATACGTTACCGACACCACCGGCGACAAGGACCGCAGCACTGAGGACGGCTTCACAGTATTCGTGAAGAATGGCGATTTACATATAGAATGCGAATTTGAAAACAAATTCACCGAGGCCATGGAGGCCTTTATCATATCGAACCTTTCCGCAAGCACGGTCAACATCTCAAATAGCTACACCTTTAACCACGATGTTCGAAACATCTACTACGAGGACTTCGGCGCGGTGGGTGACGGTGTAACCGACGATTTCTTTGCCATCAAGGCATGTCACACCTATGCTAACATGCACGGACATACCGTTAATGCCACGACCGGCGCTACCTACTATATAGGAAAAGAAAACAGCACGTTCAGTATTTACATTCAGACTGACACCTATTGGAACTGCTGCTCGTTTATCTTTGATGACCGCATTATCGACCACCCGAGCGAAAGCACAGCTTACCTTACTCCAATATTCAAGGTCACCTCAGATAATACCTCATATTCTTACACGGGTACCAGTGTACCGGTAAGCTCGGTCGCCTCCGGTGCTACCGTCCTAGAGGGCTGGGCCCCCGCTAAAAAATCGATGGTCGTACTTTATGACAACACCAAGCGCCACTACATCCGCTACGGCTCAAACCAAAATAACGGTTCCGATCAGTACGAGCTTATTATAGTAAACACCGACGGCACGATCGACCCCGACACCCCTGTGCAATGGGATTACACCACCGTTTCAAAAATGGTTGTATACCCTATCGACGATGCTCCCATCACGATCTCGGGCGGTAAAAAGGATCAGGTTGATAACTACGCTGCTCTCGGCACCTTTGATAACCTTGACGTTATCGACCGCACAGTTATCTACACCTATTTCAACGATGCTCCCTCGGAGTACAACTATCACTCAAGAAACATAGATATAAACCGATCCAATGTTACAATCAAAAACATCGAGCATGTTCTTTACGACGATGTAAAAACCTCTGCTCCCTATACCGGATTTATCAAGATCAATAATTGCTCTGACGTAATTGTCGAGGGTATGATATTCCAGAAGCAGAAGAGCTTCTCAACCGTCGGTGCAAACGGAGGCAGTGTCGGTATGGGATCATACGAAATGAGCGCGAACATCGCAAACCGCGTTACATGGCGTCATTGCAGACAGTCAAACTTCTTCCAGCCGGACGGAAGCATCAAATACACCGGCTTTATGGGTACAAACTACTGCAAGAACCTTAAGTTTGAAGATATGGTATCCTGCTCATTCGATGCGCACTGTAACCTTTATAACGCTACTATTATAGACTCAGTTTGTGAGCATCTTAACTTCATCGGCGGCGGTACCATCATTTATGAAAACGTTACCGTATATACCGACGGTGGCAGTGCGGCGATGCACTTCCGCTCCGACTATGGCTCAACCTGGGACGGAAATGTCATAGTCAACGGCCTGACCATCAGAACCTCTAAATCCAACCCGACCCTCTCACTGATAAGCGCGACCTACACCAACCACTATTTCGGCTACACCTGTCATCTGCCGGAAACCATCGATATCAGCAACGTTAAGATAGTTCGCTACGGATACAAGATGGAGGACGGTGTAAGAAGCGAGTGGGACGTTGCAGAAAACCACGTTGCGCTCCACCTTTACGCCGGTCTTGAAAAATACAAGACGGTAGACATCTCTGACCCGAATGCAAACATGTCATCCTATAAAAACGACTGGAAAAAGTGCAACTGCGCCTCGGTTTATAACGGGCAAAAGGACTTTTACGATCCGGACGGCGACGGCAGATGCAACAACGACCTTAATCCCAAGGATAGCTACAGTATATATTGTTGGGGCTTTGAGAAAGCACCCGATACGTCTGTCAATGCAAACCCCTACGTTGCCACAAAGGAGGTATACGTTACCAACTGCGGCAACCTCAGAGTTATTATACCCAACACCCCCCAATTTGAAGATACCAAGCTTTATATCAATGGTGTACTCCAATAAAATCAATTGAAACGAGGTATACAAATATGAAAAAATTTCTACTTTTTGTTCTTTCCCTGACACTTTGCCTTACCCTTATAGCCTGCGGCGGTGACGATGCAACCTGCACATCTCACGTAGATGCAGACAACAACGGCAAGTGTGACGTATGTGATGCTACCGTCGAGCCCTCGGGCAACGGCGGTGAAACAGTAACGGGAGATGATCTCGTGCTTGTAAGCGGCACTAAAACCCAGTTCGCGGTAGTTTATGCAGAATCCCTTACGGATAAGGCCGAAAACTATGCAAGCGATTTTGTTAAAAAGCTCAACAAATATTACCTCGAGGATCAAGGCCTCAAGGTCAACTACGACATCGCCGGATTCGACGATGCAGTCGAAATCATCTTCGGCTCGACCGCTACCCGCGGTGATCAGTTCAAAAAGGATGAGCATTACCTTGGATACAAGGGATTTTCCATAGAGCTTATCGGCAACAAGCTGTTCGTTCTCGGCGGCGGTGACAAGGGCTATCAGGATGCCATCAAGTACCTTGAGGACACCATCTTTAATCTTGAAGGCTATGGCGATGACATAATAGACGAGCTTATCATTCCCGCAGGAACTAAATACGAAAGCATTCCCACCAACTACGATATTACAGAACTCACCATCGACGGCAACAATGTAAAGGACTATGTCCTTACCTACACGTCTGGTGCCAAGATTGCAAAGACTGCTGCAAGCGCACTTCAGGATCACATCTATAAGAAGGCCGGCATCTGGCTTCCTTACGTTGCACTCTCCGACGTTACCACCGATCAGAAGGCTATATACGTTGAGTTCACCAAGGATGATGCCGAGCGCACAACCGACAACGGATGCACCCTTTACGTAAAGGACGGAGATCTGCACATCGAGTGCGAGTTTGAAAACAAGTTTGAGGACATGGTACACACCTTCATTGACTCAAAGCTTTCCTCCTCCAAATCCAAGATCTCCGGCGACTACACCTACACCAAGGACGTACGCAACATCTATTACGATGATTTCGGCGCGGTTGGCGACGGTACAACCGACGACTTCTTCGCTATCAAGAAATGCCATGACGAGGCAAACAAATACGGTCACACCGTAAACGGTACCGAGGGCAAGACCTACTACATCGGTACTGCAAACGGCACCGAAAGCATCACCGTTATGACCGACACCTACTGGAACCTCTGCTCGTTCATCTTTGACGACAGAGATGTTTCCAATCCCGGCGAGGGCAAGCAGTATCTTGCCAACATCTTCCGCATCGTTCCCAGCAATGATGCAACCACCATTACCGGCTCAAATCTTCCTGTAAGCGCCATTCCCGCAGGATCGACCACTATCGGCAACTGGGTTCCCGGAGAGAAAGTGCTTGTTGAGATCTACGACAACACCAAGCACCATTACATCCGCTACGGTCTTAACCAGGACAACGGTCAGCCGCAGAACGAGATAATCATAGTAAACGCAGACGGCACTATCGACCCCTCTACTCCTGTACAGTGGGACTACACTACCCTCTCCAAAATGATAGTCTATCCCTATGACGATAAGCCCCTCACCTTCTCCGGTGGCAAAAAGGGACAGGTAGATAACTACGATGCACTCGGAACCTTCGACAACTTTGACGCTGTCGACCGCGCTGTGGTATACACCTACTTCAACGATGCCCCCTCGGCATATACTTACTTCAACCGCAATATTCAGATCACTCGCTCAAATGTGACCATTAAGAATATCCAGCACGTTCTTTACGATGACGTTGAGCAGTCTGCACCCTACCACGGCTTTATAGCTGTTCTCCGCGCCTCCGACGTAACCATTGAGGGTATGATATTCCAGAAGCAGAGGGGATTCTCCACAATTGGTGCAGAGGGTAACGACGTTAGTATGGGATCGTACGAGATCCAGGCAGAATGGTCCAACAACGTCACCTGGCAGCATTGCCGTCAGTCCAACTTCTTCGAGCCCGACGGCAGCGTTAAGTCCAACGGCTATATGAATACCGACTACTGCAGAAATCTTAAGTTCTACGATATGCTCACCTGCTCCTTCGACGCACACAAAAACCTCTATAACGCAACACTCGTGGACGTTACCGCTGAGCATCTTAACTTCATCGGCGGCGGCACTATCCGTATCGAAAACGTTACCGTTTATACCGACGGTAACTCCGGCGGTATAATTTTAAGACAGGACTACGGCGCCACCTGGAACGGTGAGGTATATATCGACGGTCTTACCCTCAAGAGCAGCTCGAGCGAGATCAATCGCTTATCGATCATCAAGGTATGGTACTTTAACCACGATTTCGGCTTTACCTGCCACCTTCCCAAAAAGATCACGTTAAACAATGTCAAGCTTGTTCAGTTTACATATGAGATGAAAAACGGTGTCAGAACCGAGCGTGAGGTTGCTGTAAACCCCGTGGCGATCTCACTGTACCGCAATCTTGAGGAATACGTCAAATTAGATATATCCGATCCGAATGCCGATATGTCAAGCTACCCCAACGATTGGAAGAAGTGCAACTGCGCGGAGATATATAACGGCGCAAAGTCGTTCAACGATACCGACGGTGACGGCAGATGTAACAACGACGGCAACCCCAACGACAGCTACTCCGTATGGTGCTGGGGCTTTGAAGGCGATCCCACCACAGCAACAAACGCGAACCCCTATATGCCCACAGAGGAGATCTATATCACAAACTGTGGCAATCTCGAGATAATCATTCCCAATACTCCCCAGTTTGAGGACACCAAGGTCTACGTAGACGGTGAGCTTCAGCCCTAAAGTTTAAATAAATCACAGGCCTCTCACAAAAAGAGAGGCCTGTGATAAACCTAATTCAAAAAGGTGACTGCATGAAAAAACATTTACTATTGATAATATCCGTAATGCTTGCACTCTCACTTTGCCTCACGCTTGCAGCTTGTGGCGAGGATGATGCAGCCTGCACCTCCCACGTTGATGCAGATAACAACGGCAAATGTGATAACTGTGATGCTACTGTCGAGCCCGAGGGCAACGGCGGTGGCGACAACACCGGCGATGATCTGGTGCTTGTCACAGACTCTGTGACCGGCTTTGCCATCGTATGTACAGATTCCATTTCCGACAAGGCGACAGGATACGTTATCGATTTTATGAACACGCTGAACCGATACTATCTTAACGACAGCAATCTTAAACAACACTACGACGCACCCGGCTTTGACGACGCCATAGAGATCATTTTCGGCTCTGCAAAGTATCGCGGCGACGCCTTTACCAAGGACGAGCATTACCTTGGCTACAAGGGTTTCTCCATAGAGCTTATCGGCAACAAGCTTTTCGTGCTTGGCGGCGGTGACAAGGGCTATCAGGAGGCTATAAAGTACCTCGAGGACACCCTGTTTAACCTTGAAGGATACGGTGAGGACGTTATAGACGAGCTTGTAATTCCTGCAGGCACGAAATACGAGTCCATCCCCACCGATTACGATATCTCCGAGTTTACCATAGACGAAAATCCCGTGAGCGAGTACGTAATCACCTACACCGCGAATTCCAAGATCGCAAAGAGTGCAGCCACCACCCTTCAGGAAACCATCTACAAGGATTCGGGCATCTGGGTGCCCTACGTTGCA
>JAZOWT010000135.1:0-12354 GCA_045659365.1 Eubacteriales bacterium | reverse complement strand
TAAACCGCAAAACAGAATATACATCAGGGGTGCCCTATGGCTGAGATGGTGAAAACCAAACCCTTTGACCTGATACGGATAATGCCGTCGTAGGAAGATTGAATCTCTTGAAATCATACCGCACGGATGTTATTTTCTGTGCGGTATTTTTTTTACAAGGGGGTTCTTTTTTTATGAGGAACACAAAAATCCGCGCGCTTTGCGAGTGCGCGATCATGGTAGCTCTCGCATTTGTACTTAGCTGTGCGAAGCTATGGAAGATGCCGCTTGGCGGCTCTGTTACGGTGGCAAGCATGCTGCCCATTATGCTTATCGCCATCAAGTACGGTCCTAAGATCGGCCTTGGAACGGCGTTCGTCTACTCTCTTACCCAGCTTTTACAGGCTCACGTGGAGGGCGACGTATTTCCCTATTGCGAGACCGGAGCAACGCTCGTTATATGTATTCTTTTTGACTACATCTTCCCATTCACAGTGCTTGGACTTGCAGGCATTTTCAAAAACGTAAGACTACTTAAAAAGAAGGTCATCGGCGCGTACGTCGGAATGGTAGCGGTGGTCGTGGTGAGATTTTTCTCTCATTTTATCACCGGTGTTCAGATATGGGGTCAGTGGGCGCCCGACGGAATGGGCAAATACCTTTATTCCTTTGCCTACAACGGATCGTTTTTGTCAATCGATCTTGCCATCTGCCTTATTTGTGCGGTGCCGATGCTTTGCAGCAAGGCGGTACGCCGACTTATCAACGTGGAATAATTTTCAGGATGCGCGCAGAAAAATATCTGCGCGCATCTGTTGACATTTAGCCCGTTTTGTTGTAAAATATATTGTAAATATTTAAAACAAAGGTGTAAACAATGAAACGAACTCTACTTTTACTGCTTCTTTCACTTTCCATAATTTTCTCGCTCTTATCCTGCGGAGGAGATGAAGTCACCTGCACCGAGCACGTTGATAGCGATGCAAACGGCAAGTGTGACGTATGCGACGCTACCGTTGAGCCGAACACTGGCAACGAAGGCGGCGGCAACGAAAGTGCTGACATCGTGCTGGTAAAGGATGGCGATGCACTTTTCAGCGTGCTTGTAGCCTCCAACGCGTCTAACACGATCAGAGATTATGCCAACGAGCTTATCCAGGAATTCAACAAGTATTACATTGAGGACAAGGACGTCGTTATGTCGTACGACAATGCCGAGCTTGACCCCGGCACAGAGATAGTCATCGGCCCGGTTACCACCAGAGGTGACAAGTTTAACGTTGACACCCATTACCTCGGATACGAGGGCTTTGCTATCAAGGCTGTTGACGGCAACATATTCGTTATCGCCGGCGGTAACACCGGATACAGAAAAGCTATCGATTACCTCAAAAAGAACATTCTCAAGCTGAACGACTACGATGACTGCATCACAAATCTCACCATAAGCGGTGACACGGCATACGAAAGCATACAGACCGGATACACAATTGAGAGCATAACGATAAACGCGAACAACATTTCCGAGTACGTAATTGCATACGGCGATACTCTCAAGGATGAGAAGACTGTTGCTACCGCTCTTCAGGATCAGCTCTACAAGAATACCGGCGTATGGCTTGAGACTGTAAAGATCAGCAAGCTTGCAAGCGGTCAGAAGGCTATATACATCGAGTATACCGGCGAGGATAAGAGCCGCACCACCGAGTCCGGATTCGTTATCTACGTTGACGAGGACTCCAACATGCACGTTGAGTGCGAGTTCTCCAACGTTTTCAACAATAAGGACAACGTTTTTGACACAACTGTTGAGTCCACTGTTACCAGTGTTATAATGCCCAAGAACAAGAAGAACGTTACGCTCTCAACCGGTACTGTCAAGGAGGTTGACGTAAGAAACGTATCCTACGAGATATTCGGTGCAAAGGGCGACGGCGAGACCAACGACTTTGCAGCGCTCAATAGCTGTCACGAATATGCAAATACATACGGTCACACCGTAAATGCCAAGAACGGACACACCTACCGCATCACCGAAACCGGCGGCAAGGTCATCACAATTCAGACCAACGTTAAGTGGAACGGCGCAAGCTTTATCATTGATGACTCTAAGGTCGGAAAGGACGATCCCGAAAGAGGCGGATCTATCTTCCAGGTGAAGTCGGACTACAAGGCTGAAACCTACAAGGCAGGTGACGGAACCGCTATCGGAAACATTATCGATGCGATCAACCAGGCGGGCGGCATAGACCGTGAGACCACTACCAAGCTTGACCTTGGTCTTGGTTACGCCGCTATCATCGTCGTCTACAACGAAAAGCACGAGTGCTATATCAGACACGGAAGCCACTACGAGGGCGGCGAGGCACAGCACGAGATAATCTGCATTGATGAAAACGGCAACATCGATCCCGATACTCCCTTTATGTTTGACTACGCTGAGGTCACAAAAATCGAGGTACGTAGGGCAGATGACAAGGCCATCACCATTGACGGTGGCGGCGCAACCTTTACCACTGTTGCAAACCAGGTTCCCTTTGAGTGGAACGGATCAAGCCCCGTATATTACTACTACGCAAGAAACATAAGAATCGATAGATCCAACACCGTGCTTAAGAACGTAAACCACCTCGTAACCGGAGAGCGCGATGACTGCGGTGCTCCCTACAACGGATTTATCGTTATCACCTACACCAACAACGTAACTGTAAAGGACTGTGTAGTTACCGGACGCAAGAACTACAACAACATGGGTAGCTACGACATCAACCCCAGCAACTCCAACAACACCCTTTTCCTTAACGTTACCCAGACCAACTTCTTCCTTGAGGACGGCAAATCGCTTTCAAGAGAAAACGGATATTGGAGCGTTATGTCCTCAAACTACTGCAAGAATCTGACGTATGACGGATGCTTCCTTAACAGATTTGACGCACATATGGGCGTTTACAATGCGACGATACGCAACTCAAGCGTTGGTATACTTTCGCTTATCGGTGCAGGTGCACTGACAGTTGAAAACACCACCATTTACACCGGAAACACCGCACAGCTTGTCAGCCTTCGTAGCGACTACGGCGCAAACTGGGAGGGCACCTTTACTTTCAAGGACGTAACCGCAGTGTATAACGGAAACTCCGGCTCGTTTTCGATCATCGGCGGCGAGTGGTATAACCACTATTTCGGATATGCCTGCTACGCTCCCGAGACGATAATCCTTGACGGATTTGAGGTTGTTTCGGCAAACGTAAATACGATCCAGCTTGCTACCGGAGGAATTGCGCTTAGCAACATTTCCGACGAAACGTACGGCGGCGCAAAGAACGAGAACCCCTACTCCTTTACCAAAAAGCTTACGATCAAAAACAACACCAAAAATTACACCTATATAATACCCACAGGCTCAAAAACAGAAGTAACGTACGAGTAACACCGTTATTTTAAACAAAATTATCCGATTTTTAATAAAAACACTTGACAAAATCACAGGTGTAGGATATAATAAAGGTGCAATCGATCATGCTGTGCTTTGTTTTTGTATGGAGGATTAAGATGAAATACGAAATGCCTACATGCGAAATAGTTAAATTGGATGTTACCGATGTTATTACCACTAGCGGTGAAGTTGATATTCCTAACAACGTTAATGGTGAAACACCTCCGGTAATTGCTACTCCTACGTTCTGATTTTTTCAGCACGTTAACTAATGCATGATTAAAGGCGGGGCTTCAATCACCCCGCCTCTTTTTTTGTGAACTATTGCCTTTAGGCGCAACAGAATAAAAAACAAGTGAGGATGTCACAGCTTGACACCCTCACTTTTGTTTTTTGTCGTATTCGGTTTAATTAAGGTTGGGCGGAGAATGATAATTTTCGCACTAAATCCACTCGCCCATTATTCTGCGCTTTGTGCTACGGTCGGCTTTCTCTTTTTGGGAATCTTGCGCTTGGACTTTCTTCTTACCGCAACCTTTTCAAGGCTGCTCTTGAATTCTGCCACACGCTCCTCACTTGCCTTATCGATGGTTACCTTAGCGCGCCAGGTGTCGTTAAAGTTCCTGTAAAGCTTCAGAACAAGGAACATCTCGCCGTCCTTCTGACAACCGCAGTGGAATGTATATCTTTGTCCCTTTGAGTGAAGCGGCTTTGAAAGAAGAGCCAGCTTGCGGTCACATATAGGACAGTGAGGCTCCTTTACTATATCGTCGTCAAGCAGCTCTCCGATAGTAACGTATCCGTCGTCACCGGCATCCGCATCACCGATCACGTCGGTAAAGAGAGATTCTCCGCTTGCGTGCTTATAGTTTTTTACCCCCTCCTCAACGTCAAGCTTCTGAGCCACAAGAGCGGTAAAGTAAGCATCGTTGAGAGCATCGTGTGCGGGGAGGTTCTGAGGGATCTGGTAATACTCCATTGCAAACTCAAGTGAGCGCTGCTTTTTGGAGTCCTCGGTCTGCTTGTTAAAGATCTTCTGAAGATCGTAAACGTTATCGAGCCAGTCGCTTTGTATATCGTGAACGTTAAAGTTTTCCTTAAGCATAGGGATATCGTCAGGGCCCCAGGTAAGGAACGCGAAGTCCTTGCCACACCAACGCTTAAAGCGCTCTGCTGCCTCGGGAAGGGGGGTGCCGAGATCCATCTGAGTCTGGGTTATGCCGGTAAGCTCGGAAACGTGCTTGTGAAGCTTGGTGAAATACTTAGGCTTAACAATTATCTGATACGAGCCGCAAATTCGCATATTTTTATCAAGCTTAACAGCACCGATCTGTATTACCTCACCGCGAAGGCGAGAGCAAAGGCGACGCTGTACCGCGAGCGCCTTTTGTGCATAGGCCTGATTCCATTCAAGGTCAAGTGTTATATAATACATTTTAAAATTCCTATTATCGTATTTTGTCCGTGTTTTTCCATCGTAAATTATACCACTATGTAAGATAAAAGTCAACAAAAACTTGACAAGTTAAAAAATATGTTATATAATAACCATATTATTTTGATAAACATCGATACGGAGGTGTTACCGTGACTGAAAGAACTGCACGCATATCGGAGATATACGCATCCCAGGTATTTAGCGAAGACGTAATGCGCGAGCGCTTGCCCAAGGAGGTTTACAAATCCCTCCTCAAGACTATGGAAACGGGCAAGGAGATCGACCCCGGAATTGCAGATATCGTCGCATGCGCGATGAAGGACTGGGCAATCGAGCATGGCGCAACCCATTTCACGCATTGGTTCCAGCCTCTGACCGGTGTTACGGCAGAAAAGCACGATGCCTTTCTTACCCCCGTAGGCGGCGGTAAGGCTATAATGGAGTTCTCGGGCAAGGAGCTTGTAAAGGGTGAGCCCGATGCTTCATCCTTCCCCTCCGGCGGACTTCGTGCGACCTTTGAGGCGCGTGGATATACCGCATGGGACCCCGCTTCATATGCCTTTATCAAGGACGGCTCGCTTTATATCCCCACTGCATTCTGCTCGTATACCGGTGATGCACTCGATACAAAGACTCCCCTGCTTCGCTCAATGGATGCTATCAGTGCGGCAGGTCTTCGTATAGTTCGTCTTTTCGGTGATACCTCTACACAGCGCATAACCACTACCGTTGGCGCAGAACAGGAGTATTTCCTTATAGATGAGGAGGACTTCAAGGCACGCAGAGACCTTTTCTACTGCGGTAGAACCCTCTTCGGTGCGCCTGCAGTTAAGGGCCAGGAGATGGATGACCATTATTTTGGCACCATTCCTCCGAGAGTCAGCGCGTTTATGCACGAGCTTGACGAGGAGCTTTGGAAACTTGGTATCCCCTCTAAGACTAAGCACAACGAGGCCGCCCCTGCACAGCACGAGCTTGCACCCATATTCACGACTACCAATATAGCGGTTGACCACAACCTGCTTATAATGGAATATATGCGCCGTCTGGCGCCCAAGCACGGCCTTGCCTGTCTGCTTGCGGAGAAGCCCTTCGCCGGTATTAACGGCTCGGGTAAGCATAACAACTGGTCACTTGGCACCGACACAGGAAAGAACCTTCTGAAGCCCGGAAAGAACCCCGCGCAAAACAAGGAATTCCTTCTCATGCTTGCGGCTGTTATCAAGGCTGTTGACGAGTATCAGGACCTGCTCCGTATCTCTGCGGCAACCGCCGGAAACGATTACCGTCTTGGCGGAAACGAAGCCCCCCCTGCGATAATCTCCATATTCCTCGGCGAGGAGCTTGAGGCAATAGTAAGCTCGGTAATCGAAGGTCAGAGCTATGCAAGCAACAAGGCTAAATACATGTCCCTCGGTGTTGCATCGGTACCTGCGATCCGTCGCGACAACACCGACAGAAACAGAACCTCTCCTTTCGCATTTACCGGTAACAAGTTCGAGTTCAGAATGGTTGGCTCATCGCAGAACGTTGCTATGGCAAACATCGTGCTTAATACCGCGGTAGCGAACTCTCTTACCGAATTCGCGGACAAGCTTGAAGCATCCGAGGATTTTGAAGCTGCACTTAACACACTTCTTGCAGATACCTTCCTTGCGCACAAGCGCATACTCTTCTCCGGCAACTCCTACTCTAAGGAATGGGAGATAGAGGCTGAGGAGCGCGGACTTTCCAACTTCAAGACCGCCCCCGAGGCATACGAGCACTTCACCGACGAGAAGAACATAGAGCTCTTCACCCGCTTTGGTGTTATGAGCGAAACCGAGATGCGTTCAAGACGCGAGATCTTCTTTGAGAATTACAGAAAGATCAAGAAAATTGAAGCACGTACGATGCTTGAGATGACCATACGCGACATAATCCCCGCAGTTTCCGGATACGTAAAAACTCTTTCCGATGCGGTCAATGCAAAGCGCATGGTATCCAAAAATATTGACACGGGGTGCGAGGTGGACGTTATTGAGAAGCTTTCAGCCCTGCTTATAAAGACCTACGATGCATACGGCGCACTCGATAAGGCGGAGCGCACTGCTATCTCCAAAAAGGACGAGGAAGCGGCGTTCTACTACAAGAATACCGTTGAGGCAAAGATGACTACACTTCGCAAGCTGGTTGACGAAATGGAAACTCTCACCGCACGCGATGCGTGGCCGATGCCTACATACGGAGATATAACGTTCAGACTTTAATACAAAATAAAACGAACCCCGACAGACGTTAAAATCTGCCGGGGTTATTTTTGTATTGTGATTGGACAGTCGAGGACGCCTGTCCCTACTTGTAGAGCTTTATGCTGTTCGGAACTGATATTCGTAAAGCTTGCGGTACTCACCGTCTTTGGCGATAAGCTCGTCGTGTGTACCCTGCTCTATAATACCGCTGTCGCCTATTACGACGATCTCGTCAGCGTTCTTTATAGTGGAGAGCCTGTGCGCTACGACTATAACGGTACGTCCGCGAGATAGCTCCTCAAGGGATGCCTGTATCTGCATTTCCGTGGCGTTGTCAAGTGCGCTGGTTGCCTCGTCGAGGATAAGGAGCTTGGGATTTTTGAGGAATACGCGCGCTATTGCGATGCGCTGACGCTGACCGCCCGAAAGCTTCACGCCGCGCTCTCCGACCTCGGTGTCATAGCCCTTATCAAGAGTTACGATATAATCGTGGATGTTCGCCTTCTTCGCTGCGGCAATTATCTGCTCCTCGGTTGCATCGAGGTTACCGTATGCAATATTTTCGCGCACGGTAGCATCGAACAAGAATACGTTTTGTGAAACTATGCCGATGCCGGAGCGGAGAGAGTTGAGCTTGATATCCTGGGTATCAACACCATCGAGAAGTATACGACCGGAGGTGACGTTA
This sequence comes from Eubacteriales bacterium, assembly GCA_045659365.1. Taxonomy (GTDB): domain Bacteria; phylum Bacillota; class Clostridia; order Oscillospirales; family CAG-272; genus UBA1740. Next base: position 4,582 of record JAZOWT010000135.1, on the reverse strand, counting down.
TAGAACCTCGGTATGAGATTACAAAGTGTGCTCTTTCCTCCACCTGACGGACCAACAAGCGCAACAGTACTTCCCGCCTTTACGGAAAGTGTAAGATTCTCGATTACGTAATGCTCGCTATCCTCCGCACTGTCATAAGCAAAGCTAACGTTCTCAAACGCGATGTCGCCCTTGATATCATCGATGACGACGGTACCCGTGTCACTTTCTTCACTCTCTTCCATAATATCGCAGAAGCGCGCAAATCCGCTCATGCCCTCCTGCATCTGCTGATAAAGAGCAACGAAGCGGTGTATGGGAGTTAAGAACATATTGATATAAAGCAAGAATGCCGCAAACTCACCGCCGTCAATTTCACCGTTGTAAAGAAAGATACCGCCAATGAAAATTATAACGAGGTAAAGCAGGTCGGTAAGCAGCTCGATGATCGAGTGGAAGCCACCGAAGGCATGCATCGCACGTTCGCGCAAACGACGGAAAACTCCGTTTGTCACTCTGAACTTGCAGATCTCGTGATGCTCAGCGGCATATGACTTAGTCTCTCTTATTCCACCGATCGAGTTTTCGACACCCGAGTTGATCTCGGACATCTTGCGCCTGGATTCTTTCATCACCTTGGTTATTGTACGGCGGGAAAGAATGGTAAATATAATGATGATCGGAACGATCGAGAACATAATGAGGGTGAGCTTCATATTGATGCTGCCGAGCATTATGAACGATCCGACAAACATAAGAGAGCCTATAAGCAGGTTCTCGGGGCCGTGGTGCGCAAGCTCGGAGACGTCAAAGAGGTCGTTTGAGATACGGGTAAGCAGGTCGCCCGTCTTGTGCTCATCAAAGTATGAGAAAGGAAGCTTCTGATACTTTGAGAACAGGTCGCGGCGCATATCCGCCTGCATACGTACACCGACCACGTGGCCGAAATATCCCATTATATAGTTGCACACTGCCTTGATGAGATATATCTCGAACAGTATGATCGCCCATATAACGATACGCCTGATGGTGTCGTCGTATATATATTCATTTATGATATTTTTCGCTATTGTGGGGTAGAAAAGATTGCACACCGAGACAATGATCGCGGCAAGCATATCAAATATAAACAATCCAAGATGCGGCTTGTAGTACTTTACAAATCTTTTTATCATACGTTATATCCGTTTTTGTATAAAAGTTTCTTAATTTCGTCGTCAGTGGCACCCCGTGTGAGCTTTTTTTCGATCAGAAGCTCTGCCGAGCGGTCAAAATCTATCTCACCGCCGTTCAAAAGACCAGCTATCGCCTCGTCTATATCGGCACTTGAATAGCCCTTCGACGAGAGCTTGGCCTTGATTCTGCGGGGGCCTATAAGGTTGCGGTTAGCCTCGGCAAGCACCAGTCTTTCAAGCTGACGAGCCTCGTCTATATAACCGCGACCGACCATCTCGTGCGCTACCTCTGTTGCAATCGATGAGGATATGCCGCGAGTGATCAGCTTTCGCACCAAAGTGCGCTCATTGTTATCTGCATAGGAAAGGATGCGAAGAGCGTACAATCTGGCGCGGTACATCTCGTCGGAGTATGCAAGTGTTTTGATCATTTCACCATCTGCCTCATCACCCTGACGAGGTGAACCGGCAGCGACGTAATCGTTCTCTGACACGTTAAAGGAATGACGCTCATCTCCGTCCGCAACGACGACGATAAGGTAGCCCTTGCTTTTTCCAACGCGCACCTGCTTAACCTGCATTACTCTCTCCTTTCTTTTAATTATGAGGCTGTTCCATAACGAAACAGCCTCATCTGAAAATTAGTCGTTTTCGTCGAAATCTGCGATCTCGAAGTCGTCATCAGCCATAGCCTCTTCGCCAAAGCTTGCCATACCTGCAACCTTTTCGCGAATGAGAACCTCAAGCTTGTCCATAAGCTCCTTGTCGGACTCGATAAGCTTTCTTACGTTGTCCTTTCCCTGTCCGAGTCTGTCACCGTTGTAATAGAACCATGCACCGCTCTTCTCGACGATCTCAAGCTTGATAGCCATATCGATGATCTCGCTGGACTTGGAGATACCGGAGCCGTAGAGAATGTCAAACTCCGCAGTCTTGAAGGGGGGAGCAACCTTGTTTTTAACAACCTTGCACTTGGTGTGAGAGCCGTAAACATCACTGCCGTTCTTGAGCGATTCAACGCGGCGAACGTCGATACGTACGGATGCATAGAACTTAAGCGCACGACCACCGGTGGTAACCTCGGGGTTGCCGTACATAACGCCAACCTTTTCACGAAGCTGGTTGGTGAAGATAACGATACAGTTAGACTTTGCAATAGAGCCGGAAAGCTTTCTCATAGCCTGGGACATAAGGCGCGCCTGTACACCTACGTGAGATGCACCCATGTCACCCTCGATTTCCTGTCTGGGAACGAGAGCGGCAACAGAGTCGATAACAATGATATCAATAGCACCGGAGTTAACAAGGGTTTCAGCAATCTCGAGCGCCTGCTCACCGCAGTCGGGCTGGGATACAAGAAGATTGTTTGTATCAACGCCAAGCTTCTTTGCATAAACGGGATCGAGTGCGTGCTCTGCATCTATAAACGCAGCCTCACCGCCCTGCTTCTGAACCTCTGCGATAACGTGAAGCGCGATAGTGGTCTTACCTGAAGACTCAGGACCGTATATCTCGGTTATTCTACCGCGGGGAATACCGCCAATACCGAGCGCAAAGTCAAGAGAGAGTGAGCCGGTGGATACCGCCGAAACATTCATATTGGAATTCTCGCCAAGGCGCATGATAGAGCCCTTGCCGCATTCTCTTTCAATTCTAGCCATTACGGTTTCAACCGCGGCCTTCTTTTCGCTTACCGCTACCTTTTCAACGGTAGGAAGCGCTGCTGCCTTTTTTGCCATTTTTTATACTCCTTGAAATTAAAATACTTTTATTGCGCCAAAGGGACGCACGTTGAGGCGCATAACCGCGCCCTCGCCGAATACCGAGTCCATAAGACAAACGTACTCGTCTACACACTCGCTTTTTACGTATGCCTGAATGGTTCCGGCAAATCCGCCGCCGTGCACACGGGATGCACCGACAGCTCCGTTTGCCATTCCGTCAGTTAATGCCAAAGCAAGGGAAAGGCCCTGCTCACCGACGTTCTTGACGGTGTATACGTTCTGAAGATACTTAAACGAGGATGTGCCGGAGGCATTGACGGTATCAAAGAACGCGGCAATATCACCCTTGACAAGCATAGCCTTGCCCTTTTCTACTCTGTCATTTTCTCTTACGAAGTGAAGAGCGCGCATAAATGCTCTGTCACCGGCCTCTGCTCTTATCTTAGCTGCCTGCTTTATAATGTCGGACTCCGCAAGACCGCGAAGCTTATCACGTCCAAAGAGAGCCGCCACCGACTTCATTTCCGCAGGGACAGAGGCATAATCATCGTTCAGGTCGGCATGATTACCGCCTGTGTTTACTATACAAAGCTCGTATCCGTAATCCTTAAGTGAGAGTGATATCGGCTCAATTACGGGAGCGCTTGCATTTTCAAAATCAATATAAACGAATCCGCCGACCGCACATGCCATCTGATCCATAAGGCCTGAGGGCTTGCCGAAAAATACGTTCTCAGCATACTGCGATATCTTGGCGATCTCGCTGTTTTCTATTTTGCCACCGTTGTAGAGGTGATTGAATATGTTACCGATCATTACCTCGTATGCCGCGGAGGAGGAAATACCGCTTCCCTTAAGCACGTCTGAGGTGATATAGGCATCAAATCCACCAACCGTATATCCTTTTTTAGAAATGCCGTCGGCTACACCCGCGATAAGCGCCGCAGATGTGAAATCCTTAAAAGCATCAGGATCGGATGCATGAGAAAGATCGACCGTTTCCTTAGGGTAACCCTCGGAAAGAATGGTTACGTCACCCTCCTTGGCAGACACAACCGCTATAACGTCGCGATCGATCGCGCCCGCAAGCACCTTGCCTGCATTATGGTCGGTGTGGTTACCGAGAAGCTCGCTTCGGCCGGGAACGGAGAGAACCATGATCTCCCTCTCGGCGCCAAAGAGCGAAACGAACTTATCTATTGCATCAAGATATCTATCCTTCTGCTGCTCGGTATCGGAATAAATATTGGCATACGCGCCAAGCGCACCGCTCTGTATGTGTTTTTTAAGCTCTGTTGCGTTCATATTTTTCTCCTAAACCAATCAAAATCCTCTGAGAGCTATAAATCTGCGCACCTCGTCGGCGGTAGGAATCGAGCTTGTGGCTCCGGGTCTTGAAATAGCCACAGCCGCCGCAGCTGCGCCGTATCGAGCGGCATCCTTGATATCACCCGTGCGCATATATTCGAGAGTCATAGCCGCAGTAAACGTATCGCCCGCGGTCGCGGTATCGATAACCTTGTCGGGGCGGCATGCGGGAACCATATCGAACTTTTTGCCGTCGTATATGCTTACACCTCTTGCTCCCTGCTTTATTACTATGTATCTGCACTTCATTCTACGCCATATAGCCAGTGCGGCGCGCAGTGATGAGTCTGCGCCTGTGGGCATTATACCGGTAAGCTCCTGCACCTCTGCCTCGTT
>JAZOWT010000134.1:0-11322 GCA_045659365.1 Eubacteriales bacterium | reverse complement strand
ATTTTAAATATGCTCTTTTATATATTTAACGACCGGCGCCGGAACGAGATCCGAAATATCATCGCCGCGCTTTATTCTGTCGCGCACCTCAGTGGAGCTTATCATCTCTAAGCCCTCCCGACACTTAACGAGCTCGGTCTCGTAGCCACCGTACATAAGGTTGAAGTCGGCCTGCTTCTTTTCGTATTCGAGATCGGCATCGTTGCGATAGCCCTTAACTATCTTTTCAATATCATGCTCACGCATGTAGTCGACGACCATGCCGTTGGAATAGCTTACAAGCACGTTATCAAATTCGTCAGTTGCGAGCATAAGCATGCGCATCCTGTCATCAAGGGAAAAGGTATAAGTCTTTTCGGGATTTACGAATATGACGACGTAGACCTCATCGTACTGCTCGGCGGCACGCCTTATTACGTCAAGGTGGCCGTTGGTGACGGGGTCATAGCTTCCCGGAAGAATAACGCTCAATCCTCCATCCCCCTGTAAAGCAGGATGTTAACAAAGGTCTTCTTGCCATAGTGGGTGGACTTGATAATCTCTATGTCATCGCGGCCGGAGAAGTCGGGATCTTCGGTTCCGCTCTCAAGCACGATTATAGCCCCCTTGGCAAGTAGGTCTGCCTCGATAAGGCGCTCAACCGCATCTGCACAGCACTCCATCGAATAGGGGGGATCGATAAACACAAGGTCGTACTTATCGCGGCCGGATGCCTTGCGGATATAATTACGCCAGTCGCTTACAAGATAACGGCATTTGTCAAAAAATCCTGTGGTACGTGCATTGGTTTTTACGACATCCATCGCCTCACGTGCAAGATCGATAAACATAACCGATGCCGCACCGCGTGAAAGAGCCTCAAGGCCCATCTGACCGCATCCGGCAAAAAGGTCGAGAACTCTGCGCTCCTCTATATCAAACTGTATTGCGGAAAAGACTGCCTCCTTTATTCTCTCAGAGGTCGGACGAGTAGCCTCTCCCTCAAGGGTGGCAAGCTTCTTTCCTTTAGCTGTTCCTGTTATAATTCTTAACACGGGGTGGTACCTCACTTGTTTTTGTGATAATAATTGTATATATTTTCTGCATCCTTGACGCCTATACCCTTGATAGATGAAAGTTCCTTTTGACTTGCGGTTTTTATCCTTGCAAGTGGCATTGAAGCGAGCAGGATACGTGCCTTTTTCTCACCTATTCCCTCTATCTTTTGGAGAGTCGAGGTGGTCATGGTCTTTATCTTTGCGCCCTGAGATGACTTTACTGCGAAGCGGTGCGCCTCCTCCTGTATCTTATACACAAAGGCATAAACACCGGTCTCCAGGGCTATGGATATTTCCCTCTCGCCATCGGTTATAGCGCGCGTCTTGTGGAAATCATCCTTGACCATACCAAACACCGGTATGTCAAGCTCCATGCGATCGATTATCGGTCGCACAACGTTAACGTGCGCCTCGCCGCCGTCAAGGAGGATAAGATCGGGGGCTTCGCCAAGCGATGCCGTGCCGTCACCTATATGGGCAAGCCTGCGCCCAAGGACCTCTCTCATCGATCCGTAGTCATCCGCGCCGTCGGTGGTTTTCACTGTGAAGATACGGTAATCGCTCTTTTTCATTTTTCCGTCGGCATAAACTACCATCGATGCGGTTATGTTTTCATTTCCTATGTTCGAGATATCGTAGGCCTCGATGCGCTTTGGTATCTCGGAAAGTCCGAGCAGGGTCGAAAGCCTGGAGAGGTTTTTGTCCTCCCTCTCACCCTCAAGACGGTACTGGCGCGCGGATTCCTCGGCATTCTTTCTGGCCATGTCGCAAAGCGCACGACCGTCACCGCGCTCGGGCACCTTCACCGCTACCTTGTACTTTGTTTCGAGAGAAAGATATTCCGAAAGCAGCTCCCTGTCATCGTCGCTGACCGCAAAATCAAGCATAACCTCACGCGGCGGTGCCGATGAAGTATCGTAATACCCTACGATAAGAGATATTGCATCCTCCGGGCTTGTAAGCTCGGAGAGTGATAGTATGAATTCGTTTTTATTGACAAGTGCTCCGTCACGTATCGAAAGCATCGCGAGAACACCCTCGGTTTCGGATGTGTAAAGAGAGAATACGTCGCGGTTGACCTTGCCGTCTGCCACAACCTTCTGCTTTTCACACAGTCGCTCGAGCGCCACGATGCTATCGCGAAGGACTGCGGCGCGCTCAAATTCAAGCATCTCGGCGGCTGTATTCATCTCTGCACTAAGCATATCCTTTGTGCCTTTAACGTTGCCGTCCAGCACCGATTCCGCACATCTGACAAGCGCTCTGTACTCTGCCGCAGCGACATTGCCGCTACACGGGGCTATACATCTGCCCATATCCTTGTAGATACAGGGGCGCTCCTTACCTATGTCGCGCGGGAACTGTCTTTTACAGGTCGGGAGAGTAAATATCTTCATCACCGTATCGAGTGCGGCATGTGCGCTTGATGCTCCCTGATACGGACCGTAATACTTGGCTCGGTCGCTTTTTCGATCCCTGGTGACAAAGAGCTTAGGATACTCCTCATTCGTTACCTTGATGTAGGGATATGACTTGGCATCCTTAAGCTTTATGTTATATTTGGGTGAGTGCTTTTTTATGAGAACGTTCTCAAGCGTCAGGGCCTCGATCTCAGTCTTGCAGACTATATAATCAAAGTCAGCGACCTTGGATACCATCTTTTCGGTCTTGTACGTATGCGACGAGCCGACAAAATAGCTCGCAACACGGTTTTTAAGACGCTTGGATTTACCGACGTAGATAACGTCGCCCGATGAATCCTTCATAATATAAACACCGGGTAGGAGCGGTAAGGAATTAGCCTTATCGCGGAGCCTTAATATCGTATCCAAAAAAACACCTCCCATCTGAAAATCTTTATGGCTAAAAACAATAAGCCGTCGCACCGGCGGCGCGGTAAAGGCGGCGCGCAAAAAGCACACTCCCGCGACATTAGTGCAACGGCTATACTATCCAAAGTTACAAGGATTACTCGGTAAGCTCTTTCTCGATAAGATCGACAAGACCGGTAATAGCCTCGTTTTCATCCTGGCCATCAGCGATAAGAGTAATTGTCGTGCCCTTTACGATTCCGAGAGAAAGCACGCCAAGAAGACTCTTTGCATTTACTCTGCAATCCTCCTTTTCAACCCAAAGGGAGCTCTTGTAAGAGTTTGCCTTCTGGATAAAGAAGGTTGCCGGACGTGCATGGAGTCCGTGATTGTTTTGTATTGTGACACTGCGAGAAATCATTGAATAGTCTCCTTGAAATTTTCGTTACAAACAGTATATCAAAATAATACATAAAAATCAATACTTTTTCAAAAAAAGTAAGGAAATTTAAGAGTTTATGCCGCTTATCTGTGCAAAAATATGTCTACTGCCGAGAAGTCAATATCCTTTTGGTCCTTTAAATACAGCTCTCTTTCCTGATGCTCGCTTCTCGAAATACGCATCGCAGCGGTATTGAGCCCGAACAGTACAAAGAACAGACAGTAAAGACCAAGATCGGCAAACGCATCACAAAACCAGCCGCATGCCGCTAGAGTAAACATCGCTATGGTCGTCATATTTGAAAATACAGAAAGCTGAGATGACTTTAAAAGCGAGGAGTAATGCGTGTCCTGATAAAGTCTGATCGCGCAGACAACACACAGAACTATCACCGCAAAAATACCGAAGCGATATCCAAGTCCGAGAACACTGTTCAGCATGGCAACCGGGGTATCGCCGGAAAGATCGGCCGCGCCGACACCGACGAAGATGCTTTTACTGAAGATCTGGAACGAACGGATAAACTCCGCGCGAAGCTCAACAAGAGTTGTTCCCCTGGGAGAAAGTGATGAAATTGCCGTAAGCGCCGAGGTGGGCAAAAGGAACACGAGCGAGGGCGCCACCGCCAGCAAAATCAAGAACTCCTTTGCCAGCTTGCGGCTGCGGATTATGTCGCGCGCTATCACCAAAGCAACCAAAACAATTAACACGGGTATGCACTCGGTAGTGATAAGCGCAAACAAAAGCAGGGGCAGGAGCGTGATGTAAGCGCCGCGCTTTACAGGTCCGTTCACACCACTTACAGAGGATACAACAATGACAAGAAGGATGCACAAATAGGTTGCAAGAATGTACGGCGAGCTCATAACGGAGGATGAGGGCGCACGTGTCGATGCAAAAAGATTAACTATATATTGCGCTATAGCAAATATGCATACGGGAAAGGACGAAAATACTATCGCGTCGATTGCACAGTCGGCAAGTCGACGGTTTACGATAATGTTCGCCGCCGGAATGTAGCCAAGCGTGAGTGCAACAAGCATAAGTGATACACCGGTGGAATCACGGCCGCCGCCGATAACACCGAATACAACTATCGTTGCCGCAAACACGAGTATACAAATATCCGATATACCTACGCTGTAATGCCTTTTTCCGAGCATCACCTTGGCAAAGAATGAAAGGAGCGCAAGAATAGACACTGCGATCAATATCTCGCCAAAATGCGAAAACAGTGTGGTGTACGGCACGAGTATAAGCATGAGCAAAAGCGGAAACTCGGGGGAAACGAAGGATACGGTCACCACGAGCATGGAAACGAGCACAACTACCACCCATTCCATGGGGAAGAAAAATCCGAACACCGCCGTAATAAGTCCGAATAGCGCACCTATTATCGGACGGCCGCTCCTTATTCTCTTCACCTCTGCAGTTCTCTTGATCGAGAAAAACTCAAAGAGTATGTAGTCGGTCACAGGAAAGCGCTGGAGTGCTGTACACATAGGGATATCAACAAGCATCAGCGGTATCGACAAAAGAGCGAATACTGCGCCTATTACAAGCTGAGAAAGCTCGTCGCTCGGTGAAGATGAAAAGTAATATTCGGCCAGGTGCAAAAACAGTGACAGAAGGCCAAACGTCATGGCAAACCATCCGTAAGCGCGAGTGGATGCATACGATGCGGTATCTACAAGTGACTCAAGCAGCTTTATCGGACGGAAGGATGCAACCGTGCGACTTCGCTTAACGTAGCGGCCACCGCCCTCGCGGCTTTTAAACAGGACGCTGTAGTACGCCGGTGTTTTTTTGCCCGAGTCCGTGCTATCGCTATTTGTTTTTTTATCCTGCACGGCAAGCTCCTCCTTTAAGCATTTTCTTTGTTTTTGTTGCGTGAAGATTTCTTTTTCTTGGGCTTAAGGCTTTCCTCGATCTCCGGGTGACGGGCAAGCATATCGGGACGGCACTCGCGAGTTATTCTTACCGCCTCCTCGAGGCGCCATTTTTCGATCTTGGCATGGTCACCGGAAAGAAGAACCTCGGGCACCTCTCTGCCCATAAACTCTCTCGGTTTTGTGTACTGGGGATATTCAAGTATGCCGGATGCAATAGACTCGCCCTCATAGGCCTCACTCGTGGGAAGAACACCGTCCTTGAGTCTTGATACGGCATCGATCACTATACAAGCCGGTATCTCGCCACCGGTAACGACAAAATCACCGATCGAAAGATCCTCGTCAACGATCTCGTCAAGCACCCTTTGATCAACACCCTCGTAGTGTCCGCAAAGGAATATGAGGTTATCATACTCAGAAAGCTCCTTGGCAATATCGTGGTTAAAGATACGGCCCTTAGGAGACATATATATGACTCTTGTTTTCGAGCCATCGGGAATTTCGGAAACAACACTCTTATAGCAGTCGTAGATCGGCTGACAGGTCATTACCATACCGACTCCGCCACCGTAGGGGGTGTCATCCGTCTTTCTGTGCTTGTTGGTAGAAAAGTCACGGATGTTGTGAGCGTGTATCTCGATATGGCCGGCATCCTGTGCCCTGCCGATTATGCTCTCATTAAGCACCCCCATCACCATATCGGGAAAGAGGGTCATAACGTCAAAACGCATCAGTCAAAAAAACCGGGTATCGGGCGCACAAGAAGTCCGCGCTCCTCGGTTATCTCCTTTATGAACTCATCAACACCGGGAAGAATGACATCACCGGAGTCGGTCTTAACAGTATAAAGCTTATATCTGACACCGTCGCGAACGTCAGAAATCTCGCCATAGACCCTACCCGTGTCAAAATCTACAACAGGCAGACCAATCATATCGGCGATAAGCATAGCTCCCTTGGGTACGGGAATGTCGTCGCGGTGAAGGTAAAGCACGGTGTTCTTATAGCCCTGTGCCGCCTCGCGAGAGTCAACACCCTCAAGTCCCATAAGCACCTTGTCGGGTGCAGGGGATGCCGAGATAACGTTTACTTCCTTGTAGCTGCCGTCGCGACCGAGAATGTATACCCTCTTCTGCTTTGCGAGGACACGGGGCGAATCACACCAGCATTCAACGTTAAGTATTCCGCGCACTCCGTGTGGAGAGCGCACTATTCCACATTCAAGATATTCCTTTTTCATAATTCGATTCTACCATATAAAATATTTATTGTCAAGATACACTCTCGTCGTCTACGGCTTCCTTTTTCGCCTTGCGTTTTCTGCGAAAATAAGCAGTCAGCATATCGCGGGTCTCATCCTCAAGCACACCGCCGACTATCTCGGGAGTGTGATTAAGACCGACCACAGAGAGGTCGATAAGAGATCCGAAGGCACCGAAACGAATATCACGGGTTCCATAGACCACCCTGGGTATTCTCGCGTTTATTATAGCACCGGCACACATAGCGCAGGGCTCCATCGTAACGTACAAGGTCACACCGGGAAGTCGCCAGCCACCAAGAGCACGACAGGCCTCCTCGATCGCAAGAATTTCGGCATGGTGAGTCGCACACTTCGAGCTTTCGCGAGTGTTGAATGCAGAGGCAATAATTTTGCCGTCCTTTACCGCAAGCGCACCTACCGGAACCTCATCGATCTCCTCGGCCATACCGGCAAGGCGCATAGCCTCGCGGATAAAATCCTCGTCAGTAATCAAATTGTTATTATCCATTTCTTACCTCACAGCAAAGCACCGACAGCTAGCATCAGGCATACAAAAGCGAACACCCACACCTCTTTTGCAGTGCTTATCTTGTCGTCCTTGTTCTGCAAAAACGACACCTTTTTGATATAACGTGTCCTGAAAATCACGACAACCGCAGCCGAGATCACCGACAATGCCACAACAGATATAACAAACGGCAGTCTGAAGCCCCGAGCGCTTACGTCCCAAAGCCAGAAAACAGATGCAAGATTGTTGATAAGGTGAAGCGCAACCGACGGAAGCACACTGCCACAAGCAAGATCGATCACGGCAAATATAATTCCTGCAACAAACGCGTATGGAATCTGCGCAATATTGCAGTGCGCTACCGCAAACAAAATTGCGGAAACAAAAACGGCGCTTTTCCTCGAATGCGGAGCGATAAGTGTAAGAGGAACGTATCTGAAGAGCGCTTCCTCTAATACCGCAGGCGCAAAGGCATGCAGGGTTATCAACTCAAATGCATTACCTGTCAGTGGCTCAGTACCGCTGATGCCGGCAAGCGACAAAAGAAGCGAAGCAAGTGCCGAAAGACCTATCATCACACCGATTGTGGGTGCGACAAGCGGCAGGCACATTGCGGCATCCCTGCCACCGATACCAAGCGAGAGCTTCTCGCGCGTCTCCCCCTTAGCCAGCCAGACGAATGCACCGATCGGCACAAGGTATGCACCGAAATAAAGAAGATCGGACAGGACGCCTGAAAAAACCGACGAAAGCACGATAAACAACAAAAATATCATGTCCAGCGCAACCACGCGGACAACGTTTTTCTTCACACGCCCCACCACCTTTCAATTTTATACTACGGAAAAACGAAGCTTTCCGCGAATGATATCTGCCTCCTCAAGTCGCACGCGAACGTGCTCTGCAATATGGTAAGTCTTGTTGCGGGATCGCAGAAGCAGATTCTTTTCATCAAACGTAAACATGCCGGGAAGATCGCTTATCGGCACGAGTCCCTCGCAGGTATTTTCGAGCGAGGCAAAGAAGCCGAAGCTTGTGATCGAATTTATCACCGCGTCGAACTCCTGACCGATCTTATCAGACATATAAATGACCTTGTAAAGGTTCTCTATTCTTCTTTCCGCACCAACGGCACGTATCTCTGCCTCGGTAGCGGCGACGGCGGCACGGCGAGCGTATTTTTCATAAAGCTCGGGGCGCCTGCCCTCAATAAGCACCTTGTGTATTATTCTATGCGTCGCAAGGTCGGAAAGTCGACGTATAGGAGAAGTGAAGTGACAGTAGTAGTCGAGGGAGAGTCCAAAATGGCTCTGTCGCTCCTCGGAGTATTTTGCCTTGGACATCGAGCGAAGCATGGTGTAGGACACCTGTGCAAGCATATCGCGCTCCTCTGCAAGCTTTAAGAGTCTTGCAAAGTCGGATGCCTCGGAATGTCGCTCGGATATAACCGTGGCATCAAAGCCAAGGCTGTGAGCATAATTGAGAAAATCCATGAGTCTTTCCGTCGGGGGTGCCTCATGCACTCTGTAAACACATGGAATGCCCTGCTCGGACAAAAGTCGCGCCACCGCCTCGTTTGCGGTGAGCATAAACTGCTCGATAAGCTTCTCGGCATCACCGCGCTCGCGCTTGATGATATTGACCGGCTCGCCTCTTTCGTCAAGCACGATCTCAGCCTCGTCGCTTTCAAGCTCCATAACACCGCGCGCCTCTGATTTCTTCGCAAGTATCAGATAAAGCTCATGCATGCGGTTCAGGGTGGGTATTACGGCCTTATATTTCGCACGGGTGGGGGCATCTGCCTCTCCGGAGAAGATTTCGTTGACCTCGGAGTAGACACCGCGCACACGGCTGTTTATTATGCTCGGCACGATCCTTGTGCTCTTTATTTCACCGTTTTCATCCAGATTGATTATAGCACTGAGTGCATATTTGTCCTCCCCTGCATTAAGCGAGCAGGCGCCGTTTGAAAGCGCGGGAGGAAGCATAGGAACTACCTTGTCGGTGAAGTAAACACTCGTACCCCTTGCCATAACCGCGCGGTCAAGATGCGTGCGCTCTGACACGTATGCGGAAACGTCGGCAATATGAACACCGAGCTGCCAGCCGCCACGTATCTTTCGCAGGGACACCGCATCGTCAAGATCCTTTGCGCCGGCGCCGTCAATGGTAAAGATTATCTCATCACGACGTTCCCTGCCCTCGTCACTGATCGGCCTCGATGCAAAGAACTCTGCCTCGGCAAGCTCCTCCTTTGTAAAATCGGTAGGAATCCCGCTTTCAGCAAGTATTGCGGCATAGTTTGCCTCCTTGGTGTAGGTCGCGCCATAGCTTGCGATAACCTCACAGCCGAATATGGCATCAGCGGAGCGAAGAATACGGCACTCAACCTTATCGCCAACCGATGCACCGCCGGAGTCCTTAACTCTGAATTCCGGAAGTCTTGAATCGTCGGGCATGAGAATATATCCAACCGCAGCGCCATTATGCCTGTGATAACGGCGGTCGGGCTTAAGCGTACCGATTACGGTACGGCGGGCGGGCGTAACTATACGACGTACGCGGCCCTCGGTCTTTTCCTCGCCAAATCTATCCTTATAGGTATGGTAGATTATCTCGACGGTGTCACCGTCAAGCGCACCACGGCTATTGCCGGCAGGAATGAACACGTCGCGCTCTCTTCCCTCGCAGCTCACAAATCCAAAGTCGCTCTTTGAGGCGGAATAAATGCCGACAACCTCGATCTCGTCGTTTCTATGCTTGTCCGACGTGCGATCGCGCCTGCCACCGTCAAAGGAGTCCTTGAAGCGGAGGGAGTCAATACCAACGTTTGTCTCGGCAACTATGCGCAAAAGCTCTTCCTTTGCGCGATCCTTTGAGCGGCGCTTGTGAGTATTGCGCTTTGATATTTTCGCTAAATTTCTTTTTGTATTACTTTTCATACCTTTATTATACAATAATATTTACGGTTTGATGTAAAAAAGCGGACGAGAAATGCTCATCCGCTTTTTTATAAATATTCATTAGTTGAAAATGGACGAGAACTCGCTAAGGCCCTGCCACTGGTCAAGATCGTAAGAAGCCGAGTTGTAGTCAGGCTGCATTACGTAAACCACGAGAACAGCAACTGCAAAAATAACGGATACGATCAGGAGCCACTTGCCAAGAATCTTGTCCTTCTGAACTGCCTTGTCCTTACCGTAGTAAGTCTCGGTACCACCAACGATGGTGCCGGAAAGACCGTCCTTAGAGGACTTCTGAAGAGTAACGCCGATTACAATGAATATAGCGGCTACAAGAAGCACGCCGAGAAGTATAACTTCTGCTACCATGTTAAAATCCTTCCTAACTTATGCTATTCGTGCATATGCACGCATTAAATACTAATGTATTTTATCATATATTTTCGTAAAATGCAATAGTTTTTTCAAAGTTTATAAAATATTTTATTAAAATGCCTCGACAAATGCGAGTGTAAGGCTCTCAGAGCTCTTAACCGCGATGGACAAAAACGTCGGGAAATCCATGGGAGAATTGCCGTCTGCACCGTCTGAGATCGCGCGCACTACCGCAAAGGGAGTGCCTGAAACGAATGCCGCCTGTGCTATTGCCGCGCCCTCCATTTCACAAACGTCAGCACTGAATTCAGAAACTATTCTGTCCTTTTCTTCCTTGCTTGCCACGAATTGGTCGCCACTTGCAATAACACCGCGCTTAGCAGGGAGAGAGAGCTTCTTTGCCGCGCTCATAAGCACATCTGCCGCACTCTCATCAGCTTCAAAGTACACCATGTTTATGCCGGATATCATGCCTACCGGATCGCCGAGAGGCGAGGTGTCCATATCATGCTGAACGAGTTTGGTTGCCACGACTATATCAGCGCAGGAAAGCTCGGGGGAAAGCGCACCTCCAACACCGGTGTTTACAATAAGGCGGGGGGCGTACTTAATTATCATCGCGGTGGCACACATTGAGGCAAAAACCTTACCAACTCCGCATCTTGCAATAACCACAGGCTTGCCATAGATCGTACCCGTGTGAAATTTTATGCCGCCGACAAGCTCCTCGCAGTGGTCGTCAAGCTTAGCGATAAGGCCGTCGACCTCATCACTCATCGCGCCTATTATACCTATTGGTGCGGTATTATTTTTCATCATCTGCACTCCTATATTTGAAATCGGGCATCTTGTCACCAAGCACATCAAGATAACGGCGACATTCAACCTTTGCCGCCTCAAGATCGAGGTTTTTATAGTTTCCGCATTCTTTACGGGTTTGACCGAACATTTCGCCATCGTGGTTCACGATTTTCTTCAATGTGTCAACAATTGCGGCATACGTTACCTCATTTTCCTTGCCACGGACAAG
>JAZOWT010000133.1:0-2630 GCA_045659365.1 Eubacteriales bacterium | reverse complement strand
ATCTGCGAAAAAATGAAAATTATTTTCAAAAATCAACTGTGTGGAGAAGTGTGGATTTTCGGGCGAAATAATTGTATAACAATCGTTATTGAATAAAATTATTAAAAAAATCAAGAAATATATTGACATTTGAGTATTTATGTGCTAAAATTGGAAATGTGAAAGTAATTTTCATTTAAATTGAAAAATAATTTCAAAAATGGAACAATAAATGGAATTAATCTTCGATAAAATGAAAATAATTTTCAAAATGCAGAAAGGAGGCAGATTTTGAACAGGACTTTACTTCAGGCTCAGCTCATGTATAACGACATGGGTAAGTCCGAGAAGAAGGTTGCTGACTGGTTATTCTCTCACTCCGGAGAGATCCTCCCGTATTCTATATCCGATCTCGCCTCTAAATGCGACAGCAGTGAGGCGACAATAGTCCGCTTCTCGAAGAGGCTCGGATGTTCAGGATATCAGGAGCTCAAGATCACGCTCGCGAAGGAGCATGACAAAAAAGTCATCCAGCCGACGATAACCGGCGCGGACGACTGCTTCTCAATATTTGAAAAGGTATGTAACGACGCGTATATGTCACTCGAGAGAACGAAGCGCACGCTCTCTGCGGATGCCATGACGCGGGCGGCAGATGCGATATCATCAGCGCGCAGGGTAGTGCTTATCGGACTTGGTACCTCGGCACAGGTTGCAGAGGATGCGAGCAATAAGCTTCTTCGCGCCGGATGTAACTCAAGTGCCTATGCAGATACACATATGCAGGCGATCGCGGTTTCCCAGCTCAGGGCAGGGGACGTCGTGATAGGAATATCGCAGTCTGGCTCGTCAAAAGATATTGTCGAGGCTTTGAAGATAGCGCGCGGCCACGGTGCAACGACTATCTCGATAACCTCAAGGGAAAAAGCCCCTATATCGCGCCAGAGCGACATACTGCTTCTAACAGATACGGAGGAAACGAGGCACAGCGCCCTCGGACTTAATTCCCATATTTCAAGGCTCATCGTCATCGATGCCTTGTGCTACAAGATCGTTTACCGAAATTCGGCAAGCGCGTTCAGCATAGGCGAGAGTGAGGCGGAGCTGCAGTCAAAGCGAATAATTGAATAATAATATAATGAAGAAAAAAGGAGACCAAAGCTATGAAAATTCTCGTAGTAAACGCAGGCAGCTCCTCTCTTAAGTACCAGCTCTTTGATATGACCACAAACGAGGTCCTTGCAAAGGGCAACTGCGAGAGAATAGGAATTGACGGCGTTATCACTCACAAGCGTCCCGGCAAGGAGGACTACTCCACAAATGCACCCCTTGCAGATCACAAAGCAGCGATCGAGCTTGTTCTTAAGCTTCTTTGCGATGCCGAGCTTGGTGTTATCGCATCTCCCGATGAGATCGGTGCGGTAGGACACCGTTTCGCACACGGAGGCGAAAAGCTTCGCAAGTCCTCTCTTCTCGGTGAAGAAGAGGTTGCATACCTTGAGGAGATTGCAGAGCTTAACCCCCTTCACGGCCCGCCCGCAATCAGCGGCTTCAAGGCTTGTAAGAGTGTTATGCCCTCCATCAACCACGTTGGTGTCTTCGACACCTCCTACTACTCCGATATGAAGGAGCACACCTACATCTATCCCATACCCTACGAGCTTTATGAAAAGTACAAGATCCGTCGTTACGGCTTCCACGGTACCTCGCACAGATACGTTTGCGCAAAGGTAACCGACCTTATCGGCAAGAAGGATGCAAAGGTCATCACCTGCCACCTCGGTAACGGCTCGTCCATCACCGCGAGCATCGGCTGTAAGGCGATCGACACCTCGATGGGCTTCACTCCTCAGGAGGGTGTTCCCATGGGAACCAGAAGCGGTACCATCGATCCCACTATTGCTACCTATATAATGAAAAAGGAAGGCAAGAGCGCAGGAGAGGTTGAAAACCTTCTTAACAAGCAGTCCGGCCTTATCGGTATCTCCGGTGTTTCCAGCGACTGCCGTGACATCGCAAAGGCAGCAGCACAGGGTAATACCAGAGCCGCACTTGCACAGCGCGTGCTTATCCACAATATCAAGAAGATCATCGGCTCCTACGTAGCAGAGATGAACGGACTTGATGCGCTCGTATTTACCGCAGGAATCGGTGAGAACGACGAGTACATCAGAGAGCAGGTTTGCCGCGATATGTCCTA
The DNA here is from genome assembly GCA_045659365.1 of Eubacteriales bacterium. Lineage (GTDB taxonomy): Bacteria > Bacillota > Clostridia > Oscillospirales > CAG-272 > UBA1740. Next base: position 451 of record JAZOWT010000133.1, on the reverse strand, counting down.
CATCGGCGTAGAGATCGATGAAGCATTCAACCAGACCGCACCCCGTGGTAAGGATGTTGAGCTTACCGCAAAGGGAGCAAAGGTAAGAACCTTTATTCTCCCCACCAACGAGGAGTACATGATTGCCCTCGACACCTACAATCTTTCTAAGTAATCAAAAAAATAATATATAAACCGAAAGGAAAACAATTATGCAGTCACCTTACGAAATCAAAAAAGAAATTTGTGAAGTCGGCCACGTTCTTTATCAGCTCGGCTTCGTAGCAGCAAACGACGGTAACATCTCCGTCAAGGTTAGCGACAATGAGTACTATTGCACTCCTACCGGTGTATCCAAGAGAGTTCTTACTCCCGATATGATCATCAAGGTAGACAAGAACGGTAACAAGCTCGAGGGTAAGCTCAACCCCTCCTCTGAGATCAAGATGCACATGAGAGTTTACCAGGAGCG
>JAZOWT010000132.1:0-9886 GCA_045659365.1 Eubacteriales bacterium | reverse complement strand
AAATTTCCATTATTTCCTTAGTCTTTGCCGCAGTAACAGTATCAACTTCCTTGATGAACTTATCGGTGAGGTCCTGAACGAGCTTATCGCTTGCCTTTGCCTCGTCCTCGGTCATATCGGAATTCTTCTTAAGAGCCTTTACCTTATCGTTGGCATCGCGTCTGATGTTACGGGTAGCAACCTTAGCATCCTCGCCCATCTTTGCAATCTGCTTGGAGAGCTCGCGACGGCGCTCCTCGGTGGTGGGGGGGAAGGAAAGACGGATGCAAGAGCCGTCGTTCTGGGGGTTGATGCCGATATCGGAGGTGAGAATTGCCTTCTCAATGCCCTTCATAGCATACTTATCCCAAGCGGTAATAACGATAGTACGTGCATCAGCAACCTTGATCTCTGCGATAGATGCGATAGGTGTGGGAGAGCCGTAGTAATCAACGTTTACCTTCTTAAGAACGTCGGGGTTTGCTCTGCCCGCTCTGATGGTAGAGAGGTTTTCAGTATAAGACGCGATGGTCTTTTTCATTCTTGCTTCAAAATCCTTGGTATCGAGTTTCATGGTGTTTCTCCTTATGTTATGTTTTTTATTAATCTTTTATTCTGCGGTAACTACTGTACCGACGCTCTCGCCGTCTATCGCCCTGATTATGTCAGCGGGGTCCTTAAGACCGAACACGTGAATAGGCATACCGGTTGAAAGACAGAATGCGGTAGCGGTTGCATCAAGCGCCTTGAGGTTCATTGCAAGCACCTCGGAGGCCTTAACGCGCTCAAGCTTCTTTGCATTTGGATCCTTCTTTGGATCGGCGGTGTATATGTAATCTACGTTCTTTGCCATGAACATTGCATCAGCCTCGATCTCTGCCGCTCTTACCGCACCGGTGGTGTCAGTGGAGAGGAACGGAATACCAAGTCCTGCGCCGAACACAACTATCTTACCCTCGGAAAGATACTTCTTTGCGAGCTCTGCCGAGTAGTTCTCTGCCATAGGTGCCATGGGAACAGAGGTCATTACTGCCGCATCAGAGCCTGCGCGAATGATTGCATCCTTAACGTATATCGCGTTGATGACAGTAGCGAGCATGCCCATGCGGTCTGCCGCCTGTCTGTCCATTTCGGTACCCTGTCTGCCACGCCAGATGTTGCCCGCGCCAAGAACGAGTGCAATTTCGTATCCGCGGTTCTTTGTGGCAACGAGAGCCTCGGCAACCTTATCGACAAAGGTAGCGTCGTATATTTCGCCGCTTCCTGCCGCAAGAGCCTCACCGGAGAGCTTGAGTAGAATTCTTTTCATTGTCATATACCCCCAAAAAGCCTTTAAAATATTTTTCTTTATATATTCTACTACATAAAGTAGAATTTGTAAAGGGATTTTTTTGATTTTTTTGAGCCAGAGCAAATGCACACAAAAAAACGACCCGACGGCTTGATGATCCCGTCGGGTCGGAAATATTACTTTTTCATTGCTACTGCTGCCTTTGCCTTAGCGACAATGTTCTGTGCGGTAAGTCCGTACATTTCAAGAAGGGGCGGTACTTTTCCGCTTCTTCCGAACTGGTCTTCAACGCCAATTCTTAACACGGGTACGGGGTAAGCGCCCGAAAGAGCCTCACATACGGCCGCGCCAAAGCCACCGATAACACTGTGCTCCTCAGCGGTAACAACCGCGCCGGTCTTCTTTGCGGAGGATATAAGAAGCTCCTCGTCAAGGGGCTTGATGGTATGAATATTGATTACCTCAGCACTGATTCCCTCTGCTGCAAGAGTTTCGGCAGCCTCAAGTGCAAGGTGTACCATATAGCCGGTTGCGGCAATGGTAACGTCACTGCCCTCACGAAGAGTAACGCCCTTACCTATCTCGAACTTGTATCCGGGAGTTTCGGAGGTGATCTGAGGAACTGCAAATCTGCCGAAGCGGAGGTACATCGGGCCCTCGGTTTCGATCGCTGCCTTAACTGCGGCATAAGCCTCGTCGGCATCTGCGGGATTGATAACAGTCATGCCGGGGATAGTACGCATAAGCGCTATATCCTCATTGCACTGGTGGGTTGCACCGTCCTCACCAACGGTAATGCCGGCATGAGTTGCACCGATCTTTACGTTGAGGTGGGGGTAACCGATAGAGTTTCTTACCTGCTCGAATGCTCTGCCTGCTGCAAACATAGCGAAGGTGGAGGCGAATACTACCTTGCCGGTGCTTGCAATACCTGCCGCAACGGACATCATATTGCCCTCTGCTATACCGCAGTCAAAAAATCTCTCGGGAAACTTCTTTTTGAACATACCCGTTTTCGTAGCAGCGGCAAGATCCGCGTCGAGAACGAGGAAATCATACTTTTCACCAAGCTCGGCAAGTGCCGCGCCATAGCTTTCTCTGGTTGCTTTCTTATCTGCCATTTCCCTGCTCCTTACTTGAGTGTTTCTTTAATTGCGGTGAGGTCTGCAATTGCAACCTCGTACAGATCCTGCTTGGGTGCCTGGCCGTGCCACTCGCACTTGTTTTCCATGTAGGAAACGCCCTTACCCTTAAGGCTCTTCATAATGATTACGGTGGGCTTGCCCTTTACTGTCCTTGCCTCGTTAAGAGCAGACTCGATCTGTGCAAAATCGTGTGCATCGATTGTGATAACGTGCCAGCCGAATGCACGGAATTTTTCATCATGGGGTGTAGGATTCATTACCTCGGCTACGGGACCGTCGATCTGAAGACCGTTCCAGTCGATGATAGCAACAAGGTTATCGAGCTTGTAGTGAGCAGCGAACATTGCCGCCTCCCAAACCTGTCCCTCCTCGCTTTCACCGTCACCAACAATGGTGTAAACGCGGTATGAGTCGCCGCTTACCTTAGCGGAAAGCGCCATGCCGCATGCAGCGGAAATACCGAGACCGAGAGAGCCGGTGGTCATATCAACACCGGGAATACCCTTCATGTCGGGGTGTCCCTGAAGTCGGGAATCTATCTGACGGAGAGTTTTAAGCTCCTCAACATCGAAGAAGCCACGGTTTGCAAGAACCGAGTAAAGTCCGGGAGCGGTGTGACCCTTTGACAAAACGAAGCGATCTCTATCCTGCTTCTTGGGATCTTTGGGATCAATGTTCATCTCCTCAAAGTAAAGGTAGGTGAGCATATCCGCAATAGAAAGCGAGCCGCCGGGATGTCCGCAGCCTGCATTATAAACGGCTTCGATAATACCAAAGCGCACGTCATTGGCTATGCGCTTAAGTTCAAGCTCTCTTGACTGATTCATAAAAATCTCCTTTAAAATTTTCTTACAGGAATATATTACTATAAAACGGCGCGAAAGTCAATATAAAAATAAAAGAAAGGAGTACAATGGTCAAAATTGCACTCCTTTGGAAAATATTAGTGTTTTCGTCTTGTTTTATACTGGAAAACACACGCAGGTATTCCTATTATAAAGGTTATGACAAAAGCGCCGACCCAAGGGGCGTCCTGAAGCCAATCAAGCGCCTTGTAGTCGAAGATCATACATCTGATCGTGTATGATACAAGATATCCGCCAAGAAAAGCGGTACCCGCCATCTCTATGTATCTGCGAAGCATAAAGCCTAGCATTGTCACACCGGCGGCGATTCCGAAGCAAACAAGGAATCTTACGACAGTGTGCGACTCGCCGCCTTGTATATAAAAGACGGTGTAGCAAAATACGTAAACGAAATAAAGGAACGCGGTAGCGTATGCCGCGTAGTATACGAACCGGTAGAGAACCGCCGAAATTATAGCAAGAACGAGTCCGCAAACCCACGGCGGAACGTTGATAATAGCCATCAGAACCGGGCCTATAAAATAGACACCGCAAACGAATCCGACAAAAAAGCAACCGAAGAATTTGAGCACCGGCATCAGCTTTTTGCCGAAGAATGCTATCAAAAGACACAAGACGATAAGTATGTAAGGAACAGCACCGTAGATAGGATCGAGAACCTTCATAAGCGCGGCCCAGATATTCATAACGTCGGGTGCCTTGGAAACGGCATAATAAAGATTGACAAAATATTCCCAGAGCTCATAAAATCCGAACTCACCCTGGATAAGCGATTTAAAAAACGCACCTATGCTCTCGAGCATCCACTGTACCTCCTTTCATCATAGTTAAAAACAGACGTACAACTAATATACCACATTCGAAAGAAAAAAACAAGAGGAAAGATGTGGAATTATCGCATCTTTCCTCAAAATTAACAAATTGGTAAATTGTCTGAGCCGCGCTTTACGTAGCCTGCGACTCAAGCGAGGGATAAAGGTTATATATTTCCTTTCCCATTTTGTCTGCCATAGCTGCGGTCTGCCCCGATCCGCTATCTCTTCGGCTAAGGTAACAGATCATGATATCGGCACGTGAGGCCAGCATAAAATTGCGCTCTCTTATGCAGCTTGGGGTATAATCATCCGACACATAAACCACCTCATCGGCCACAGAAAGTGTATAACGGTATGCGTCTTTTTGTGCCTCAGACCACTTTGCATCCTGATCAATGCATGGCAAAAGAAGAACAAGACGGATGTCGGGATATGCGATACGAAAGCGGATGACCTCGCGCGCGGCAAAGGTGTCGAAGCCGATAGCACCGCCGGCTAAAAACTCACGGCATCCCTGCTCGTATGCATAGTTGATTGCTCGTCTGAGAAGCGCGGGAAGCTTATCCATGTGAGCATCCTTAATTTGTCTGTGACCGGTGAAGGAGCAGACCTTTGCCACGGTTGTCACTTCCTTTCAGAGTATAGTTGTTCGTTGCCAATTTTACCATAAAAAAAATAATTTGTCAATATGCTTGAAAATGCAGGTGCGGTATGCTATACTGTAGGCATCTCATTCGGAGGCGGACATATGATCAAAAATTTCTACGGTATAGCACCGTTCGGATCGTTGCCGAACGAAAGGCAATTAAGTCACTTTAAAATCGGCAAAAAGGCATTTTTTCACTTTGGCGTTAACACATTTTCTGACAAGGAATGGGGAGATGGCAAGGAGGCGGAGAAGCTTTTTGACCCGACGGACATAGACATACGTGAGTGGATAAAAGATATTAAGGCGGCGGGCTTCAAGCTTGCGATCATAACCGCAAAGCATCACGACGGATTTTGTCTTTGGCCGTCAAAATACACCGAGCATTCGGTAAAAAACAGTCCTTATAAAAATGGAAAGGGCGATATTATACGAGAGTTTACCGATGCGTGCCGCGAATTTGGCATCAAGGCGGGAATATACATCTCTCCTTGGGACAGAAATGCGCCGTTTTGGGGAACTGACGATTACAGCTTTTACTATGCGAAGCAGCTTGAGGAGCTGGTGACAGAGTACGGCAAAATAGACGAGATCTGGTGGGACGGTGCAGGAAGCTCGGAAACCAGATACGACTGGGGAATGTGGGCTGATATTATCAGAAAAAATCAACCCGATGCAGTTATTTTCGGATCTATAGGGGCGACACCCTACGTAGATATGAGGTGGGTCGGAAACGAGGCCGGATATGCCGGCAAGACTCACTACGCGTCGATAAATGCAAGCTCACTTGAGGTGGAGACGGCATCTGAATTGAACGTCGGAAAGATAGGCGGCGACAGGTACATACCCGCGGAGGTCGACGTATCGATAAGGCCGGGTTGGTTTTACCACAAGGAGCAGGACGATATGGTCAAGTCGGCAAGAGAGCTTGACAATATATGGTTTCGCTCGGTTGGAAACAACGCCATTATGCTCCTTAATTTTCCGCCCGACCGTCGAGGCAGGCTTGTCAGACGCGACGTGGAAAATGCCATAGAGTCAGACCGAAGAATAAACGAGATGCTGGCGAGCGGCATAATGGATAAGGCAACCGTAAGTGCCGACTCGCAGTACTGTAATGATACAGGCATATGCAACGCGGTGCTTGCAAACGACGAGCTGTTTTACGCATCGGGAATTGACAAGCAGCGTGCGGTAATCGAGATCAATACCATAGCTAACAGCGCCCCGTTCAACACCCTTATACTCGGCGAGATGGTGGAGCTTGGCGAGAGGATAACGGCCTTTAAATTGGAAAATTTAGACGGTGATGAGCCGGAAATTCTTTACACGGGTACGTCCGTCGGCTATTTGCGCGCTGTAAAATTCAAGAGCGGCGCATACAAAAAGCTGCGCCTTACGATTGATGGAATAACCGCCCCCATAACTCTGCGAACTCTCTCCCTCAACTCATACGACGAGGAGAAAAATGCGCAAGGCACAGAAGTCAGACTCGAGCTTACTTCCCTCTCGAGTGCCGAGTGTATAATAGCCGATGACGGTAAGAGCGCGCAGATAATGTTTGGTGGAATTTTCCCGTTCGATCGCATAAGCTTTATGACGCGCGGCGGAAGCGAATACCGCGTATATGCCTTTGACGGCTCGAAGTATTACCCGATAGCCGAGGGTAAAGCAAGCGCGTATCGCGTTTCTATTGAGCTTGACGAGCCTATCACAGCCTCGTATCAAATAAAAATAGAATCTTCAATGGGCTTCCAGATGGATCCACAATTCAGCGTTTCGTAAATTCTGTCCGAGCAAGCCTGCCGAACGAAAAAGCGGCAGGCTTGCTTAATTTTAATATAACTATTGACATTTGTGTTTTTATATGCTATAATACTACCAATGTAACTATGCCATATGGCAAATCTTTCGGAGGAATCATGGACGACGGCACAGGCGATAGTACCTGCTTTACCATCACCAATACATAATAGATGACTTAGTCGCTGCTTAAAAGAAAGTATGCGGTTAGGTCTTTTTTTGCTTGCTTCGAAAAGTGTTACAAAATATTAATTTGAAAGGATTTTTAATCTAAAAATCATGGGCCCGGCCTTACAAATCGTAATCATTGTTTTTTGTATCATTTTCTCCGCGTATTTCTCTGCGACGGAGACCGCCTTCTCAACGTTCAACCGCATCAGGGTGAAGAACATGGCCGAGAAGGGCAACAAAAAAGCCGCAAGAGTACTGGCATTGTCGGACAACTTCGATACACTTATCTCCACAATACTCATAGGCAACAACCTTGTTAACATTCTGAGCACCTCTCTGGCGACTATACTTTTCATTGATATATTTAGTGACGAGAGCATCGGAACCACTATATCAACCGTAGTTATGACTGTGCTCGTTCTCATATTCGGTGAGATAACCCCCAAGACGCTTGCAAAGAAGCGCCCGGAGGCATTTGCGATTTTCTCTGCTCCGATCATTAACGCTATCCTGATCATTCTCACTCCCTTCTCTTTTATATTCAAGGCTTGGCAGACACTTATCTCCAAGATACTTAAAAAAGAGGAAGATGAAGATGGTGTTACCGAGGAGGAGCTTATCTCCATCATAGAAGAAGCAGAGGAAGAGGGCGACATTGACAAGGAGGATGGCGAGCTTATCAAGAGCGCTATCGAGTTCAACGAGCTTGAGGTTGGCGACGTATTTACCCCCAGAATTGATATAACCGCAGTTTCTAAGGACGCATCCTATGACGAGGTTGCAAAGATATTCTCCGATTCCGGCTACTCCCGTCTGCCTATTTACGACGGTGACATTGATAACATTCTTGGTATAGTTTACTATAAGGACTTCTTTAACGAGGCGTGTGGAGAAAACGACAGCATCCTCGACATCTCGAAGCCTATCATATACGTAGCAAAGGCACAGAAGATCAACGATCTTCTCAAGGAGCTTCAGAACAAGCAGATGCACATGGCTATCGTGCTTGACGAGTACGGCTCCACCGCCGGTATCGTTACCCTTGAGGATATTCTCGAGGAGATAGTCGGTGAGATCTGGGACGAGCACGACGAAAAGGTGGAGGAGATCCAGCAGGTCAGCGAAAAGGAATACATCGTTTCCGGTATGGCATCCATCTCCAAGGTGCTTGATACCTTTGACATTGACGAGGAGCCCGACTCCCCCAACGCGAACGGTTGGGCTATGGAGGTTCTCGGCAAGATGCCCGAGGTCGGCGACACCTTTGAGGAGTACGGTCTTTCCGTCGAGATACTTGAGACCAACGGTAAGAGAGTTGAGCATCTCAAGATAGTTGACATCCGCGAAAACGAGGATGAAGACGAGGACGACAATAAGTCTGATGAGGACGAAAAGGAAGATTAATTCACATCTCCCTTCCGCAATACGCGGAGGGGAGATTTTTTATATGTCCTGTCCGCGCTGGGAAGATTTGTAATTCAATTGCGCGTTTTTTTCGATAAACGTGTAGACAAACGCAACTTTTTGTGATAAAATGACTACTATATTTTTTGAAATCTATTTTTAGGAGATTTAAAAATGAAGGCTGTTATAACTGTTATCGGCAAGGACAAGATGGGCATTATCGCAAAGACGAGCGCAGAATGCCTGAAGTACGGTGCAAATATTGAGGAAATAAGCCAGTCGGTACTTGACGAGTATTTTGCAATGATAATGCTCGTTTCGATAGAGGGACTCACCGTTGATTTCGCTAAATTTGCAGAGGCTATGAGCCTTGCAGGAAAGGAAGCAGGTGTTGACATCAGTGTTATGCACGAGGATATTTTTAACACCATGCATAGAATTTAAGGAATGCTCAACACAAGAGATATACTCGAAACGATAAAAATGATACGCGAGGAGAACCTCGACATAAGGACAGTCACGATGGGCATTTCCCTGTTTGACTGCATTAGCGACGATCCTATGCGTACCGAACAGAAGATATACGACAAAATTACCGGCACTGCCAAGGACCTGGTGCGCGTGTGCACGGAGCTTGAGCGTACCTACGGTATTCCGATAGTAAACAAGCGCATATCGGTGACACCTATATCCTACGTAGGCGCGGGATTTTCTCCCGACGGCTTCGTAAGACTTGCAAAGGCGCTTGACCGCGCGGCAAAGGAGCTTGGTGTCAACTTTATCGGTGGATACTCAGCACTTGTGCAGAAGGGAGCAACAAAGGGTGCTGCCGCACTGATCGAGTCTATACCGCAGGCTCTCGCTGAGACAGAGCGCGTATGCTCATCCGTCAATGTTGCATCTACCAAGGCGGGCATCAACATGGATGCAGTGCGTAGAATGGGTGAGATCGTTAAGGAAACGGCATATCTCACAAGAGATAACGATTCGATTGGTTGTGCGAAGCTGGTTGTGTTTGCAAACATACCTGAGGATAACCCATTTATGGCAGGTGCAATGCACGGCATCGGTGAGCCTGACAGTGTTATAAACGTTGGTGTAAGTGGCCCTGGTGTTGTAGCTGCGGCAATAAAAGAGGCGGGGGCGTGTGACTTTTCTGCCCTTGCGGAAACGGTGAAGAAGATTGCATTCAAGATAACCAGAGTCGGCCAGCTTATCGCCGCTGAGGCCGCAAAAAGACTTGACATACCTTACGGAATAGTCGACCTCTCACTTGCGCCTACACCTGCAGCGGGCGACTCGGTAGCAGAGATACTCGAGAACATGGGTCTTGAGCGCACCGGTACGCACGGCACTGTCGCGGCACTTGCCCTGCTCAACGATGCTGTTAAGAAGGGCGGAGTTATGGCATCTAACCACGTTGGAGGTCTATCCGGCGCGTTTATCCCTGTATCCGAGGACAGAGGCATGATTGATGCAGCAAAGTGCGGCACGCTTACTCTTGAAAAACTTGAGGCGATGACGGCAGTATGTTCAGTTGGCCTTGATATGATTGCGATACCCGGTGACACCGATGCAACCACCATATCCGGAATTATTGCAGACGAGATCGCAATAGGCGTGGTTAACACAAAGACGACCGCAGTCAGAGTTATTCCCGTTTGGGGTAAGGGCGTTGGTGAGTTTGCAGAATTTGGCGGTCTTCTCGGATATGCTCCGATAATGCCGTTAAAGAAGGAATCCTGTGCCGACTTTATTAACCGCGG
>JAZOWT010000131.1:0-31462 GCA_045659365.1 Eubacteriales bacterium | reverse complement strand
ACGTAGAAATCTACGTCGAGCTTGCCGAAAAAGGCATAAAATCTGCAAAATACGGAAGCCAGCGGCAATCGGATTTTGATGGAGATTTCGTCTTTTGAGGCCGAAGACGTAGAAATCTACGTCGAGCTTGCCGAAAAAGGCGGAAGATACGCAAAATACGGAAGCCGCTTACTGCAGACCCATGGATTCCATCAATCTCTTATTAAACTCTTCAGCTGTGTTATAGCCCATGCGCTTCTGACGGTTGTTCATTGCGGCAACCTCGATAACTACGGAAAGGTTACGGCCGGGGCAAACGGGAAGAACGATGCTGGGCACGTTAATGCCAAGGATATCAACGGTTTCGTTGTCAAGACCGAGGCGGTCGTACATCTTGCCCTGCTGCCAGTTTTCAAGATTTATAACAAGGTCGATCTTTTCGGTTTCCTTAACCGCACCCATACCAAAGAGGCGGCGCACGTCAACTATACCGATACCGCGAAGCTCAACGTAATGGCGGATGAGGGGAGGTGCGCAACCGACAAGAGTGGTCGCGGATACCTTTTTAATTTCAACGGCATCGTCTGCAATAAGACGGTGACCGCGCTTTACAAGCTCGATTGCCGTTTCGCTCTTACCGACTCCGGAATCACCAAGGAGGAGAATACCCTCGCCGTACACCTCGACCAGAACGCCGTGACGCGTAATGCGGGGACCGAGCTGAACGTTAAGATAAGCAATAAGAGCTGCCATAAATTCAGAGGTCCTCTCTGAGGTACGAAGAAGTGGCACTCCGTACTTTTCGGCGGTTGCGACAGTGTTTGGGTCGATCTCTATCGATGAGGTTACGATAACGCCCGAGGGCATCGAGCGGAAAAAGTCCTCAAGACGGCGGGTGCGTTCCTCCGGCTCGAGCTGGCTGAGAAAGAGGTTCTCGACCTTTCCCACTATCTGAAGTCTTGCCTGCTCATAGTGATCGTAAAATCCAACAAGCTGAAGACCGGGACGGTTAACGCGCGAGCAGGATATCATAATATCCTCAGGGAGCTCGGGCAAATAAATTGTTTCAAGCTTAAACTCGTCGATTATCTTCGACAGGCTGACGCTATAATTTTCTTCCATCGTGTGTTACCCTCACGTGCTTTTTTGATTTATTGTAGCACACTCGCACGTAAAATGCAAACCTTTTCTCATAAATTGCATCATATTTTTTATCCTGCGCATTCAGTGTGCCGTTTTAGGTGTTGATTTCTTAACATTTCTTTGATATAATATCGTTAACACTTACATTTTGGAGATCTCTCTGATGAAAAAAATAATTCCGATCATTATAATTCTCTCGCTTTGCCTTTCCCTTTTTGCCTGCGGAGATGAGTACGAGCCGGTAGAAAGCACAAGCGAAGAAAAGGCGGTTATGTTCACCATGTCGATAGACGGCAAGAGCTACGACGTGGCATACGAATTATACCGCGCACTCTTCCTGCAGTACAAGTCCAAGGTTGACGGCGGCAACGCGGACGTATGGACCGGCGAGAGCAAGGACGAATATATAGCCGAAATAGATGAAATAATCTTCAGCCGTATTGCTGAAATTTATTCAATCTTCTACCTTTGCGAAAAGTCAGGAATAGATCCTTATTCCGACGTGGTTGAAGATACTATCAAGGATTACATCAAGGTCAGTGTGGAGGGCGGAAGCATCGACGATACACCTATCGAGGGCTTTGGCGGTGACTATGACTCCTATCTTGCACATCTTAAGGAGTCCTATATTAATTATTCTGTACAGACACTTCTCTACCGTTATTCGATCGCGTATCTGATGCTTGAGGATCATTACACCGCAAAGGTGAGCGACAACAACATTACCTACACCCGTGAGGACGTTAAGGCATTCTATGACGGTGAGGATTGCGTAAGAGTTCTTGAAGCATTTTTAAGCACGACGACCGAAACAGATAAGCTCATAAACACACCCGAGCGCGCGAAGAGATTCCGTGACGGAGTGGCACAGCAGTCGGGCGCCTATGACGTCGGCACCTATATGATCGGCAACACTCTTGCCGGCGAGGGACTTCGCGACGGAATGGTTATCGGAAAATACAGTCTTGACCCCGCATACTATGCCGAGCTTACCGCAGCGGCATTCTCCCTCTCGATCGGCGACACCTCAGAGGTTATCGAGGTAATCACCGGTGCGAATAACGGCTACTACATTCTTTACCGCACAAGCAAGGATGACGAACATTTTGAAAAATGCTACGAGGAAATCGAGGCAACCTATATCCTTAACCTTTTAGGAAAGGACGTTTCCGATACATCCGAGTCACTGATAGGCAGTATCGCGCGCACCGATGCATTCACTAACCTTAATCGCGCGGAAATATCCATGGGATAATGGCAACGATCGATCTTTCAAGACTACGCGTCGGTGACGGAGTATTAAGCGATTACACACTCACCGAGCTATCAACGTCATCCTTTATTAAATCTCTGTCAACGTTCTCCGAGGAGCACTTCCGAGGCTTGTTGTCGCTCAAGGTCATCAACAACGACAGCGGCATAGTAACGGTATGCACAGACGGATTTGCATTTTTCTTAAAGCTTCTTCTCTTCCGTGTGTACGGCAGATCCGAGATCAAGGCCACGCTTAATTGCGACAGACATACAATGAGCATCGCGTTTGATCTTCAAGGTGTGAAAATTGATCTTGACGGGTTGTCCGAAATTGCGGAGCGCTCCGGATTTTCGATAGACACCGGTGATTTTGCGATAAATCTTATCGCAAAGGTTAAGCGCACACACGCGCTCAGGGTCTATGCAGGCGATACAGAAGCCCTTATTCGCACACTTTATGCAGTGTTTTTTATGAATAAGTGAATAAATATGCATAATAAACACTAATTTTGAGAAAAAATTGAAAAAATATTCAAAAACCCCTTGACATTTCAGTTGAGGGGTTTTATAATGATAGAGTAATTTTAAAAAACACCTTTTGGAGGACAGAAAAATGAATAAAAATTCAATCAAGAAAGTAGTACTTGCATATTCGGGAGGACTTGATACCTCTATCATCATTCCGTGGCTCAAGGAGAATTACAACAACTGTGAGGTCATCGCAGTTTCGGGTAACGTTGGCCAGGCTGATGAGCTTGACGGACTTGAAGAGAAGGCTCTTAAGACCGGCGCATCCAAGCTTTACATCGAGGACCTCACCGATGAGTTTGTTGACGATTACGTAATCCCCACCGTTAAGGCCGGCGCGCTTTACGAGGAATATATGCTCGGTACATCCTTTGCACGTCCCGTTATCGCAAAGAGAATTGTAGAGATCGCACTTGCAGAGGGCGCAGACGCTATCTGCCACGGCTGTACCGGTAAGGGTAACGACCAGGTTCGTTTCGAGCTTGCTATCAAGGCATTCGCACCCGATATGCCTATCATCGCACCCTGGCGTGAGTGGGACATAAAGTCCCGTGACGAGGAGATCGAGTATGCCGAGGCACACAACATTCCTCTTAAGATAAGCCGTGAGACCAACTACTCCAAGGATAAGAACCTTTGGCACCTCAGCCACGAGGGTCTTGACCTTGAGGATACCGGAAACGAGCCCCTTTACGAGAAGAAGGGCTTCCTCGAGATGGGCGTTTCTCCCATCGATGCTCCCGACGTTCCTACCTACATAACCCTTGACTTTGAAAAGGGCACCCCCGTTGCGTTCAACGGTGAGAAGATGAGCGCAAAGAACATCATCCTTGAGCTTAACAAGGTTGGTGGTGCAAACGGTATCGGTCTTCTTGACATCGTTGAGAACCGCCTTGTCGGTATGAAGTGCCGTGGCGTATATGAAACTCCCGGCGGAGCTATTCTCTACGCAGCTCACCGCTACCTTGAAACCATTTGTCTTGACAAGATGACTGCTCATAAGAAGCAGGAGCTCTCCGTTACCTTTGCAGAGCTTGTTTACAACGGTCAGTGGTTCACTCCCCTTCGCGAGGCTCTCTCCGCATTCGTTGACAAGACTCAGGAAAACGTTACCGGTAAGGTAAAGCTCAAGCTCTACAAGGGTAACATCATTAAGGCCGGCGTATGGAGTGATTACACCCTCTACTCCGAGGAGGTCGCAACATTCGGTGAGGACCACGTATATAACCAGGCTGATGCCCAGGGCTTCATCAACCTCTACGGTCTTCCCATTCAGGTGCAGGCACAGGTAAACGCAAAGAACGCAAAGAAATAAAGGAATTTATCTATGGATAAGATGTGGGCAGGAAGATTCGAGGGCGCACTTGATAAGCTCGCCGACGATTTCAACTCTTCCATTCACTTTGACAACAAATTATACAAGCACGACATTCACGGCTCTATTGAGCATGCAACAATGTTACACGGGGTCGGTATTCTTACCAAGGATGAGCTCGACAAGATAATTGACGGGCTCTCCTCGATCCTCGAGGATATCGAGTGCGGCGCACTTGATTTTGATTATGGCGCAGAGGATATACACATGTTCGTTGAGGCCGAGCTGACAAAGCGTATCGGTGACGCAGGCAAGAAGCTTCACACTGCGAGAAGCCGTAACGATCAGGTAGCACTCGACCTTCGTCTTTACATGCGCGAGGAGGCAATTGGTGTAGTTGAGCTCTTGTACAAGCTCATCACAGCGCTTCTTGGCAAGGCGAAGGAAAACCGCGAAACGATCATGCCCGGATATACACATCTTCAGAGAGCACAGCCGATCACGTTTGCACATCATCTGCTTGCTTACTGTATGATGTTCATGCGCGACGTCGGCCGTGTGCTTGACGCTATGGTGAGAATGAACTACTCTCCCCTTGGCTCAGCAGCTCTTGCCGGCACTACCCATCCGATCGACCGCGATATGGTTGCCGCAAGACTTGGCTTTGACGGTGTTTGCATGAATTCTATCGATGGTGTTTCAGACAGAGATTACTGTGTTGAGCTTGAGGCGGCTTTCGCTCTCATTATGACACACCTGTCCCGTCTTTCCGAGGAAATAATACTCTGGTCGAGCTGGGAGTTCAAGTTCATTGAGCTTGACGATGCATACACCACCGGCTCATCCATCATGCCCCAGAAGAAGAACCCCGATATGGCGGAGCTTGTCCGCGGTAAGACCGGCCGTGTTTACGGAGATCTTATGGGCACACTCACCGTGCTTAAGGTACTTCCGCTCGCATATAACAAGGATATGCAGGAGGACAAGGAGGCTATCTTCGATGCGACCGAAACGGTCAAGAAGTGCCTTGAGGTCTTCATTCCCATGATACAAACCATGACTCCCTTGAAGGAGAATATGTATGCCGCTTGTAAGCGCGGCTTCATAAACGCGACCGACCTTGCAGACTATCTCACCCGCCGCGGCATGCCATTCAGAGCCGCATACAAAATTGTCGGCACACTCGTTGGAAAGTGCATCAAGGCAGGCATCACCCTCGATGAGATACCCCTTGACGAGTACAAGAGCTACTCCGAGCTCTTCGATGATGATCTTTACAATGAGATCTCCCTCGAGAGCTGCGTGAAAAAGAGAATCTCCAAGGGCTCAACCGGATATGACTCGGTTGACGAGCAGATCGCGTACGTTGAGGAGTTTTTGAAATGACAAAGATTTTCATAGATGGAAAGGCCGGCACGACCGGCCTTCGCATTGAAGAGAGACTGATGGCAAGAGAGGACGTCGAGATCCTTTCTCTGCCCGAGGAAAAACGCAAGGACGTGGCGGCAAGAAAGGAAATAATCAATTCCTCCGATATAGTTTTCCTGTGCCTGCCCGATGATGCCGCTAAAGAAGCGGTATCTCTCATTGAGAACGATAACGTTACCGTAATTGACGCTTCCACAGCACATAGAACTAACCCCGAGTGGGCTTACGGATTTCCGGAGCTTTCACCGGAATTTGAAGAAAAAATCGCAAACAGAAAAAGAATTGCCGTACCCGGCTGTCACGCGAGCGGATTTATTGTGCTCGTGTATCCGCTTATAAAGGCCGGGATCATCTCCCCTGATGCACATCTGTGCGCGCACTCGCTTACAGGATACAGCGGCGGTGGAAAGAAGATGATCGCAGAGTACGAGGCAACCGACCGCGACAAGCTTCTCGGTGCGCCAAGACAGTACGGTATATCGCAGATGCACAAGCACCTGCCGGAGATGACAGCCATTACAGGGCTTAAGACACTCCCCGCTTTTTCACCCATTGTTGCAGACTTTTATTCGGGCATGGAGGTCACCATCCCCCTGTTCGCAAGTGATATAAAAGGCAGTATAAATGACATAAAAAACGTATACCGTAGTGCATATTCCTCGCCAATCATCCATTTTAATGAGGCGGATGACGAGGGTGGATTTTTAAGTGCGGCGAAATATTCAGGCCTTGACTCGATGGGCATTTCGGTGTACGGAAATGACGAGCGCATACTGCTCGTGGCAAGATATGACAATTTAGGCAAGGGCGCATCCGGCGCCGCGGTCGAGTGTCTTAACGTTAAGCTCGGATGCGAGAAAACGAAGACTCTGATCGTTTAGAGAGGAAATCAAAATGCAGATAATTAACGGCGGTGTTTGTGCCGCAAAGGGCTTTACCGCGAACGGAATACACTGCGGTATCAGAAAGAACAAGCTTAAAAGAGACGTTGCGCTCATCAAGTCGGAGGTAAAGGCTACCGCAGCTGCGGTGTACACTACCAACAAGGTAAAGGGCGCTCCCCTTTCGGTAACTAAAAGCAATATTGCCGACGGATATGCTCAGGCGGTAATATGCAATAGCGGAAACGCGAATACCTGCAATGCAAACGGCATTGAGGTCGCAACCGCGACTTGTAATGCCCTCGCATCAAAGCTTGGTATTTCACCGACCGACGTTGTAGTAGCTTCTACCGGTGTTATCGGTCAGCCTCTTGATCCCGCCCCTATCGTCAACGGCCTTGACGAGCTTATCTCGGGTCTTTCCGAGGACGGAAGCACCAATGCGGCAGAGGGTATAATGACCACCGACACCAAGCTCAAGGAGATTGCGGTAAGCTTCACCGTGGGCGGCAAGGAATGTAAGATCGGCGGTATTGCAAAGGGCTCGGGAATGATCCACCCTAACATGGCAACAATGCTTGTCTTCATCACCACCGACTGTGCTATCAGTGCAGACATGCTTAACAAGGCACTTAAGAGTGATATTCAGTCCACCTTTAACATGGTGAGCGTTGACGGTGACACGTCGACCAACGATATGGTTGCAATACTTGCAAACGGCATGGCAGGAAACACCGAAATTGGTGACACGGGTGCCGACTACGAGGCATTTATGCAGGCGCTTAACACTGTTACGGTATATCTGTGCCGCTCTATCGCCGCAGACGGCGAGGGCGCAACCAAGCTTCTCGAGTGCGACGTTTCGGGCGCAAAGAGTGACGACGATGCAAAGATAATGGCAAAGAGTATTATATGCTCTTCCCTCGTAAAGGCGGCTATGTTTGGCTCGGATGCCAACTGGGGTAGAATCCTCTGCGCTATCGGATACTCCGAGGCGGAGGTTGACGTCGAGAAGATAGCCGTAAGCTTCAAATCGGCAAAGGGCGAGATCGTTGTTTGTGAAAACGGCGCAGGAGTTGATTTCTCCGAGGAGATCGCCAAGGAAATTCTACTTGAGGACGAGATCATCATCAAGGTTGTGTGCGGTGACGGTAACGGACACAGCACCGCTTGGGGATGCGATCTTACATACGACTACGTAAAAATCAACGGAGATTATAGAACATAATGGCACTGCAAATCACTAATGCACAGCGCGCCGAGGTGCTTACTCAGGCGCTTCCCTTTATTCAGAAATACTACGGCAAGGTCGTCGTTGTAAAGTACGGCGGCAATGCTATGATAAGCGAGAGCCTGAAGCAGCAGGTTATGGAAGACATCGTTCTTCTTCACCTGACCGGAGTCAAGGTCGTGCTTGTACACGGCGGTGGCCCCGAGATCACCGACACCTTGAAGAAGATCGGCAAAGAAAGTGTTTTCCACAACGGCCTACGCGTGACCGACAAGGAAACGGTAGACGTAGTGCAGATGGTATTGGCAGGTAAAATTAACAAGGGTCTTGTCAACCTGCTCGAGGCCAAGGGCGGCGCGGCAATAGGTCTGTCCGGTATTGACGGTCAGATGATCAAGGCAAGCGTCAAGGATCCCGCGCTCGGATACGTCGGCAAGATCGACTCGGTCAACGTGACACCAATTCTTGATCTTTTAAAGCACGATTACATACCCGTTGTTTCGACCATCGGTTGCGATAGCGAGGGCAACGTTTATAACATCAATGCAGACACTGCGGCCGCATATATTGCCGGTGCTATGAATGCCGAGCGTCTTTTCACCATGACAGACATCGAGGGCATTCTGCGTGACAAGGACGACCACACCTCGATCATACCCTGCATCGACCTCAAGGAGGCTGAGGAGCTTTTCGCTACCGGAGTTATTTCGGGTGGCATGATACCCAAGGTAGAGTGCTGTATCGAGGCGATCAAGCACGGTGTTAAAAAGGTTGCTATACTGGACGGCCGCGTTCCTCACGCACTTCTTATCGAGATGCTTACCGACGAGGGTGCCGGCACAATGGTGGTAAAGGATAAAAATGAGAACATCTAAACAAAACGATAAGGAATTCGTTGCCGCAACGTATGCGAGATTTGATCTCGAGATCGTCCGTGGCAACGGATCGCTCGTTTATGACGAGCAAGGAAAGGAATATATCGATCTCTCCAGCGGCATCGCTACCAACACCTTTGGTCTTTGTGACAAAGAGTGGTGTCGGGCCGTCGAAGAGCAGATCCACAAGTTCCAGCATACATCAAATTTGTATTACAGTGAGCCCTGCGCAAGCCTTGCAGAGGAGCTTTGCCGTCGCACGGGTGCGGGGAAAGTCTTTTTTTCCAACTCAGGAGCCGAGGCAAACGAGTGCGCAATAAAGACCGCGCGCAAGTGGGCGCTTGACACCAAGGGCGAGGGTAATCACACAATAATCACGCTCAAAAACAGTTTTCACGGAAGAACGGTAACCACCCTTGCCGCGACCGGGCAGGATACGTTTCACACCGTGTTCCACCCCTTTACCGAGGGCTTCATTTATGCCGACACAAGCGACCCCGATGGCCTTATCAAGATGGCACGTGAGAATGCTTGCGCGGCAATAATGCTTGAATGCGTTCAGGGTGAGGGCGGTGTTATGCCTATATCAGAGGCATTCGCAGATGCCATAAAGCAGGCTGTCGCAGAGAACAATATGCTCCTTGTAATCGACGAGGTACAGACGGGCAACGGACGTACAGGAACGCTTTATGCCTACGAGCAGTACGGCTTCAAGCCGGATATAGTTACAACGGCAAAGGGGCTCGGCGGCGGTCTTCCGATCGGAGCAACAATGTTCTTCGACAAAACAAAAGACACCCTTACTCCCGGCACACACGGATCCACCTTTGGCGGCAACCCTGTGTCATGTGCGGCGGCTCTTTCCGTGATCAGAAGAATAGACGACACCCTCCTTGCCGAGGTTAAGGCAAAGTCTGACTACATCAAATCAGAGCTTGAGGGCGCCCCCGGAATCAAGAGCATTGCGGGTATGGGCCTTATGCTTGGCATTGAAACCGAGCGCGATGCCGGTGAGATAATCGCCACCTGTATGAAGAACGGCGTATTGCCTATTAAGGCAAAGACAAAGGTGCGCTTGCTTCCCGCACTCAACATTCCGTGGGATCTTTTAAAAACAGCAGTAGCTGTAATTAAGGATGCCGCAAAAATCTGAAAGTGAGCCTGGTCAAATGAACTTCAAATATGACAACAATAATATGAATTTCCTTAAAGGAAAGGACTTTTTAAAGCTACTTGACTTCACCCCGTGTGAAATTTCCAGCCTTATCGAGCTTGCCGAGGAGCTTAAAGCAAAGAAGAAGAGTGGTATCGCGCACGATGCTTACCACGGCAAAAACATCGCCCTGATCTTCGAGAAGACAAGCACTCGTACGCGTTGCTCATTTGAGGTTGCGGCGCACGATCTCGGTATGCACGTGACCTACCTTGAGCCCACCGGCTCGCAGATCGGAAAGAAGGAAAGCATCGCCGATACCGCACGCGTTCTTGCCTCGATGTACGACGGAATAGAATACCGCGGATACGGTCAGAGCATCGTTGAGGATCTTGCAAAATACTCCAAGGTTCCTGTATGGAACGGACTCACCAACGAGTTTCACCCCACCCAGATACTTGCCGACTTCCTCACCATCAAGGAGCACTTTGGTACTCTTAAGGGTATAAAGCTGGTTTATATGGGGGATGCGCGCTACAACATGGGTAACTCGCTTATGGTTGGCGCGGCAAAGATGGGACTTGATTTTGTGGCATGTGCGCCCGAAAAGTATTTCCCCGAAGCATCTCTCGTTGCGGAGTGCAAGAAGATAGCTGCCGAGACCGGCGCAACCATCACTCTTGAAAGCGATCCCGACAAGGCGGTCAAGGATGCAAAGGTCATCTACACCGACGTTTGGGTATCGATGGGCGAGCCCGTCGAGGTTTGGGAGGAGCGTATAAACGACCTTTCTCCATATCAGGTGAACTCCGCGCTTATGGCAAAGGCGGCCCCCGATGCAGTGTTCATGCACTGCCTACCCGCTTACCACGATATGAACACCGGTGTTGGCCGTGAGATGGGTGAGCGCTTTGGACGTGACAGTATGGAGGTCACCGACGAGGTGTTTGAGAGCCCTGCTTCAATCGTTTTTGAGGAAGCGGAAAACAGAATGCACACCATCAAGGCCGTTATGGCAGCAACCCTTTGATAATTAAAAAACAAATAAAAAATGAAGAAAACCGTGAGCTTGTAGCTGGCGGTTTTCTTCATTTTTTATTATAATCATGTTATCATTCAATTCCCTGTTTTTTCTACTCATACAAGCCCTCAAAACGCGAGAAAATAAATTCAGTAAATTTGATGGGAAGAGTGTGGAATGAAACGACTGATTTTCAGAGCAAGCTCTTTTGCTTTGCTCTTTATATATATCTTTTCGTTGGCTTTTGGTGGTGTAAAAGCCAATTTTGGCGAGGTAAAATGTTACACGGGTGCAGATATCGACCCAAATGTGGCCGAAGCGCTTTCGCGCGACGTGCAGGTGTCCTCGCGCATATTTGAGCTTTTCTTCGGAAAGAAGAATGACAAGGATGAGGCTATAATGCTCTACCCCGGTGGCTCGGTTTTTGGCCTTGTGATCAACGAGGATGGCGTAACCGTAACCGATGCCGGTGACAGCCGCGCCCTGCTTGTGGGAGATAGAATAGTTGGAATAAACGGCAACGAAGTGCATACCGTAGGTGAGGTTGATGATCTGGTTAAGGAATCGGGCAGCAAGCGCCTTGAAATTGAGGTTATCCGATGCGGTGAAAGTGTAAAGCTTTCGGTTACACCACGTCTTGAGGACGGCGAACACACCCTTGGCGTGAAAATGCGCTCGCGTACGGCCGGCATCGGCACGGTGACCTTTATCGATCCCGAGACGCTTGCCTTTGGCGGACTCGGTCACGGAGTCAGCGACTCGGTCGGCACAGGATGTGTCACCCTGCGCTCGGGAGCGGCTACCTCGGTAACCCTCGGCAGCTGCAAGCGCGGAGAGATCGGGCACGCGGGAGAGCTGACCGGTGTATTAAAGCAAAACCGTATTGGGACCATAAATTTGAACAACGAGTGCGGAATTTTCGGTGCACTTACCGAACTGCCCGACTATTGCACTAGTCCTCTGCCTGCTGCAGAGCGAGAGGACGTAAAGCCCGGCAAGGCAGATATAATCTCGACCGTCAAGAACGGCATGCGCTCGACCTACCAGGTAGAGATCTACGACGTCGACTACACCTCGACCGGCTCGAAGTCTTTTAAGATCAAGGTGACCGACCCTACCCTTATCTCCCTCTCGGGCGGCATCGTGCGCGGAATGTCGGGCTCACCAATCATCCAAGACGGCAAGATCGTCGGCGCCGTCACTCATGTAATGGTAGCTAATCCAACGGAAGGTTATGGCATATTTATTGAGAATATGCTGAACTCTGCGCAAAGCCACGCACAACCTAAAGCAGCGTAATGGTTGGATTAGCGTTGCACTAAAGTATAACAAGTTTTCGGGACTTTTCTTTAGAAAAGAGGATCAGACGTAGCCTCTGATCCTCGAAAACTTCAAGCGTTCCGCGCTGTGTTCGCAGTTAGCTCGTCGGAACGCAACGCATGTAATGGTAGCTAATCCAACGGAAGGTTATGGAATTTTCATTGAGAATATGCTAAACTCAGCACAAAGCCACGCACAACCTAAAGCAGCGTAATGGTTGGATTTGCGTTGCACTAAAGTTTAACAAGTTTTCGGGACTTTTCTCCAGAAAAGAGGATCAGACATAGACTCTGATCCTCGAAAACTTCAAGCGTTCCGCGCTGTGCTCGCAGTTAGCTCGTCGGAACGCCACGCATGTGATACTCCTTTCCGGCGCAAGCGTTGCCGCTTGGTGCGATGCACTCTGCTCGTCTTTTGACGAGCCGCCGAGGCGTGTTTATGCCTCGGCGGTGTCTATTTTACGTTACACGGGGGGTGTGATATGCCTATTTTCGCTTTGTAGGAGCGGTGCCGTAGTGCTTTAAGTACATACGGTAAAAATTACTGTAATTTTCGTAACCGACCTGCATCGCGGCAGTGGTGGGCGGCGTACCCTCGGCAATCAGCTTACGTGCAGTGGCAAGCTTCTTGCGAAGAATGTATTGCTTCGGTGATATGCCCATCTTGTCCTCAAAGAGATGCGAGAACGAGGACCTCGAGCGCGAGGAGTGACGCGAAAGATCATCAAGCGAGATCTTCTCGCCGATGTGCTGATCTATATAGCGAGTCGCCCGCTGCAAGAAGTCGTCCCTGTCGGGGGTGGGGCTATTTTTCTTGGCATCGAGCATGCCGTAAAACACCTCGGTCATGAGGCTTTCGGCAAGCGGCTCGTAAAACTCAGGCGAGCCCTTTTGCACGACGGTCTTCAGCCGCTCGATACAATCAGAGTAAAATACAGTGGCAGCACCCGATGTGAAGTCCCGGTGCAGTATTTCGGGCACGGTATCGATGGGAAAGAGCGCAGTCACTCTACGATAAATACCACCCTCGTTGATAGTGATCGAGTGATATGAAAGTGGCGGGATAACGATACACTGATCGGCCTTTAAGCGAAAGGTAAGGCCCTCGAGCATAACATTTACGTCTCCCTCAAGAACCGCAATCAACTCAAAACGCGAGTGGCAGTGCTTCTCCCACAAAACCGTGCTTGCAATATTGCTCTCGTTATATTTAATTTCAAGATCTCCGCAGTTTAAACACTCCATAAAAGCACCCCTTTTGGGTATATTTTAGCACACATTTGCAAGAAAAGCAATCTTTTGTGCAGTTTTTGTTATATACATTTCTTTTTAGTGTGATATAATTGAATTATATCAATCGAGAGGACGTACTAGCATGATCAACAATTCGATCAAAATCGGAAGCAGGATTTTCCCCAACCGCGTTGTGCTTCAGCCCATGGAGGGCTGTGACTGTCACGAGGACGGAAGCCCGAGCGAGTTGACGGTTGAAAAATATATAAGGGCCGCGAAAAGCGGTGCAGGTGTCATATGGATGGAGGCTACGGCGGTATGCCCCGAGGGACGCACCAACGTGCGCCAGATGATGCTGACCGAGGATAACCTGAATCAGTTCAAGGCACTTGTTGACGGCATGAGAGAGGCCGCGCTCAAGGAGTGTGGCATCAACCCTGTTCTGATACTTCAATTAACTCATTCCGGCAGGCAAAGTATACGTCCAATGATCGCATATCGCAACTACGTATATGAAAAAACGAAGCCAATGACTGATGACAGCATCGTCAGTGACGAGTATCTTGACACCCTGCACGTCCTCTATGCCAAGGCGGCAATGCTTGCGGTAAGAGCCGGCTTTGACGGTGTTGACGTGAAGTCCTGCCACGGATATCTTTTCCAGGAGCTTCTTTCGGCTTTCAGCCGTGAGGGTAGGTACGGTGGCTCGCTTGAGAACCGCACGAGGCTCTATCTTGACTGTGTCAAGGCGGTCAAGTCTGTACTTCCCGAGGGCATCCTTTTGACATCGCGTCTTAGTGTATCAGACGTGGTTGAAAAGCCCTGCGGCTTCGGAACGACCGAAGAGGGTGAGCTTGACTTGACTGAGCCGGATATGTTACTTGAGAAGCTTGTTGAGGCAGGTGTCGAAATACTCAACGTCACTGTCGGAAACCCCTACTATAATCCACACGTTAACCGTCCTTATCGCAAGGGCGGATATATACCTCCGGAGAGCGCCCGGGACGGACTTGCGCGCTTCGTAACCATTGAGAGGCACATAAAGGAGCGCTTCCCCGCCCTCACCGTCGTCGGCTCGGGAATGTCGTACTACCGCGAGGAGCTTTTCGAAAGGTCAGAACAGCTGCTCCGTGACGGAATTTGCGACCTTGTCGGATACGGCAGAATGTGGCTTGCGTACCCCGAGTTTTACAAGGACTATTTAAAGGGCGAATTCAGTCCTAAAAAATGTTGTCTTACCTGCTCGCAGTGTACAACACTCATGCGAAACGGCAAGGTATCCGGATGCGCGGTGTTTAACGAATACTACCGCGAGCTTTTAAAAGAGGTTTTGAGAGGAAAATAAAATGAACGTTGCTATCGTGACCGGCGTTGCCGGTGGAATTGGAAAGGCGAGCGCGATTATGCTTGCCAAGTGCGGCTATGCCGTTGTAGGCATGGGCAGAAGTGCCGAGCCGGATCTTTCGGATTTCGAGGGGCTTGACGTTACCTACGTTCAGGGAGATATTTCAAATTCTGCTGACCGCAAGGCGCTTCTTGATACGGCTATTTCCAAGGGTGACGTAACGGTGCTTGTAAACGTTGCCGGAGTTGCACCCAAGGTGCGCTGTGACATCCTTGAGATGAGTGAGGAAAGCTACGATTACGTTATGAATATAAACACCAAGGGTACCCTGTTTCTGACGCAGGCGGTTGCAAACAGGATGATCGCCCAGGGCAATGGCGGTGCTATTGTCAACGTTTCCTCCTGCTCGGCATACACCAGCTCTACAAGCCGCGGAGAATACTGCATTTCAAAGGCAGGTGTGTCGATGATCACCAAGCTTTTTGCCGACAGGCTTGCAAGCGAGGGCATCACCGTAAACGAGGTCTGCCCCGGCATTATTGCGACCGGAATGACTGCCGCAGTCAAGGAAAAATACGACCGCCTTATCGCAGAAGGACTCGTACCGCTTGGCCGTTGGGGTACGCCTAACGATATTGCCAAGGCAGTTGTTGCACTAACGGACGGCACGTTCGGATTTGCGACCGGAGAGTCATTCATTCTTGACGGAGGAATGCACATAAGAAGACTATGAGAGAAAGATATCATACCCTGATAATCGGCTCGGGATGTGCGGGATATAATGCCGCTGACCGCTTATGGGACCTTGGTGTAAGGGATATCGCGATCGTCACCGAGGGCCGCTTTATGGGAACGTCGAGAAACACCGGAAGCGACAAGCAGACCTACTACAAGCTTTCCCTGTGCGGCAGTGACGGTGACAGTGTGCGCGAGATGGCTGACACACTCTACTCCGGCGGTGGTGTTATGGGCGAGCATGCCCTTTGCGAGGCGGCATATTCCACTCGTTGCTTCATGCGACTTGTGGAGCTTGGTGTTCCCTTTCCCACCAACGAGTTTGGCGAGTATGCCGGCTACAAAACCGACCATGATCCGCGCTCGCGTGCAACGTCGTGCGGGCCGCTTACATCAAAATATATGACCGAGGCGCTTGAGAGGTCAGTCATGTCAAAGGGCATAGAAATAATAGACAATAAGCGCGTTATAAAAATACTGACCAACGGTGGTGCCGTGAGCGGCATTGCGGCCGTTGACACACATTCCGGCGACGTTACCGTTGTCGCTTGTCAAAGCGTAATTCTTTGCACGGGTGGCCCCTCAGGGGTATATAAGAGCACCGTTTACCCCGAAAGCCAACACGGTGCAACCGGTCTTGCAATCGATGCAGGTGCCGCACTCTCCAACATGGAAGAGTGGCAATACGGAATTGCTAGCACGGCTTTCCGTTGGAATTTATCGGGCACGTATCAGCAGGTTTTACCCCGTTATATTTCGGTTTCCGAGGACGGTACAGAGCGCGAGTTCCTTTACGAGGAGCTTGGCGCGAAGTCGCTTGATCTGATATTCTTAAAGGGATATCAATGGCCGTTTGATACGAGAAAAATTGACGGCTCATCAAGAGTTGACCTGCTCGTTGCCGCAGAGATAAAAAGGGGCAACCGGGTGTTTCTTGACTTTACAAGAAACCCTAAGGGGCTCGAGTGTGGCTTCGGTAAGCTTGACTTGGAAGCGAGAGAATATCTCGAACGCTCGGGTGCTACCTTTGGCACACCGATAGAGAGGCTTGAAAGGATGAACGCCGGTGCGATAAAGCTTTATACATCACACGGCATCGACCTTTACACAGAGTATTTGGAAATAGCCGTCTGCGCCCAGCACTGCAACGGCGGTATTGCCGTGGACGAGCATTGGCAGAGCGACGTCAAGGGGCTTTATGCCGCAGGCGAGGCGGCAGGAACGTTTGGCGTCTACCGTCCGGGCGGTAGTGCGCTCAATTCAACACAGGTGGGTTCCTTGCGCGCAGCGGAGTATATCGCAAAAAGCAAAAACGAAGAGCGCGATGTTCCGACGTATCAGCTTCCTGATATAAAATATGCTCCCTCCAACGTAAAAGAGATAAGAGATGAGCTCCGGACCGAGATGAGCCGCGTCGCTGACTTTGACCGCAGCACCGTGGGAATGGTTGCACTTACGAAGCGAGTTGATATGCTTTATAACCGCTTCTTTGACGAGGTGACAATCGAGAATAAGACTGAGCTTTGTGAGCTTTTCAAGCTTTACGATATGATACTTACACAGCGTGCGACACTCTCGGCAATGCTCCACTCTGCTAAGGAAATAGGAACACACGGGTCGGCACTTGTCGATGGAAAAGAACCGAGCAATATCGCACTGCGTACAACTCGCACAATAACCAGAGGCAAATACTCTTACACCGAGGCGGTATCCCCCATGCCAACTCCGGAATTATGGTTCGAAACACTTCTGGCAAGAAATTTCAGAAAGGACCGGGATATATGAAAGTGTGCTTTATAGGCGCCTGCGGACACACAAGGCAGGCACACAGATATCTGAAAAGCCGAGAGGACGTTATCCTTTGCGGTATAGCGCCCGAGAGCGAGCACGAGGGACTTAGCGCATCGTTCGATCCCGACGTGCCCTTTTACGACAATTACAAGGAAATGCTGGATAAGGAAAGGCCTGATCTTGCGGTCGTATCCCCTGTTTTTTGTCACACGGGTAGGGTGATAATCGAATGTGCGAGGCTCGGAATAGATGTTTTCGCAGAGAAGCCGGTGGCGTCCTCCATACCCGAGCTCGACGAGGTTGAAGCCGCGGTACGTGAAGGTGGGATACGCTTTTCGGCCATGCACTACCTCCGCTATACTCCCGCCTTTTACCATGCCGCAGCGCTTGTCAGGGGCGGAAGAATTGGCGAGGTAAAAATAATCAATGCTCAGAAGAGTTATAAGTTCGGCACGCGCCCTGCTTGGTACGGTGACCGAGAGCTGTACGGCGGAACTATTCCTTGGGTGGGCATTCATGCGATTGACTGGATATATGCATTCACGGGCAAGAGGTTTTTATCGGTTAATGCGAGCAGTACAGGTGGCTCACCCGAGATGGCGGCGCTCTGCAGGTTTGAACTAGAGGACGGAATTATCGCATCGGCAAGCATGGATTATTACCGCCCCGAGAATGCGCCAACACACGGAGACGATCGCATCAGATGTGTCGGAACGAAAGGCGCTATCGAGGTAAGAGATGACGAAATAATCCTCATAGACGAGAATGGATACACCACACTCACACCGACCAAGGCGCCTGAGCTTTTAGAGGAATTTCTTAATGGCGGTGAGACAATTTCGCCCGATGAAATATTCTATATCACAAGGGTTGCTCTTCTGGCGCGCGAAGCTGCGGATACTCACAAAAGTGTTAATATCGAGGACTGAAATATGAAGATATTATTGGTTGGCGCAGGCGGTTACGGTGCAGGATATGTGACTACGTTGCTTGAAAATACCAACCGCGGCATCATTTTCGAGGGTGTGGTGGATCATTGCATATCCGCCTCGGCGAAGAAGGATGCGCTTGTTGAAGCAGGGGTGCCGGTATACTCCACAATGGAGGATTTTTACCGCGAGCACACGGCCGATCTTGCTATCATCTGCACACCTCCCTTTTTACATCGCGAGCATAGTATTTGTGCGCTTTCGCACGGCTCGTACGTTATGTGCGAAAAGCCGGTTGCCCCGACAGTCGAGGATGCGGAAGCAATGCTGGCAGCAGAAAAGGAGTACGGAAAATGGATAGCGATAGGATATCAGTGGTCCTTTTCAGATGAGATGCTGAAAATAAAAAGAGATATCATAAGTGGAAAACTCGGCAAACCGATCTCCCTCAAATGTGCGATAAGCTGGCCGCGTGGACTTGACTATTATTCAAGAGGCTCCGGTTGGGCCGGAAGGATATCAAAGGACGGAGTCATGATGCTTGACTCGATTGCCTCAAATGCCTGCGCACATTATATCCACAATATGCTCTTCCTTCTTGGCGAGAGTATGGACACCAGTGCCGAGATCGATAGCCTTGAATCAAACTGTCTGCGTGCGAATGAGATAGAAAGCTTTGATACCTGCACGATCAGGATGAGAGCAAACGGTACTGACCTTTACATCGCGGCATCCCATGCCGCCGAAAAGGAAAGATGGCCCGAGTTTCTCTATAAGTTTGAAAATGCCACCCTAACTTACACCGAGGACGAGGGCGGCGAGGTTTTAGCAACATTCACTGACGGCACAGTCAAGTCGTACGGCATTTTGCCGAAGCACACCAAGTCAAAGGTGTGGGACTGTCTCAGGTCTATACGCGAGGGTACGACTCCCGTTTGCACGGTTAAAACCGCAATACCGCACACAAAACTCATTAAGCAACTGTACGAGCAGGTACCAATAAAGGATTTTCCGCGCGAGCTTGTGACCTTTGATGAAGAGCAAAGACGCGTGTGGGTCAAGGGGCTTTACGAGAAGATGTACAATGCATATGCTACCGAGACTCTACTCTCTTACGTTTAATAAAAAAGCAACACACCGCGGTGTCAAAACGGCACTGCGGTGTGTTTTTATTACTTATTTAATTTTACACGGGTCTTATTCAAGACTGTCAACGTAGCGACAAGCGGCAAGCGCGGCAACAGCGCCGTCAGCGGTCGCGGTGGTTACCTGGCGCACGGACTTGGTGCGGCAGTCACCCGCAACGAATATGCCCTCGCAATCGGTGTCGGGAAGACAATCCTCACCAGCAACTATATAACCGCGGTCGTTAAGTGCAACCACGTCGGCAAACGGCTCATTCTCGGGAATCTGGCCGATAGCCACGAAGATACCGTCAACCTCAAGTGTGCTTTCGCTACCGTCGGTCTCGCTCTTGATTTTGATTCCCTCTATCTCGCTTGTACCGATCAGCTCGGTTACCACAGCGGAAAGCACGAACTCAACGTTCTCGCGGCCCTCAAGCTTGGAAACCAGACTACCCTCACCGGTCATGTGGTCAAGATTTTGTACTACGTATACCTTTTTACATGTATCGGAAAGCAAAACCGCCTCTTGCAAAGCAGTGTTACCTCCACCGATTATGGCAACGGTCTTATCCTTATAAAACGCGCCGTCACATACAGCACAGTAGGAGATACCCTCACCAACGAACTCTTCCTCCCTCTCTATACCGAGTGGGCGATGCTTTGAGCCGGTAGCGATTATAACGCTTTTAGCTGTAAAGCATGAGTTATCGGTGATAACAACGTATCCCGTGTCACTTTTTTGAATAGATTTAACCTCATCGAGCTCTATATCAGCGCCGTGAGTCATTACCTGTTCAAAGAGCTTTGCAGCAAACTCGTTGCCGGTCAACTCGATGAAGCCGGGAATGTTCTCCACTCTCGGAGAGTGGGTTATCTGGCCGCCGAAGGTCGCCTTCTCAATGACGAGAACGCTTTTCTGTGCGCGGCGAGCATAAAGCGCCGCGCACAGTCCTGCAGGGCCTGCACCAACTACTATAATGTCGTACATCGGTGCCTCCTTTATATTATTTTGCGCGTTCGGTAAACGCCTTGATGTTAGAGAGATTGACCACCTTCTCTACCTTACCGCCGGAAATACTGATAAGGGTAGGTGCCTGGCGCACACCGTACTGTTCAACAAGCTCGGGGTTGTCATTTGCCATAAGCTTCTCGTAGGGGATGCCGGCCTTATCAAGGAACATAGCAGCCGCAGCACAGTTAGGACAGGTAGGAGTTGCAAAGAGGATAACCTTATCCTCGACGGTCTCGGCAACCTCGATCATCTGCTCTTCAGCAGCAGAGCCAAGATTAAGAGGAGCCTTGCCGGTCAGCTTGTCATGAGCATATACCTTTCTGTCCTTGTACTCCTGGCTCTTACCGTCGTTCCAGTTCTGAACAGGACGGTAGTAACCGGTGATACGGCTGTAAACCTCGGTCTTTTCACCGCAAGCGGGACAAGTATAATGCCCGCCGGCGATGTAGCCGTGGTTCTTACATACAGAATAGGTGGGAGAAAGGGTGTAATAGGGGAGCTTATAGTTCTCTGCGATAGTACGCACAAGAGTTGCAGCGCTCTTCCAATCAGGAAGCTTCTCGCCAAGGAAGGCGTGGAATACTGTACCCGAGGTATAGCGAGTCTGAAGCTCGTCCTGGATATCGAGAGCGGCAAAGATGTCGTCAGTATATCCAACAGGAAGATGAGAGGAGTTGGTGTAGTAAGGAGTTTCACCCTGCTGAGGATCGGATGCCGTCTTGATGTAAGGATAGCGACGAACGTCGTGCTTTGCAAGGCGGTAAGAGGTAGACTCAGCGGGAGTTGCCTCGAGGTTGTAAAGATCGCCGTACTCCTCCTGGTAATCGGAGAGGCGCTCACGCATATGGTCGAGGACTTCCTTGGTGAATTCCTGAGTTGCGGGATCGGTCATATCCTTGCCGAGCCACTTAGCATTAAGACCAACCTCGTTCATACCAACAAGGCCGATGGTAGAAAAGTGGTTAGCAAAGGTGCCAAGATATCTTCTGGTGTAGGGGTAAAGTCCCTCGTCAAGAAGCTTGCTTATAACGGTACGCTTGATCTTAAGAGATCTAGCCGCGATATCCATCATATGATCGAGGCGCTTGTAGAAATCGTCCTTGTTTGCGGCAAGGTAAGCAATTCTCGGCATATTGATGGTAACAACACCGACGGAGCCGGTACTCTCACCGCTACCGAAGAAGCCGCCCGACTTCTTACGAAGCTCACGGAGGTCAAGACGGAGACGGCAGCACATCGAACGAACGTCGCTGGGCTCCATATCGCTGTTGATGTAGTTGGAGAAATAGGGAGTTCCGTACTTCGATGTCATCTCGAAGAGGAGCTTGTTGTTATCGGTTTCGGACCAGTCGAAATCGCGAGTGATCGAATAGGTGGGGATAGGATACTGGAAGCCACGGCCGTTAGCATCGCCCTCGATCATTGTTTCGATGAACGCGCGGTTGACCATGTCCATCTCTGCCTTACAGTCCTTGTACTTGAAGGGCATTTCCTTACCGCCAACAATAGCGGGAAGCTCTGCAAGGTCACCGGGAACAGTCCAGTCAAGAGTTATGTTCGAGAAAGGAGCCTGAGTACCCCATCTTGAGGGAGTGTTTACACCGTAGATAAAGGACTCAATGCACTTCTTAACTGCATCGTAGGAAAGATTATCAACCTTTACGAAGGGCGCAAGGTAGGTATCAAAGGAAGAGAATGCCTGCGCGCCCGCCCACTCGTTCTGCATGATGCCAAGGAAGTTTACCATCTGGTTGCAGAGGGTTGCAAGATGCTTTGCCGGAGCGGAGGTGATCTTACCGGTAACACCGCCAAGACCGTCCTGGATCAGCTGCTTGAGCGACCAGCCCGCACAGTATCCGGTAAGCATAGAAAGGTCGTGGATATGTATATCGGCATTTCTGTGAGCATTTGCGATCTCGTCATCGTAAACCTCGGAAAGCCAGTAGTTAGCGGTGATAGCACCGGAGTTGTTAAGGATAAGACCTCCGACCGAGTAGGTAACGGTGGAGTTCTCCTTAACTCGCCAGTCCATAACCTTAAGGTAGCCGTCAACTATCTCCTTGTAGTCAAGAATAGTGGACTTGAGGTTACGCATCTTCTCATGCTGGCGGCGGTAGAGGATATAAGCCTTTGCAACGTCGTCGTAACCCGCGCGGATAAGCACAGACTCAACGCTGTCCTGGATGTCCTCCACGGAAATATGATGATCCTTGATCTTAGGCTCAAAATCAGCAGTAACCTTAAGCGCAAGGAAATCTATAAGATCGGTGTTATATTCTCTCTCCTGTGCATCAAAGGCAAGAGAAATAGCCCTGGTGATCTTCTGAATGTCAAAATCGATGATTTTACCATCTCTTTTAAGAACGTTATACATTCTTTTCTTCCTCCTTTTTTTAAAATTTGTCGTGTACAATTAGTATATTATAAAAAGCGACAAATGTCAACAGAAAAAAACGCAAAATGTGGTGCATTCTGCGTTTTTCGTCACAATATATAGTGTGCCTATCCCCTGATTTGTGCATTTGGTATATACGTTTTTACGACGTCGAGAAGTGCCGAAATTTCTGCCGTAGAATAACTCGAAAGTCCGTCCTCGATGATGTCGCCGGAGTCCTTGAAGGGCTGAAGAAAATATGCTTTGGCACCCCTTATCCTGAGGGCGATAGCCTCAAGATCGGCGGCACTGTGAAGCTCGCGCACAACGGTGGTGCGGAACTCATATTCAACCACACCGCTAAGGAGAAAATCAATGCTTCGCTCGATGGGTTTAGTGTCAAGCCCGGGTATGCCGGCAACCCTGCCGTAATTTTCAATCGACGACTTAACGTCCATCGCAACGTAGTCGATAAGTCCGTTTTTGACGAGGGATTCGAGCATATCCGGATTTGTGCCGTTGGTGTCAAGCTTGACCGAATAGCCGAGCGCACGAATCCTCTCAATAAATGAAGGAAGCGACGGATAAAGCGTAGGCTCGCCACCGGTGATACAAACACCCGAAAGCTTACCGCGTCGGCTTTCCAGAAATGTAAAAAGCTCATCCTCGCTTATCTCGGTATCGTCGCCGCGCACAACGAGGGATGCATTGTGACAAAACGGGCAACGGAAATTACATCCGCCGAGAAACACGGTAGCCGCAAGGCGACCGGGATAGTCAAGCAAGGTCAACTTTTGAAGGCCCTTTATCTTCATAGCACTCTCCTTTTCATAATACGACAATTATACATCATGCGGCCGCACATGTCAATTACCAAGACTCGGCATATGCAAACAAATTTTTACGGTTTTATGCACCGCAAACAAAAAAATAAATGCGCAAAAACGCGACACGCCCCCATACTTACCTGTGTATTTTTGACTTTATTGGAAATACTTTAGGTGTGGATAAAAATATTTTGGGGTTGTAATTTATGCGAAAAAATTACGTAGAAATATGCGGTATAGACACCTCGGAGCTTAAGACGATCAAGGAAGAAAGAAAGCGCGAGCTGCTACTGTGCGCAAAGGAGGGCGACACCGCGGCACGCGAGGAGCTGATAATAGGAAACCTACGTCTGGTGCTAAGTGTAATCAGTAAGTTTGCATCAAGATCTGAGAGCGCAAACGACCTGTTTCAGGTCGGGTGCATCGGGCTTATCAAGGCGATAGACAACTTTAACACCGACCTTGACGTGCGCTTCTCCACCTATGCGGTGCCAATGATAATCGGAGAGATCCGCCGGCACCTGCGCGACAATACGTCGGTCAGAATTTCACGAAGCATGCGCGACCTTGCCTACCGTGCGCTTCAGGTTAAGGAGCAAATATCTATCACCAAGCAAAGGGATGCAACACTGCAGGAAATCGCCACAGCGCTTGGCGAAAGTGAGGCGGCAGTCGGTGCGGCAATGGAGGCTATCGTCGAACCCGTGTCACTTTATGACTCGGTTTTTTCAGACGGTGGCGAGGACTCTATGTTCGTTATAGACAAGCTCCGCGCCGGTGACGGCGAGTCTGATGAGGAATGGGTGGAGAGCATCACACTGCGCGAGGCACTTAAAAAATTAAGTCCACGCGAGATGAACATCATAGCCCGCCGCTTTTACAAGGGCAAAACACAAATGGAGATCGCCGACGAGATCGGCATCTCTCAGGCGCAGGTTTCCCGCCTTGAAAAGGGTGCGATCGAGAAGCTGCGCCGATATATGAAATAAGCATAAAAAAGGCCGGCGCTCTTCCACATCGGGAGGTCGCCGGACCGTTTTTTTAAAGCACGTTACCCTCTTTATCGAACAAAGGAAGCTTCTCGAGGAAGATTATATCCTCGCGTGCAGCCGCCTCGCCCTCTGCGAGAATAGCCATCTTGCCGACCACGTTACCGCCGGCCTGCTTAACAAGATTTTCAAGTGAAAGAAGCGAGCCGCCGGTGCTGATAACGTCATCAACGATAAGCACGCGCTTGCCCTTCATATACTCGGCATCATCGCCGTCTATGTACAGAGTCTGGCCGTGTGCGGTAGTGATCGACTTGGTCTCACACTCAACAACGTCCTTCATATAGAGCTTAACCGACTTGCGGGCAAGCACGTAGCGGTTCTGACCGCTGATACGACACATCGCGTGAATGAGGGGAATACCCTTCGACTCAGCGGTGAGCATAACGTCATGCTCGGGTGCGATCTTGCAAAGCTCCTCTGCGCAGCGCTCGGTGAGCTCAACGTCACCAAACAGAATGAACGCGCCAATATTCAATCCGCCCGGAATGGGGCAAAGGGGGAGATCTCTCTTAAGTCCTGCAACGTCAATGGTATATTTCATAAGAGTACCTTTCACAAAAGTTTATTACCTATATATTATATACCAACATCAAGAAAAAAGCAAGAGGATTTTGCCCTTATGCAAAGAAATAATGATTGCTTATAGTGAAGCGATAGGGTCTTGTCCGCACGATCCATGAGGAGGTGGAGGCAGACGGCCGCAAAAAGTACATAACGTCATCGGATACCGTAAATCCGTCAAGACATATCTTAGCGGCGAGAATACTGCTCGCGCTCGGAGTGTCGTATATAGTTCCGTTCGATATCGGGCTGAACTGCACACCGTACTTGCGATCAAAGATAACACCGTATATCGTGGCAGGGAAATCTGTCGACCGCACGCGGTTGAGAACAACGTTGCCGACCGCGATCTGACCGATCAGGGGCTCGCCCCTGCTCTCCGCACTGATTATACGGGAGAGCCAGTACACCGCATCATCGGCATAGTATTTATCCCCCGATACGGCAGGCCGTGCAACACCGGCGGTGCGCACCGCTCCGTCAGATGCAACCGATAAATTCAGCGAAAGCGCCCGCGAGAGCACCGATGCCGGAACGTACATGCGTCCGTCGGACAGTATCACCGACGGAGTCGATGCAAAGAATACGCGTCCGTCTGAATAAAGCGCATACGCGCCATCCGAAACCGATACGTTAAAGCCGCCCCCGGAAAGAGTTATAGTTCTCGTCGCGGAGGAATAGGTCACCCTTGCGGCACCGATCCCCTCTACAAACGGGCGTATCGCTATGTACGGCACACCGTTTATCACCCTTGCGATATTACCAAGCGACGTCGAGTTGTAGTAAACCTCCCGCGCCGCGTATGTACCAAGCGACCTTGACGAAACCGACGAAAGCGAGTATTCAACCGATCCGCTCGGCGCCTCAACGCTCACGTCCGCCGTCCTTCCCGCCGCCGCGACTCGCATAGGCGAGGACAATATAATCGCGGCAGCCGTCACTGACAGTACAAGTGATGTAATTCTTCTTTTGTTTTTTCTCATTCATTACCTTCCTTTCATTTTCATTTGCCACGGCGATATTGTATCACAAAAGGAAGTCACCGGTCAATGTAAAGAATGTGGTAATGATGGGAGATGGTGGGAATTTCTCTCCCCTCCCCCTCTCCGTCACCTGCGGCGCCACCTCTCCCCGAGGGCGAGGCTTACTAATAGATTTCTTAACGCAAAAGGCAACCAATTATAAGGCTCATCCCCTGGGTAGCGCGCGGGACTATGGCCCGAGAACCGGAGGCTAACTAACATCGTTTCCCCATAGCTCTGCAATTCTCTCGCGTATTTTCTTCTCTATCGTATAGCATACACCGGCAAAATTGTTATCCACGTCTGCATTTGCAAACCTTATAACCTCTATTCCGTACCTTTCAATAATCTCGGTTCGCGCTTCATCATAACTACGCCCCTCTACGGTATAATGCTGAGCTCCATCGATCTCTATAACCAAACGAGCGCTGTGACAATAAAAATCGGCAATAAAGTTGCAAATTATCCTCTGCTTATAAATATTGATTTCAAAATCTCTCAGGAAATCATACCACAAGTGTCGCTCTTGTGGAGTCATATTGCGCCTTAGTTCCCTTGCGTAATCTAATAAATTGTCGTTTTTATCAATCCTTGATTTTCCCATATTTACCTCGTAAATGGCAATATATTATGGATTAATTATACCAAACAAAGAATTGATTGGCAAGAAAAAACAAGTTTCAAGAAGATTTTTTGTAAAAAACTCTCCCCCTCGTGGCATAGCCCCTGCGCGCTACCCAGGGGAGGAGCCTTATAATTGGTTGCCTTTTGCGTTAAGAAATCTATTAGTAAGCCTCGCCCTCAGGGAGAGGTGGCACCGCAGGTGACGGAGAGGGTAAGAGGAGCGAGCCTACCTGATTGGTCACCTTCCGCGCAAAGAAATCTGTTAATAAGCCTCGTCCTGCTCGGCTATTTGAAACAAAAACGGCGCGGAAAATCCGCGCCTGAAAATGTCAATTAGCCTCGTCCTGCTCGGCTATTTGAAACAAAAACGGCGCGGAAAATCCGCGCCGTTCTCGTCAATCAATCAATACAATCTTATGCTTTGTTTTTTAGTTTAATTTAATTTGTGTATATATCCCTTTCGGGGCTGTAGTGTATGTTTGCCGATATTAATTAGTTGTTGGTATTACCAATCTTAGAAAGTGCATAGAGAGCCTCAACCATAGAGATCTGATCTGCGGTGAGAGTATCTTTGTTAGCAGTGTAGTAAGCTGCAAGGCTGTACTCTGCAGAAGCTACCTCTGCGCCATCGTTGTATACAACGACAGTAAACTTATGAGCACCGAAGGAAGGAATGTGTGCGTTATCGGTTATAAGCTTGCCGCCAGAAATTGCACTAGTAATTGCAGCCTTATTGTTAACACTACCGATAATCTTGTAGGTAATACCCTCTGCCTTACCTGCGTCGGTAAGAGTGAAGGCGATCGCGCCACCACGGCTGGAGTTAACAGTTACGTTAGCACCGGAAATGTAGGTAGAAATTGCGCTAAGGTCGTAGGTCTCCTCAGGAATCTCGAAGAGAGTGACAGTTTCCTTAAGACCTGCAAGGTACTCGGAAAGACCACTGTTAATGGTATCGCCCTTAATCTTATTAGCAGCCTCAACGTACTGAAGAAGTGCAACCATCTGCTGCTGCTTCTCAGCATCGCCGGCATAGGTGTCTGCAACCTTCTTTGCGTATTCAACTACGTTAGCCTTTACAGTGTAGCTAAGAGTGGTGCCCTTGTAGGTGTACACAAGCTCCCACGAAGGAGTAGTGTCATCAGCATCCCATGCATTAGGCCAGCCCTGAGTAGAAAGGTACTCAACACCGCCTATTACCCAGTTCTTAGTGCTGCTAGCACCTGTCCAGGGTCTATTAGCGTTAGAACCGTTAAGAATGGTATCAACAAGCTCGATGCCCTCGGGAAGAGTAGCGGGACGGTAGAGGTTGGTAGCAAGGTTATCGGAGAGTCTATAGTTCATGTAGAGCTCAGGAGTACCTACAGCATAAGAATAATCATACTCAGTAACATCCTTAACGTCTACGTTGATAACAGCCTCTGTGCTATCTGCAGAAATGGTGTATGCGTATGCGGTGTACTCAAGTACCCAGCCGTTAGCAACAGGAGTAGGCTCGCCCTTCTTAGGACCAACAACCTTCATACCGGGATCACCCGCAGCAGTGCCAAGGAGAGTTTCACCGTCGTAGAAGTTAACTACAGTTGCCTTCTTGGCATACTTGGTGTAAGTAATCTCTATTGAACCGGGAAGAATATCGAAGGTAGAGTCAAGAACAACGTACTTGCCGCCAACCTGATCTGCCATAGGATTGGTCATAGGATACTGGTGAGTAACCTTCTCGTTAGCTGCCTCGACAATTACGCCGGTAGCATAAACAACAGAAGAATCCCAGCCAGAGTTATCTCTGATGTAGTTACCTTCACCGATAATAGCAGTACCATTCTTAGAAGAGGGGTTACATGCGATGTAAGAATTAGTGATGGTAATATCTGCGTATGTGTTGGCGGTGTTGGTAAGGCTGCCCCGTCCACAAATAACTGCGCAGTTATCAATGGTTACAGTGTTGGGGGCTGTGTTATAGAAGGAGATAAACGAAGTTGCGTTGATGATAGCATTCTTAACCTCAACGGTACAATCTTTAACGCCGGATGCACCGTAAATGTAGCCGTAGCCATCACCTACGCCGTCCTTAGCATATACACCGCCGTCAAGCTTGATTGTGTTGCTGGAGGAGTTAAATCTTGCAAGCTGAGCAACGTTTACGTAAAGGTTTTCACCCTTTACAGTAACAGTTCTATTGCTTCCGGAATAAGAGAGAGTCTGAGCATTCTGGAATACTGCAGTACTGGTGTTTTCTGTGCCGTCGTCATTTACGTTATCCTTATCAACCCAGAAGTTAATAAGCGCGGATCCCTCCTGCTCACCAACGATGGTGAACTCGGGAGTTTCAACGGTGAAGAGGTTGGACTTAGCAGAAAGCTGATCCTTAGTGGTAACTGCCTGAAGCATGTAACCGTTAAGGTCGAGGGTATGATTCTTTTTAAGACTAATAGCGCCACCGTCGTACTTAGAGTTGGCGATAAGCTTGATAGTGGTGCCTTCATCTGCATTTATAAATGCGGTTGCAAGAGCCTTGGAGCCTGCAGCAAGAGTAGCTACACCGCCCTGAACGTACTCAACGGTAGCATACTCTACCTCGATAACGGGAGTAAGGATGAGGTAACCGGCATTCATAATTTCCTCGGTTACAATGTCACCGGGCTTATAAGCGGTACCGTTCTGGTCAACCCAACCGGTAAGATTGTAAGATGCGTTACCCTTGTTGAGGGACCACTCAAGGGACTTGCCTGCGTTTACGTAGAAGTTGAAGATATCGTTGTCACGGTATGCTGCATTAACGAGTACGTTACCGGGGTGAGTTGCATCAGGAGTTGCACCTGCAGCGGTACAGTCAGGACAAGTACAAGTGTTAAACATGATCATGATGGACTGCTGAGTAGCAGCAACAACGTAGCTCTTGGTTTCCTCATTATAATCAGCTACGTAACCTATAGCAACATTGGGCTTTGCCATAGTGTAGTCGCCACAAACGATGGTAAGATCCTTGTCAACGTTTACCACAGAACCACAATCCTTAAGAAGAGTGATAGTATCGCCGCTCTTTGCAGCTGCGATAGCGCGCTGAACGTGGTCATACTTTACACCCTTAATTTCTGCAGCATCGGTGGTGTAGGGGGTCTTTTCGCCATTCTTGTAGATGTCGGACTCCCAATCAGCGGTGCCAGCACCGATACCCTGTGCGATGATCGCGTCAAGGTTACCGTTGTAGTCCTTGGTGAGCTTACGGATGGTGAAGTTGTCGATATCCATCTCTCTGCCTGCGGTATCCTTGGTGCTGAACTCGAATCTTGCAGTCTTGGGCCACCAAGCGTAAGGATCGGGAGCGTCAACCTTTTTAGGCAGAGCCACCTTAGCCACGTCAACGATCTGACCGTTGATAGCGGTGTAGGTTACAACATAGAAGGTTTCATCTACGATCTCATAGGTAACGAAAGCGGTGAGGTGAGTCCACGCGCCGTCAAGAAGATCATAGGTCTTGCCGCTGGTAGTAAGTACTTCAACACCACCCTCGGACTTGTTACGGAACTTCCACTGCATTGCCTTATCATTAGGCTCAGTAGCGTTGCCCCACTTATCAGTTTCTACACCCTCTACAGTTTCCGTAGTCTTGGTAGGAATGTAGTTGTAGAGGTAGAAGCTGGTAGCGCCGTTCGGAACGCCCTCGGGGAAGTAAACGTCGACGTCAACTACATAGTACTTATTGTCGGTGTAGTACCAGCCTTTGAACGTTTCAAGCGAGGTGACACTACCCCAAGCCATACCTGAGTAAGGAGCGGTGTATGAGTAGTTAGATGCCTCAGTAACTCTATCATCTCCCTCATAGTCGTAGGAGAAGTAAGAGTTATCATTCTTGTCGGTAACAACCTTCATAGTACCGGAGCCCTTGTTGTCGATAGTAAAATCTTTAACAGGGGTTGCCTGAGCGGCTTCGGACTGGTTAAGAGAAGCACCGGAGAAATCAGTGGTGAAGCAGGTTTCAACACCCTTGAGTTCTACGGGTTCATCTGCGAGTACAGCAACTACGAGCGCACCGCAGAGGAGGGCCAACGAAAGAACGAGAGTCAAAATTTTAAATGACTTTTTCATTGGATTAAATTTCCTTTCTAGAAATATTTTTTTGGGTCACCCTTTTGGGGCAACCAGATTTTTGCACAAGTGCCAAGAGGCGGCTCCGGGTCACCACTCCGTTACCGCTTCTCTAAAACCTTGTAATGAGATTTTACACCTTATAAAAACAAATGTCAACTGCTTTTCTATATAAATATAAAATAAATTGTAGAAAGTTCGGCATATCGACCATTTTCAAATATGTGTTTTTGTGCATTATATCGAAAAGCATTTTTGGTGGCCCCTCTTACCCTCTCCGTCACCTGCGGTGCCACCTCTCCCGGAGGGCGAGGCTAACTTAATGGCATCTTCACGCAGATGG
This sequence comes from Eubacteriales bacterium, assembly GCA_045659365.1. Classification (GTDB taxonomy): domain Bacteria; phylum Bacillota; class Clostridia; order Oscillospirales; family CAG-272; genus UBA1740. The sequence goes on along the minus strand of JAZOWT010000131.1, from coordinate 271 downwards.
CGACCAATCAGGGAGGCTACCCCCTTGGGGGAGCTCCTGCGGAGCAGGTGAGAGGGGGGCATTTTCAAAATCCCTGCGAAAAATAAATTTAACTTTTTTCAAAAAACCACTTGACAAGCCTAAAAAAACGTGATATAATAATCGAGCGAATGCACCACGGCCCGTTGGTCAAGCGGCTAAGACACGGCCCTCTCAAGGCTGAAACGGGAGTTCGATTCTCCCACGGGTCACCACAAAAAACACCACCCATTTCGGGTGGTGTTTTTTTGTG
>JAZOWT010000130.1:0-12094 GCA_045659365.1 Eubacteriales bacterium | reverse complement strand
TCAGTTCTACTTCAGAACTACCGACGTTACCGGTATCATCACTCTTCCCGCTGACGTTGAGATGTGCCGCCCCGGTGACAACGTTAACATGAACGTTGAGCTCATCACTCCTATCGCTTGCGAGAAGGGTCTCCGTTTCGCTATCCGTGAGGGTGGTCGTACCGTTGGTTCGGGCGTTGTTGGTGAGATCATCGGCTAATTTTAGCTGATTTTTGAATCAATTTCCTAATAGGATTAGCTTATGCCCGACGTGCCGTAAGGCTCGTCGGGCATAAATAAATTAACACGGGGTAGGGCATAGTCCTGAAAACCTTGTGAAATATCAACTTTTATAAAAATACATACAATGTCTTTGGGGTTTGGTGAGTGCGCAGTTCTGTTGCACAATTCCATACCGGCAGTAATAGTCTGCGAAATTGCGCGCGGTTTGTTTTGACGTGTGCGATCCGATGAGGTGCGATTCCTCAACCGACGGTAAAGTCCGGATGATAAAAGAGTTTATGTAATACGGCTTTACTCGGCCGCCTTTCATATCCTTGCCTCACAGTATCTGCTGTGAGTTTTTTTATGGCCGAATTCGGCTATTCCCCAAGCGGAGGAGATTATGAATACGCAAAAAAGAGATCTTATCAAAAAAATATGTGGCATAGGTGTGTTTGCCGCCCTTGCTTACATAACCACGTTTATTTGTAAGCTTATACCCAACGTTGCAGGCTTCCTGTCGATAGATGCGAAGGATGCCGTGATTGCAATTGCTTCCTTTATCTATGGCCCTATCGCAGGCCCTATCATCGCACTTATTGTTGCATTTATCGAGTTTATCACGATCAGCGCAACGGGAATATGGGGATTCGTAATGAACTTCGTGTCCTCTGCAACCTTCTCCCTCGTGGTATCTCTTATATATAAATATCGCAAAACCTTTAACGGTGCCGTCATGGGCTTTGCCGCAGCGACCGTTGTCACCACCGCGGTGATGGTTGCGCTTAATCCTATCATTATCCCGTTGTATCCTTACGTAGATTGGTCGGCGGCGGATGTTGTTCGCATAATCCCTACAATCCTCCTGCCGTTCAATTTTGCAAAAACACTGATGAACAGCGCACTTGCCATGCTCCTTTATAAGCCGGTTATAAACGCGATGCGTTCAGCTCGCCTCGTCAAACGAGCAGAGCATAAGACCGAGTTCAACAAAACTTCACTCTGGACTATTATAGTGGGGGGCGTGTCACTTCTTTTGGCACTTGTGATACTGATAATCATCTGGTAAAAGTAAAAAATCCATCCGCCCGGAAACCCGCGATAAACAGGTTTTTTGGGCGGATGGATTTTTTATCAATCAAACCGATCGGCGCATTTAAAGCTTTTGTAGGATATATTCCAAAGGATATTCACCAAGAGGAGTATTCCAAGCGCTATTGCAGCAAACAGCTGCTGCGCGTATATCGGATGACCGAAAACGGTCAGACCGTGAGTTTGTATGTAGTTGAAAAACGGTGTCGCGATAAGTGTGGTGAAAAAGGCAGTTAAGCCGCTCATTATAGTGAATATAGCCAGTGCGCTCGTGCGCTCCTCCGGCGGACATATCTCAAACAGAAAGTTGGTCTGGCTCACCGCAATTGAACCGCTGTAAACGGTGTTGAACGCGAGATATAAAGGAAATAGTATACTTCCGTTTGAGGGGGCGGCGAACATTAGTATTGCGTGCGTGCTTATTGCCACGACATATGCAAAACGGATAAGCGAGCGGTAGGAAAAGTGAAAGGATATTCGCCCCAGAACTGCCAAAGCAACAATTCGGATCGCGCTTATGATCATATCAACGACTGCGATAAAGGTCATTGAAAATCCAAGCTCATTTATCTGATACGTGCCGAGAAATGCACCACCGATAGTGACACCGAAGCTGCATAGGCAGAATATTGACACTGCGCGAACGAAATGCTTGTTTGCGAAAAGCTGCTTTACGGATCGAAACGGTGCGCCCCCTCTTTCGTTTACCTCGTGTTTCTCACGGGATATAAACAGTGGTATATTGCAAAGTGTGATAAGTACGAGAATTGTGATGGCAAGCGTTATATATGCTCCGTTCATATTTCCCGATGCCTCGAATCTGTCTATTGCGTTGCTGGATACAAGAGTGAACAATGTTCCGCCGATAACCGAAACTATTTGCAATACGGCGGTATACGAGCCTCTCTTTTTGGCATCCACCAACGACATAAACCAGTTGACCTTAAGGGGCGACACAATGCTCTTAAGGGCGTTTGAAAGCACTATGACGAAGCAGAACATCGCCACAACACCGGAATTGAAGCCGATAATGGGAATGATGTACAGAGCCGCCAGCATCAGCTGCGAAATTATCTGCATCGGTATGATGATCGGCTTGATCGGGTTCTTGTGCGAAAGGTATATCGATGCTATCTGAAACACCGAGGACAGCGAGGTTATCGACGCGAGTATCGCTGTTACGCTGTCGGATATACCTATCGTACTCGTCAGCTTTGCGAGAAATACGCCTGATGAGAGGATCGCGGTCAGGTATTCAAACAATGCCTCAAGCACGTACATAATTCGGCTTACTTTATATGGATCATTATTTTTTAAGCGAAGACCATTCATAAGAATATCCCCCCCTGTTTGCCGTTGGTCAAACCCATAATATCACCATAAAATTGAAAAGTCAATACGTTTTGCAAAAATAAATTTTGCCCATTTTTAAGTTGACGAAGCGGGGAGACGCACAACTTTTTTCCTTGCAATTACTACAATTTACCTCGCTTTAAAAAAGTAGGACTTTTGCCGTTTTTTGTGTTGACTTTTCCGTGGGTATGTAGTATACTATTTGTCGGCAAAAGCTTTCACGGGTTTTTGCCTTGATTATTGTATTTTTTAATTGTGGGGTAGAAAATGAGATCCTTCTCTTGCTCCTTCTTTGAAGACAAGCAAAACGACGGCTTGAACAAAAACAGCCGCGCGTCGAGTGAGTGGCCGTTTATGGTGAATTGCTCCGGCATGGTCAGTATTTCAAGCCCCTTTACCACGTATAACTCCGTCGGTCGCTCGGATTACTACCTTATGTACATAATAGAGGGACGCCTGTCGGTTGACCTCGATAGCGGATCGGCCGTGGCAGAGGTGGGTGATTTTATCCTCTTTCCGCCAGGGTATAAATACAAATATACCTTCTCGGGTGATGGAGTAATTTCCTATTACTTCGTTCACTTTACCGGCTCTGAGGTGGAAAAAACGCTACACGCCCTCGGTCTTAACGCATCTGCGTCCGTGTATACGGCAGGGCATTCTGATGCGGCGGCAGGGGCCTTTGCCGAAATATTCGAGGCCTATACCGAGAACGACGAGTTCCGTGATCTTGCGGCCGGCATAGCCGTAAAAAGCGCCTTGATAGCCCTTGCGCGCGCAAGGATGGGTGGCAAGCACCGCTCCTCGATAGAACGCTCTCTCGCTTATATACGAGCTTCCTACACGGACGACATCCGCATACCGCAGCTCGCGGCTATGGACGGACTCAGCGTATCTCGATATAATGCTGTTTTTCGTGAGCAAACCGGCACCTCACCAACAAGGATGATTATCGATCTGCGCCTCGGTCATGCTTGTACATTGTTATTGTCGACCGACCTGCCGATAGGAAATATCGGTGCGACGGTTGGCTACCCCGACAATCATTTCTTCTCGAAAATATTCAAATCATATATAGGTCTTACCCCAAAGGAATACAGGGCAAAGGCCTTGAAAGGCGGAAAATAAAATGGAAAAGGACATTTACAAGTCAAGTCGTGTCTGTAACATAGTATCGGCTGCAGTAGAGTATTTCGTATCTCTGCTTGTTATCGGTGCATATCTTGCTAAGCTTACATCTGCCATCGGAATTCCCGATGCCGTAACAGGTATTCTTACATCGTTCGTGTCTCTTGGATTCGGATTTCAGCTTTTTGCGATCTTTCTAATCAATAAGCGCCCCGTAAAGCGTTGGGTAACGGTGATGAGCGTTATCAATCAGCTTTGCTTTGCTCTTGTTTACGTTATCCCGTTTTTTGAAATATCGACTGCTGTAAAGACGGTTTTCTTTGTTGTAATGCTTCTCTCGGCTCATATTCTTCTTAATGTATGCAGCCCCGCAAAGATCAACTGGTTTATGGCTCTCGTTGATGATGATAAGCGCGGTCGCTTTACCGCACTCAAGGAGATCGTTTCGCTTCTTGGTGGTATGATATTCTCCTTTGTTGTGGGTATTATCATCGATTCCTGCGAGGCTAGCGGCAATCTCTACGGTGCATTTATATTCTGCGCAATAGGTGTAATAGGTCTTACTGTTATTGACACTGCTGTGCTTTTGCTTGCCAAGGAAAAGAAGCCTGAAAGGGTTGAGCATGTTCCTGTTTTAAAAATGGCAGGCGAGATTGTACGCGACAAGAAGATATTTAAGGTAATTCTTATATCGGTTCTTTGGTACGTAGCGCTCTATTCTACATATCCTTTCTACGGCACATATACCATCAAGGAACTCGGCTTCTCGATGACGTTTATTTCAATTCTGACTGCAGCAAACGCGATAGCGCGCTCACTTGCCTCTCGTCCTCTTGGCAGATATGCAGATAAGCATTCTTTTACGAGAATGCTGAACATATGTTACGTAATAGTACTTGTAGCTTATATCGTAAACGTGTTTACCGTGCCCGAAAACGGTAAGGTTATGTACACTATTTACTACATTCTTTACGCTATCTCGATGGGCGGCATAAACAGCGCAAGCACTAACATTATCTACGACTTCGTTGAGCCTGACAAGCGCGTTGTTACACTTGCGCTTCAGCATGCTATGGCAGGCTTCTCCGGTTTCTTTGCTACTATCATAGTTGGTTTCCTTGTTTCCCATATTCAGGGCAATGGCAACACCTTCCTTGGTATGAACGTATACGCACAGCAGGTCGTTTCGGTTCTCGGTGTTATATTTGTAGCACTGTCCCTTGTTTACCTCAATACAGTTGTTAAGAAGATGCAGCGCGAGAGAGAGGGTGGAGAAGTGGCTGAATCACCTCGCTACACAGTTAATCGCGGTTATCTTCCTTACTTGATCGGTGCAGCAGCATGCTTCGTAGCAGAGTTCGTATTCCTGTTCTTTGCAATATCCTCCAAGTCGGTATTCACTCTTGTGCTTTCGATCGTTTCAATTTTGGCATCCGGAGCAATAACATTCTTCATCTGCAAAGAATCAATTAAGAAAGCAATCTAAAACAACAAATAAAAAGGTCAATCGCTTTTGGCGATTGACCTTTTTGCATTATATACTGCCTGCAGTAAGCTTGATTATAAGATCGGTGTCATCGGGCTGTACCTTTGCCTCGTGTGCCGCCTTGTTGCGCACGACCTCGCCGCACTTGTCACAACGGTGCACGATGATGTACCCGCGCTTAGGATCGGGCAAGGCACGGATCGGGCGGAGTATTCCACCGCACTCGTTTGCTCTGTCACCCGGATTTATATCTACGTGCAGTGAGCAAAGGCAGAAAGGACAGTGGTTGCGCGAGGTGTAGCCAAGGGGCAGAACCTCACGGCCACAGTTCTTACATATGAAGCCTGAGTCGTGTTTTGCAAATCTTTTGTTTTCCATAGCTTATTTACCTACGCAGAATTTTGAGAATATGTCGCCTACGACCTCCTCAGACACGGCACGTCCGTCGATCTCAGCTATCGCACCGAGTGCGCGCTCTACCTCGGAGGCCGCCGCATCGGCATATACACCGGAGGCATAAGCCGTGATAGCCGCGTCTACAAAGGTAAGTGCTCGGGTAAGGGAAGCGTTGTGTCTTGCAGAGGAAATGACCGCCTCGCTGCCGACCGATATCTTCTCGTCGGTGAAAAGTGTGTTTATTGCCGATGAAAGCTTCGAGAGAAGCTCGCCCTCATCGGTCTTGGCAGAAGCCTCGATAACGTAGTCGAACCCGTTATCAAGAAGGGAGGTGTCAAAGCGTCTGTCAAGCTCGCATTTGTTGATAATAGCGATCTTGGGACACTCAACAGTGCCAAGCAAACGTATGAGCGCATCGTCCTCAGAATCACTCTCGCGTGAGTTGTCAAATACCGAAATTATCAGTTCGGCCTGAGAAATCGCTGCACGGGTGCGGTCTATTCCTATTTTTTCAACTGCATCTGCGCGGTTTGTGTCGCGCATGCCTGCAGTGTCGGAAAGGTTAAGCATGACTCTGCCGAGTGCAACCGAGCGGCAGAGAATATCGCGCGTGGTACCCTCGATATCGGTTACTATTGCTGCATCCTCACCAAGGATGGCATTATAAAGAGTGCTCTTTCCGACGTTGGTTTTGCCGCAAAGAACGGTGTTTACACCCTCGCTTATCGCCTTGCCGGTGGGGTAGGTCGATATAAGACGTTGGATCATTTTTTTGATCGTGTTAAGCCTCTCGAGGCTTTCCTCGTCGGTAAAGTCACCGAGGTCCTCATCGGGGTAATCTATACGTGCAAAGGTGGAAGAAAGAAGCTCTGTAAGTGCGCTGCGGATCTCGGCTATTGCACTTGAAAGACGGCCGCGCGATGCCGCGCTTGAGAGTCTTATCTGCTCGCGGCTCTTTGCCTCAAGCAGGTCGCCAACCGACTCCGCCTCAGTGAGCGAAAGCTTGCCGTTTATGAACGCACGGCGAGTGAATTCACCGGGCTCAGCAGGTGTGGCACCCGCTGAGAAAAGTGCTTCCAGCACGGTACGTGTAACAAGAATACCACCGTGACAGCTTATCTCTACCACGTCCTCGCCGGTATATGATGCCGGAGCTCTGAACACGGTAAGCATGCCGTCGTCGATGTATTCGCCGTCATAAACAACGTCGCCCCAGTTCTGCATACGTGAGGTAAGCTCGCTGACGGGCTTTTTGTTTTTTGGAAAAAATACGCGCTCCGCGATGGCGATCGCTTCGTCACCGCTCACGCGGATAATCGCAACCCCGCCCTTGCCGGACGGGGTGGATATTGCTGCTATTGTTTTGCCGTAAGCCATTATGCTTCTTCGGTAGCCTCGACTGCCTCGGTTACTTCCTCGGTCACAGCCTCTGCTTCTTCTGCTACGGTCTCGGTCTTCTCCTCCTCGAAGATGCCCTGGGGCTTCTTGTCGGTGAGGAAGATAACGATCTTTCTGTTATTGTCAGAGCCAACGGAGTTGGTAGAAACACCCTCAATGCCCTGGATCTCGGAGTGGATGATTCTTCTCTCGTATGCGCTCATGGGCTCAAGCATAACGCTTCTTCTGTTGCGGAGTGCCTTTGCCGCCATTCTGCGAGCAAGTGCGCGGAGAGTTTCCTCTCTCTTTGCGCGATAGCCCTCGATATCGATGGTAACGCGGCTCTTGTCGCGCTCGCCGTTGATGTTCTTTCTTGCAGATGCAAGGTTTGCAAGGTACTGGAGCGCATCAAGAGTATCACCGTGGTGACCGATAAGGGTGGAAGCGTCGTTACCGGAGATGATGATTCTTCTGGTACCGTCCTCGCAGGAGTAAAGCTCTGCCTCTGCCGCAAGTCCGATGTCGGAGATGAGGGTCTTTACAAACTCGTAAGACATATCCTCGCCGTCCTTAACCTCGCGCTTTTCAAGCTTAAGCTCAGCCTCGGGAATTGCAACGGTCTTTTCCTTTTCGGGCTTTGCCTTGGGTTCCTGGGGCTTGTCTGCCTTGGGCTTCTGCTGCTTGTTCTTATTGTGGTTATTGTTGTTATTGTTGCCGCCGTTGTTCTTCTTTTCGCCGTTCTGCTGCTTTTCCTTTGCAGGCTTCTCGCGCTTCGGGCGTCTTTCAACAGGGTCGGGAATCTCGATGAATGCCTTTACCTGAGCGGGCTTAACACCGATGATACCGAAAATACCCTTGCTTCCGGCATGGATAATTTCAAAATTTACATCGTCAAGAGGACCTGCACCAAGTGCGGCTCTTGCATTTTCCTTTGCCTCGATAATATCCTTACCACTGGCAATTATTTCCTTGATCATATTGTTAGCTTACCTTCTATATTAGTCTTTGATCTCGGGTTTGCCCGAGTAGAGAGATGCATTCTTCTTTGCATCCTCATTGTTGTTCTTAACTGTGGGGAGAGCATCGTAGTCGTCCTCGTCGATGAAGTGGAGCGACTTGTACTTAACGTTGCCCTTAAGTGCCTGCTTCTGCACCTTTTCAGCCTGCTTCTGCTCTTTTCTCATAGCCTTAAGCTCTTCCTCGGTATAGCGTGGCAGAGGCATAACTTTTGAGACGATGAAGGTCTGAAGAATAGCAAGTGCGGACTGGAATATCCAGTAAAGACCCATAAGCGCGGAGAATCCAAAGGTGATGAAGAGAGTCATGAGGGGCATCATGAGGTCCATCATCTTCATGGACATATTGGTTTGTGCATCGCCCTGTGTGAGCTGCTGGGTGCTGTTCCACTTACGGGTAACGTACATGGTAACCCACTGGAGCGCCGCCGCAACTACGGGGATAAGGCAAACGAGTATGAGGGGCCAGCCTGCGGTAAGCGAGGGCTTATCGCCGAGGTTAAGGCCGAAGAGGTTAAGGTTGGGAAGCTCTCTTGTTACAAGGTCGGAGTACTCAATGCCGGAGCTCTTGATCAGAGAAATGATCTGGAGCTGGTCGCCATTGAGACCATCTATCTGCTCGGCGGTAACTCCGCTGCTTGCAAGACGGGAGAACAGGGTGTCAAAGCCCTTCTGATCGATTCCGCAAATGTAAGAAAGGGGATTTCTGATAACCTTATAAAGCCAGACGATAATGGGGAGCTGGAGCAGCATGGGAAGACAACCGGCAAAGGGACTTGCGCCCTCTCTTTGCTGGAGATCCATGATCTCCTGCTGAAGCTTCTGCTTGGATGCCTGGTCGGTGCGGCCTTTGTATTTAGCCTTGATAACTTCGATCTTGGGTGCGAGCTCGGCCATCTTGATCTGATTTTTCTGCTGCTTTACAGTGAAGGGCAGGAAAACGATCTTAAAGACGAGTGCGTAAAGGATAAGTGCGAGGGCATAGCTGTTTGCCGGCATGATGTAGGAAAAGCCGTACAGCACATGGCCCAAAAGTTCGTATAACCAATCCATTTTTAGGTTTCCTTTTCTGTTTCGTCGTGACGTTCATTCTCTTCGTTTGCGCGTCGCGGATTGCGAAATCCCCGTTCAGGCACCGGATCGTAGCCTCCCTTTGAAAATGGGTTGCAACGTAAAAGCCTCCATACGGTGAGCGCAAATCCTACGAAAAAGCCACGTTTTGTAAATGCCTCTATTGCATAAGAGGAGCACGTTGGCGTATATCGACAGCATTTCGGTTTGATCGGAGAAATGAACCTCTGATAAAGGCGTAAAAGCCATATCATTACGTGTTTCATTATTGTGTGTACATATCGAGCTTTGTAAACGCGACATCGAGCTGTTTTTCAATGTCGGTGCTTTTTAATTTTACGGCGGCGGCGCGTGCAGCAATAACTATCAAAAATCCTGCCTTGAGCTCCTTCTTCTTTTCAATAGAGCGCAAACCCTCGCGCATGATACGGCGGCATCTCGATCTTACCACCGCTCCACCGAGCTTCGTAGAGGTCGTAAGACCAATACGGTTCATCACCCTCTTTTCGGGGTGTGCCTTCGCCAGCCTCTTAGCGGCATAGTCGGGCAATACGTAAACTGCAAGAGCTGACGTCACGGCTCTCTTACCCTTTGAATACGCTTTCGAATAAAGATGATTTTCACAGATAGCTCTGAACTTCATAAAACCATCCTTTCAAGTGAAAAATGTCATACTAAACAAAAACCCCGATAAATTCGCGCCGGGCGTTTTATCGGAGGTTTTGTATGTCACGATCGTGTGACCGATTAATAGGTGAGGCGAGCTCTACCCTTGGCGCGTCTTCTCTTAAGAACTTTTCTACCGTTAGCGGTTGCCATTCTCTTTCTGAAGCCATGTTCCTTTTTTCTCTGTCTCTTCTTAGGCTGATATGTTCTCTTCATGATAGCACCTCCTTCAATTTTTTTAAACGTCAAAAAACGCGTTTTCCGCGTTTATCTTTGCGTATTCATACGAAAGCATCATATATTATAACTTAAAAAAATCAATTTGTCAATAGAAACAGGAAATTATTTTTCAAATATAATATATAAATGCTCTCGCGTGTGCGCGGGGCGCGATAAAATATAAGTATTTATGCGCGCTCATATTGACTTTCGCGCGCGTTTCTGCTAAAATAATAGAATAAGATTATTATGAGGTCATATTTTACATTATATTTGGAGGGGTTTTATGAATCCGTCAGTTGAAAAGATCCTGGTTTCCGAGGAGGAGATCGACAGGATAACCACGCGTATTGCCGCCGAGATCGACAGAGATTACAAGGACAACGAGGGCAGACTTATTCTGCTTTGCATTCTTAAAGGCTCGATAGTTTTTATGGGCGACCTTATGAAGAAGATAACCATTCCTGTTGAGATCGACTGTATGAAGGTGTCCTCTTACGGCTCCGGCACGAAGACTACCGGCAACGTGCATATTCACCTTGACCTTATTCGCCCCGACCTGCCTGATTGCGATATACTTATCATCGAGGATATCATCGACAGCGGTGTGACTCTTTCCTATCTTACAAAGTACCTTAAGAACAAGGGCGCAAAGAGTGTGCGTACCTGCACCCTTCTTGACAAGCCCTCACGCAGAAAGGTTGATTTTAAGCCCGATTACTGCGGATGTGAGATACCCGATGAGTTCGTTATAGGCTACGGCCTTGACTACGACGAGCGCTTCCGTGCGCTTCCTTACGTTGGTGTTCTTAAGCCCGAGGTTTACAGTGGAGAATAATCGCACATACACCGTCGGACTTTATACCCTTGGCTGTAAGGTTTCGCAGTATGAAACCGAGGCGATACGAGAGGGATTTATCGATCGCGGCTTTGAGGCGAGATCCTTTGAGGATAAGTGCGACGTTTACGTTGTGAATACCTGCACCGTCACGGCAGAAAGCGACCGCAAGTCGCGACAGATCATCCGCCGCGCAATAAAGAAAAATCCCGATGCCATCGTTGCGGTCGTAGGCTGCTATACCCAGCGCACGCCCGACGAGGTAGCCGCGATAGAGGGTGTTGACATCGTGCTTGGTACAGACAAGAAAATGTCGGTTATACCCCTTGCCATAGATATGCTTGAGGGAAGATTGACAGGGAAGACTGTATCGGTCACCGACGTTAATTCCGCCAATTTTGAGCCTATGACCATCCGCACTGCGGAGCGCACACGCGCTTACCTCAAGATAGAGGACGGATGCGAGTCGAGATGTACATATTGTGCAATATCAGATGCGCGAGGCCGCGTTCGTTCAAAGCCGAAGGATGACGTTATCGCCGAGGTTGAGAGCCTTGCCGCATCAGGCATCAGAGAGATAGTTCTGACCGGCATTGAAACCGGCTCGTACGGCAGGGATTTTGATTATGATTACGATCTTGGCGATCTGATCGCTGAGCTTGATAAAAGAGGGAGCTGTGAGCGTATACGCCTCGGCTCGCTTGCACCCGAGCTTGTCGGTGAGAAATTCGTTGACAAGATAAAGGATGTTAAAATACTCGCCCCGCACTTTCACATCTCTATGCAATCGGGCTCCGACAGTGTGCTTCGCTCAATGAAGCGTAGGTACACCACTGCTCGTGCGATAGAGAATATTGAGCGACTTCGCACCGCTTTCCCTGGTGCAAATTTCACCACCGATCTTATGGTCGGCTTCCCCGGTGAGAGTGAGGAGGACTTTCTCGAAACGGTGGATTTTGCCCGCCGTGTGAGGTTACTTGATGCACATGTTTTTGCTTATTCTCGCCGCGCGGGTACTCCGGCGGCATCCTATCCGGATCAGATTCCCGAGGATGTAAAGCGAGAGCGAAGCGAACGTCTGATTGTCGCAAAAAACGAGGTGCGCGATGCGGTTTTGAGTGCCATTGTGACACTTGGCGAGCCGCTTGACGTTATCGTTGAGACCCTAAGTGCCGACGGCACCTATACCGCACATTCCGACTCCTACGTCGAGGTGGCGTTTAAAGCTCCTGCTTGCAAAAATCTGCAGGG
>JAZOWT010000129.1:0-13524 GCA_045659365.1 Eubacteriales bacterium | reverse complement strand
TATGTCAACGAGTACGTAAAATTTTGCACGGGTAAGGGGGCAACGGTGTATTTCAGCTTCCCACCGATGAATAAAGCGTCGATGACCGACGAAAACACCGAGGATGGCATCTACGAGTTTTACGACAACCTTTCCTCCTCGCTTCATTGCCGCGTTATCAGTAACGTCAACGATTATATTCTTGATGAGGGCTATTTCTTCGATTCGGAGTTTCACCTGAATAACGCAGGTGTCAATATCCGAACCGCTCAGCTTGCTGATGATCTGAAGCGTGAGCTTGGTATGACCGATAAAACTACGATCGAGCTTCCGAAGCCTCCCGGATATAAGCCCATTAGCTTTGCCGGCGGCTCGTCGGTCAACCTCTATCTTGAGCTTGAGGCCGGCACGACCGGTGACGGTCAGTCGGTGTGGTACGTTGTGGGCCTTAACGAGGAGGGAATGAAGCAGGTCAGCATTAAGATTCCCAACAACGTGGACGGCATACCCGTGGTCGGAATCCGCGCGAATGCCTTCGCCGGCTCAGAGCTTCGCACCCTGATAGTTGGTGACAACATTATGTATATCGCTTCGTCGGCCCTTGGCGGTGCAAAAAATCTTTCAGCAGTCTACATCCGTGCGATAAAGCCGGATGAAATAGAGGTACCCAACTCTCAGTCAGAGGACGGCCTTATAACGAATGGCGCTAGCTCATCACTTAAAATCTATATCCCCAGAGACTCTCTCTTTGATTATCAAGCGGATTACTTCTGGGGTGATTACGGTGCTTGGCTTGTGGGATACGATCCCGAATAATGAAAAGAAAACGGCGAGGAGCCTTGTTGCTCCTCGCCATATTTTTTATCTCTTTTCTATTGCTGCGGGCTTTGCGAATATTTTGTAGTACTTCTCGGGTGCAAACTTGAACTCGCGCTCGTAGGTAAGCACGCCGTTCTGCTCCTGCTCAACGTCAGTCAGCTGAGTGTAGCAATAGCCGAATATTGCCTCGTTTTCAAGAAGCACGTCGGTAAGGCCCTCAAGTCGCTCGAAGTATTCCTCTTCGCTCTTTACGCTTACGCCGTAGCCCCATGAGTCCTCAGAGTGCTTCTGCTTGATCCATGCAATTCCGCCGTACTCACTTACGAATACGGGAAGAGCGGGGTTGCACTTCTGACGCTTGCTGTCAAGTCTGTAAAGCTGGCACTTGATAAGGCCCTTGTCGGCATCCTTGTAGTACTCTCTGAATTTTACCGGATCCTGCTCGTAGTCGTGTACGTCGGTTGCATCAGTGCGCTTGGTGGGGAATGAGCCGCTGGAGGTGATGACAGGACGGGTTTTGTCGATGGCCTTGGTTACGTCATAGACCATATCCATAAATTCGTTGCACTGCTGCCTGCCGTTCAGATCCCAGGTCTCGTTCGTGGGACACCAGCCGATGATTGCAGGGTGGGAGAAGTCGCGCTCGATCTCCTCCATCCATTCGGGCAGGAAGTGGTATATTGCATCGCTGTGCGTGTGGTCAAGACCCCAGTTGCCGGTCTCTGCCCATACCATATAGCCAAGGCGGTCGGCATGGAAAAGGAAGCGGGGCTCAAACACCTTCTGGTGCAGTCTTGCACCGTTGAATCCGCAGGACATCGACGCCTCGATGTCGAATATAAGTGCCTCGTCATTCGGGGCGGTGTATATGCCGTCGGGGTAGAAGCCCTGGTCAAGAACGAAGCGGCCGAACACACACTTGCCGTTAAGCTTGAAGCCGCCCTCCTTGGAGAGTGAAACCTCTCTGAGGCCGAAGTATCCGTTCATTACATCCACACCCGTGTCGCTTTTTAGTGTGAATTCAAGGTCGTAAAGGCGGCCGTTTCCACACTCCCAGAGGTGCTTTTCTGCAAGGGGGATATAAACTGTGGTAGAGCCGGAGTTCACCGTAGCCGTTGCCTCACCCATAGCCTTACCCTCGTAGGTAGCCTTTACTGTAAGGGCTGCACCCTCGGCACACTTTGTAAGCACGTCGATAGATACCGATCCGTCAGAAATATTGGGGTAGGTCTTGTATGCGGTTACGTGACCGGGGTTTACTGCCTCAAGCCACACCGTCTGCCAGATACCTGTGGTTCTGGTGTAGTAGCAGCCGTAGGACTCGAATCTCGTCGACTGCTTACCCGATACCTGCCAGTCGGATCGCGTGTCGTCAAGTGCGTATATCGTTACGTAGTTGCCGCTATCCTCAAGTGCGTCGGTAATATCAAATGCAAATGAGGTATATCCGCCACGGTGGGTGCCTATCCTTTTTGCGTTTACGTAAACGGTGGTCTCATAGTCGCAGGCATCGATGTGGAGAATAACGCGCTTGCCCTCCCACTCGGCAGGGATCTCAAAGCCTCTTGTGTACCACACCGCATTCATAAAATCGGTATGTCCAACTCCGGAGAGCTTACTTTCCGGACAGAAGGGTACGGTTATCTTGCCGTCAAGACTTTTGCGCTCGTAAAACTTCTTTGCTTCGCCAACTATGGCATTATCGATCTCAAAATCCCACTCGCCGTTAAGTGAAAGCCATTCTGCTCTCTGTCTGTCGGGGCGGGGATGCTCGCATCTGGGTATAAGGTTCATTTTTATGCTCCCTTCGGATGTAAGTATTGACATTTTCATTTTATCATTATAAAATAGGATATACAAGGCATAAAATAGATATTGATGTGGAGAATATTGATATGAGAGAGGAAAGAGTTTCGTTTTTTAACGCGGACAAAAGCGCACCCTTTTACGTTGAAATGTGCGGCACGTCGTATTGTGACGGCAGCTACGTTATCGACAGGAAGCAGGCCGGTTTTTTTGTTATAGAGTACGTCGTGTCGGGAAAGGGCACTGTCTGTGAGGACGGTGTGTCGAGCGAGGCCGGTGAGGGTGACGTTTACTTTCTTCGTGCCGGCCATGCCCATCATTACTATTCTGACAAGAACGATCCGTGGGTGAAAATATGGATGAACTTTGGCGGTGAGCTTGTGCATGCCGGTGCAGAGAGCTATGCGCTCGACCGACAGACGGTGTTTCATGCACCCGAGCTTCGCCATCTTTTTGATCAGATCATCACTGTTTCGCATAGCGATAAGCCGGATGCGGAGATATTCGAGGAGCTTATGGTGATATTCATGCGCATATGCTCGCGCCTTTATGAGGTGAGTCAAAGGAGTGCTTTGCCGGTCGGTGTTGCGGAAAGGCTTAAGGCAAATATAGATGCCCTGCGCGAATACGGTGTGACTCTTGACGAGCTTGTAAAGCCGCTGTACTGTACCAAGAGCCATGCGATACGCGAGTTCAAATCCCGCTTTGGCATTACCCCCTACGAATATATGCTCGCCCGTCGCTTCTCTGCGGCAAAGTCGATGCTCAAAAACACGGCGATGTCAGTGTCTGAGATAGCCGAGGGGCTCTCATTTTATGACGTGCATTACTTCTCCGACTGCTTCAAAAAGCGCTTCGGACTCACCCCGACGGAATATAGAAAGCGCAATTAGCGTTTTGAATCCACTATTGACTGTGACTATCAAGTGTGATAGAATTTACTGTGTAATATTTGCAAAATTTTAAAAGGAAGTATAATATGAAAAGCAAAGTGTTGATTTTGTTTTTGATCTTCTCGGTTATTTTTTGTCAGCTTGCTGTATTTGCCACCGCTGTGAGCACCGAGTCGGTCAACGCACAAATAGACCAAGTTTACGGTGGTCGTAAGGGTGTCGTTACGATGACGTTTGACGACGGAAAATACGACGTCGCACTTACGATTGACGAGTTGCTTGAAAAATATAATCTCACCGCAACGATGATGCTTATCGCATCGAAGGTGCAAGGTGATGCCGACAAATGGCGCACTCTTTTTGAAAGCGGAAGAATGGTACCTCAAAACCATTCTATGAATCACATAGGAATGCGCGACACGGTAGATTCCGATGCGCCCAACCTTAATGCCGAAACCTACAAGACCGAGATCGTTGACTCGAAAGCTCTTTTAGAGTCGCTTTTTCCCGAGTATGATATGATTACGTATGCTGTTCCTAACGGTCGCTGGTGTGACGATGCGGCAACGGTTGCACTTACCGAAAACTATATGATGCGTTATTCTTACGGTGGTGTACAGAGCCTAGATCCTGGATTTGCGTTTAACAAAAACGGCAACTGGTCTGCCCTCAGATGCGTCAACATAAATACAAGGACCAAGCCAAATCAGCTTGCCGAGGTGAAATCACAGGTAGACGAGGCGGCACAAGGAGCCTGGATTTGCACGCTGGCGCACTATGTTGGAAATATGAGCCAGGCAGAGCTCACATATGATGAAGCCGATGAGCTTTTTGCTTACATCTCAAATTATGAGAAATCCGGTGTCCTTTGGGTCACCGATACCGCATCGGCAACCAAGTATATTCGAGAAAGACAGAACACCACTCTCGCTGCAAAAAAGGTCGGAAGCAATATTTCTCTAACTGCAACTCTAGCTGAAAAGACTCAGGACGGCCTGGTACTTGATAAAGAGATATTTGATTACCCTTTAACCGTAAAGGTAGAGGTGGATGCTAACTGTAATAAGGTCTATTACCTTGATGGATGCGTGCAGAAGAGCGTAGACACTTTCACTGAGGGATCAAAGCGTTATGCAAGAGTTGAGATAGTCCCCAACGGTGAGGAGCTTGTGCTTTACCCCGAGGAGCAGAGCATAGAAACGCTTCCGCACGATTATGCAGCGGCAACCTGTAATACTCCCGCAACCTGTAAAAAATGTGGATACACCACCGACACTATATTGGCACATGATTTTGCTGATGCAACCTGTGACAAGCCCAAGACCTGCATACTTTGCCAGGCAACCGAGGGTAACGCACTTGGTCACGATTACGCAGATGCAACCTGCACTACACCGAAAACATGTAACGTGTGCGGAAAAACATCGGGTAACACGGCGCGCCACGACTATATCTCCGCAACCTGCACTGAGCCGAGAACCTGCCGCACCTGCGGTGAACAAACGGGCTCGCCGCTCGGTCACAATAATGACAAAACTACTTGCGCGGATACACTCTGCTCACAATGCAATCAGATGATACCGTCCACGTCCTTACATTCCTTTGCGCCTGCGACCTGTACTGAGGCTAAGACCTGTACCAAATGCGGTTTGATTGACGGTGATGCGCTCGGACACGCAGTAAACACCTCCAACACCTGCGCAAATCTTCTGTGCAGCCGTTGTAAAACTCTCGTCCCGGGAGAAATGGCGCACGAGTACGCAGATGCAACCTGTACCCAACCAAAAACCTGCATACATTGCAGCTCGGTTGACGGAATGGCGCTCGGTCACACGCCCGTAATCGAGGGCACGGGCGCACCCGACACTCATAAGTCAAGCTGCACTACCTGTCAAGAGGTTATAAACGCGACTGAGCCGCACACCGATTCCGACTCTAACGGACTTTGTGACGGATGCGGTGCAGCAATTCCGAAAAATGATGATACGAATAACGGCGTGAATTCGACCGTTATAACCGTGATCGTTATAGGTGGTGTTGTTGCCATCGCAGGCGTATCATCGATAATCATAATTCGTAAAAAGCGCGGCAAGTAACCTTTTGTCGCCGCCAATCAAAAAATAGCCTCCCCAAAATCCAGGGGAGGCTATTACTTTTTTGAAAATGCTGTTTATTCGGTCCTGAGTGCAACAACAGGATCCTTCTTTGCCGCGCTGGATGCGGGGATAAGACCTGAGATACAGGTAAGAAGAACGCTGAGTGTGATAAGCACTATCGCGTCACTTACGGGAAGAGCCGCAATATTTCCGTAGCCTATAAGCGGCTTAAGTATCGCGTTTACGATCAGAGAAATGATGTACGTAAAGCCAACACCGATAAGTCCTGCAAGAAGTCCGATGATGAACGTTTCTGCATTGAACAGGTGACTTACGTCCTTCTTACGTCCACCGAGTGAACGGATAACGCCGATCTCCTTGATTCTCTCAACTACCGATACGTAGGTGATGATACCTATCATAACGGTGGATACCACGAGTGAGATCGAGGTAAACGCGATAAGCGCGTACTCAACCACCTCGATCATGGTGTTGATGAGGTTGATGATTATCTCAAGGGTGTCGGTGTAGGTGACGTTTGCCTTTGTGTCATCCGCATTCCATGCATCGAGATACTCGGTTACAAGGAACTTTTCGTCAAATGAGTTGGGGTAAATAGAGATCTCGTTAGCAAGCGCGTTTCCGCCCAGCATACGTGCTCTGACGGTTTTCATATCCGCCATGCTCACACTACCCATGCCACCGCCGGAGCCACCGGCACTGCCCGAGCCACCCGAGCCACCGGCACCGCCCATGGCATTCATCATATCCTCAATGCCGAACGACTCGCCAAAGAATGCAACGTCCTTTGCATCGTAGCTGCCGTTCTCATCGGGATCAAGGCGGCGGTAGTCGTACTCGTAGTAGATACCCATCTTCATGCCCATGTATTCCATGGAGGTGATGTCACCGTTCTCGTTTATGTAGCTTACGATACCGTCGGGATCGTTTTCTGCACTGTTGGCATCAAGCACATAATCGGTAAGAGCCTCGGTATAATAAATACCGGAGGAAAGACAGCCGTAGCTTGTTGACTCGTTGGTTACGAGAATGCCGACAACCTTAAGATCCACACCGTCAGCAAGGCCGTCTGCCTTGTAGTTGTAGGTGAAGGGAGAAAGCTTTGAGGTCATGGGGTTGTCATTCTTCTCAAAGATGCTGCTGTTGGGATACCAGGTGAATATCTTATCCTCGCTCATAAGCGCAGAGTAGTCGATGTACTCCTTATCAAGCGTGGGGTTATATCTCTCGTCCTGTACCTTTACTGTGTTGCCGTTCTCGTCAACGGTTTCCACCAAGGAAACCTTGTAAATGAGGTTGTAAAACTCCTCCTCGGTGTAATAGCCGAGGCGTGCAAGAAGCATATCCGAGATTTCCTGGTCGCCGTTAAGAACGATCATTACCTCGTTGTACTCATCTGCGATCTCGCCGTATACGTCATACTGGCTTGCGATATAGGAGGTGTTGTTGGGTGCCTGAGCAAAGGAGGGAACTATCTGGGTAACGTAGCTTGCATAATCGGAGAAGTCGGTACCCTTAAGCACGGAGGTGTAGCGGCTGGTGATCGCGGAGATAGAAAGCTTCTCGGTGCCGGCGGCTGTATGGAGATCGGTATATATCGAGTAGGACATATCCATGCCGTATTTGAACAGCATCGCCTGATAGTAGCTGCTATCCATCGCCTTGAGGTAGTCGATGTATTCCTGCGTCAGGTCGTTTTTGATTATGAGTGAATCGGTAAGCTCGCTCATCTCGGCAATATATGCGATGAGGGAGTCGATATGAGCCTTGTC
Source organism: Eubacteriales bacterium (assembly GCA_045659365.1). Lineage (GTDB taxonomy): Bacteria > Bacillota > Clostridia > Oscillospirales > CAG-272 > UBA1740. The sequence goes on along the minus strand of JAZOWT010000129.1, from coordinate 6,138 downwards.
GGGGTGTTTCAGAATTTCCCCCTTCTGCGATGCGCTCATCATACCGGTGATAGCATTAAGGTCGTAGGTGGTTTCGGTTATGGTGATGGGGTTGCCCGAAAGCATATCGTCCTGCATCGATGCGATGTAGCCTCTGATACCCGCGGAGAATGCAAGCACGAGCGCGATACCGATGATACCGATCGATCCCGCGATACCGACCATTGTGGTTCTGCCCTTTTTGGAGAGCAGGTTGTGTGCAGAAAGCTTGAACGCGGTGAGGAACGACATCTTCGCCTTTTCCTTCTTCGGCTTCTTGCTCTTGGTCTCGGTGGCCTCTTCGGTAACGGTCTTTTCGGCATTGATGGCTATCTCGCGGCATTCTGCCTCCTCGTCCTCAGAAGAGAAGGGATTGGTGTCCTCAAGCACCTGACCGTCAAGCAGTCGGATGATACGGGATGAGTATTCCTCTGCAATCTCGGGGTTGTGAGTAACCATTATTACAAGTCTCTCACCCGAGATCTCCTTGATAAGATCCATTATCTGCTTGCTGGTTACTGTATCAAGCGCGCCGGTGGGCTCGTCGGCAAGCAGTATCTCGGGATCGTTAACAAGCGCACGCGCTATCGCAACACGCTGACACTGACCTCCGGAGAGCTGATTGGGTCTTTTATAATACTGTCCTGCAAGGCCTACGCGGTCGAGTGCGCGCTTTGCACGTGCTGTGCGCTCCTCCTTGCCAACGCCTGAGATCGTCAGTGCAAGCTCAACGTTGCCAAGCACTGTCTGGTGGGGGATCAGGTTGTAGCTCTGAAAGATGAAGCCGATGCGGTGGTCTCTGTAAACGTCCCAGTCGCGGTCGGTATATTCCTTGGTGCTTCTGCCTGCGATAAGCAGATCGCCCGAGGTGTATTTGTCAAGACCGCCGATGATGTTGAGCATCGTGGTCTTTCCGCATCCGGACGGGCCGAGTATGGAAACAAACTCCTTCTGGCGGAAGGAAAGGTTGACTCCCTTAAGTGCCTCTACGGTTTCGGAAGCGGTGATGTAATTTTTTCTGATGTCTCTGAGTTGAAGCATCTTTGTCCACTTTCTTGTTTAAATTATTTTACTATTTAATTATAAATTAAAAATGTGAATAATTCTACACGTAAATGTACGTTTGTAAGAAAAAAATGAAATATTTTTACGGAATTTCGTAATTATATTTACAAGCTTCGTAATTTGTGCTATATTTATATAGAAAATAAAAAACATCAGCGGTCACAGACTGTGGTCCGCACAGGAGAATGTATGTCAGTTGCCATTATAACAGGCGCGTCAGGTGGTATCGGACGTGAGTTTGCATTGCAGCTTTGCACTGATTACGGTGTCAAGGAATTCTGGCTTGTTGCGAGAAACAGGGCCAAGCTCGGAGCATTGGCAGATGAGCTTGCCGGCCTTGGCGCGAATGCCGAGGTTATATCGGCAGACCTCGGAGCGCGAGAGGGAATAGATCAGCTCAAGGTGGCGCTTGATGAGAAAAAGCCGGAGGTTTCTTACCTTGTAAATGCGGCGGGATATGGAAAGTTCGGTCGCTTTGACGAGCTTTCGGAGAATGATATTGCCGGCATGATAGACCTCAACTCCAAGGCGCTCGTGCTCCTCACTCATGCGACCGTGCCTTACATGAAGCGCGGTGGCAGGATCGTACAGCTTGGCAGTGGCTCATGCTTTACACCTCTTCCTAATTTCAATGTGTATGCTGCGAGCAAAAGTTTTGTGCTTCACTACACCAAGGCGCTTAACTTCGAGCTTAAAAAATATGGCATTCGTGCAACCTGCTTCTGTCCCGGATGGGTGGCAACCGACTTCTTCGAAGTAGCCGAGGGAAGTGGTGTAAGCGGCCCTAAGAAAAAGAACATCAAGCCTCTTTTGAACGCAAAAAAGATTACACGGGGTTGCCTTAAGGCGGTAAAACGTGGCAGGGCGATGTACGTTACCGGCTGGTATACCAAGATGCAGCACGTACTCTTTAAGCTTGTTCCCGATCCTATACTGACACGGATCTGGATGAGAATGCAGGAAAGCCCGAATAAAAAAATATAAAGGGAGAATGATATGGCAAGAATTGATTTAAAGTCCGGCGCGTTGCTTGGCCCTTTGCCTGCGGTGATGGTCACTGTCGGCGACATGGAAAATTCAAATGTTATGACTGCCGCATGGTGCGGTGTTCTTTCGACCTCACCGACAAGAGTATATATATCCGTCAGACCCTCGCGCTTCAGCTATCCTATCATTAAGGAGAGGGGCGAGTTTGTTATCAATCTGACTACCGAGCAGCTTGCTCGTGCAACCGACTACGTTGGTGTGTACACTGGTGCTAAGGTGAACAAATTTGAGAAGTGTAATTTGACACGGGTGGAGAGTAAGGTCGTGTCCGCACCTACTATTGCCGAGTCGCCGCTTTCCTTGGAATGCAAGGTTTTTCAGGTGATAGAGAGCGGAACGCACGATATTTTTCTTGCGGACGTTGTGAACGTGTCCTGCGATGAATCCCTCCTTGACGAAAAGGGAAGAATTTGTCTTGAACGCGCACATCTTCTCGCTTACGCGCACGGTGAATATTTCGGCCTCGGCAAGCGCCTCGGTCGATTCGGCTTCAGCGCAACCAAAAAGAAAAAGGGGGCAAGGAAGAGTGGAAAATAAGAATAAAAAAGAAGAAAACGAGCGCGTAAGAGCGCGCGTGCTTTCCCTGATCGATGCCGAGTTTGAGAGTGATGCTGCATTTGAGCGCGCACTCGGACTTGCGGATAAAACGGTAAACAACTGGCGACGTGGCAGAAGCTCGTCGTACATGAAGATGCTCTCCACTCTTGCGGAACGCTTCGGTGTCAGCATCGGTGACCTTATGGACGTGCCCCTGCGCGGTGACACAATCGAGCTTTCAGATGATGAGATAAGACTTCTGGCAGTGTACAGACGAGCACGTACTATGCCTAAGGATCTTAGAATAGCGCTTGCAAAAACGCTCGAAAGCGTGATCGAGCTGTACTTCAAGACGGCCGAGGAAAAGAAGAGCGCGCAGAAGAAAAAGGATAAAAAGCAGTATAACGGAGAATAAAAAATGAAAACTAAAAAAAGACGCACAATAGCACTTATAGCACACGACAACAAAAAGGCCGAAATCGTGAATTGGTCACTCAAAAACAAAACGACTCTCGAAAAATATGACCTTTGCGGTACCGGAACAACGGCAAGGCTTATCGCAGAGGCTACTGATCTTACCGTGAAAAGATACCTTTCCGGCCCTATGGGTGGTGATCAGCAGATCGGTGCAAAGGTTGCTGAGGGTAAGATAGATATGGTTATATTTTTCTGGGATCCTCTGGAGGCGCAGCCTCACGACCCTGACGTAAAGGCACTGCTTCGTATTGCCAACGTTTATGACATTCCGATCGCCACCAACCGTGCGACCGCGGATTACATAATCCACTCGTCCTACATTGAGGTCTGACGGTTATGTTCAGAAAAGATGATCTGCCGGAGCTTCTTGCTCCCGCGGGTGATAAAGAGGCCCTGCTTGCCGCCGTTATGGCGGGTGCCGATGCCGTCTACGTTGGTGGAAAGAGCTTTGGTGCAAGGGCATTTGCAAAGAATTTTGATATAACTGAGCTTGAGGATGCGGTCGAGTACTGTCATCTTCACGGAGTAAAGCTTTACGTCACTGTCAACACCCTTGTTTTCGACAGGGAAATGGACGAGCTTGTCGCTTATGCGCGCGAGCTGTGGAGAATAGGTGTGGATGCGATCATCACTGCCGACCTTGGTGCTATCCGTGCTATCCGATCTGCCGTTCCCGAGCTTGAGATACATGCCTCGACTCAGATGTCAGTTCACTCTACTGACGGCGCTGTCGCGGCGGCAAAACTCGGTTGTACCCGCGTAGTTCCGGCAAGAGAGCTTTCTCTTGAAAATATAAAGATAATGGTAAAGGACTCACCCACTGAGGTCGAGGTCTTTCTTCACGGTGCGCTCTGTGTATGTCACTCCGGTCAGTGCCTTATGTCATCGATGGTGGGTGGACGAAGCGGAAACCGTGGCGAGTGTGCGCAGCCCTGTCGACTGCCCTATAACGGTGGCCGCGCAGTTCTTTCGCTCCGCGATCTTTCCTATGCCGATCATATCACCGAGCTTATCGAGTCGGGTGTTGCATCCCTTAAAATAGAGGGTAGAATGAAGTCGCCCGAGTACGTTTACACGGTTGTTTCGACTTATCGCGTACTCCTTGATGAGCATAGGAATGCGACCGCCAAGGAAAACGATCGCCTTGCCAGAGTGTTCTCGCGTGGTGGCTTTACCGACGGCTATCTTACCGGCAAAACCAAGAACGGAATGACAGGTGTCCGTTCCGAGCGCGACAAGGAAAACACTCGTGAGCTGGCACAGAGAAGCTTTGAACCGATCAGAGTTGACGTTCGTGCGAGCGTTGAAATAAAGCTTGGTATCCCGGCTAAAATGACTCTTACAAACGGTGCTCGCACTGTGACTGTCACGGGCGCTGAGCCTGTGCCGGCAATCAATGCGCCACTTGATCCCGACGGTGTAAAGGCACGACTTTCAAAGATGGGTAACACTTATCTTTCGCTTGCTCCCGAGAATATAGATCTTGTGCTTGACGATGGGGTGAATCTTGCGCCCTCGGCTATCAATGCACTGCGCCGCGATGCCGTGGCAGCATTCCAGTCGTGTAAGCGCGAAATGCCTGTTAATATTACCCCGTGTAACGAAAAAACAGCAAAAGCACCCGTAAAAAAGCGTAAGAGCGCGGTATTTTACGACGTGTGCGCTTATTCCGAGGTTGTCAAAAAGCACCCGTCAATCATTGCGCGTATAGACCTTATTTTTGTGCCTTTGGCAAAGCTCGGCGAGGTAGAAGCAGTTCCGTCCGGAGTTTATCTCCCCCCGGTAATTTTCGATACCGAATGGGCGAAGATCCGCATCATGCTTGATGAGGCAGTGAGGCGCGGAGTTAAGTATGCGCTTGTCGGAAATATCGGTCATATAGCACAGGTGCGCGATGCAGGACTTGTGCCTGTCGGAGATTTCAGACTGAACGTCACTAACGCACTGTCGGTTGAGCAGTATAACTCTCTTGGCATTGAGGAGATTATTCTCTCGCCCGAGCTTACTCTACCGATGGCAAGAGATATAGGCGGTGGCGCGATAGTGTGCGGCCGTATTCCCCTTATGATCACCGAGCGTTGCTTTATCCGTGACGTTGCAGACTGTGACAGATGCGCAAAGAATACTGTGACTCTTACCGACCGAACGGGTGCTAAATTCCCAATGAGACGCGAGTGGGAGCATCGCACACTGATATTCAATTCGACCGTCACCTATATGGGTGATAAGCGCGATGAGGTGTGCCGTGCAGGACTTGTGTGGGAGCATTTTATATTCTCCTCCGAGTCGCCCGATGAAATTGCGGACATGCTTTCGCGCTACGAAAAGGGAATACCCCTTGCAGGCCCCGTCAGACGAATGGGTAAAAGATAAACAAAAAAGAGCCGAAATTCGGGGGGTTCTCATAAGGATGTTTACAAATTTTGGCAGAGATATTATTTTCTCTGCCGATTTGTGGTATAATGGGTTTAGCAAAAGCCTCCCTCCGAGAGGGAGGTGGCACGGCGTAGCCGTGACGGAAGGAGCCTGCGTAATTTTGGGTTTGTGCTAACTTTATTGTAACGCACTCTCCCTCAGTCGCTTCTCGACAGCTCCCTCCCGGAGGGAGCCTATGGACACGCCGCGTATTTTAGGGGTATGGGCTTTGCCCGAAGCATTTGTGATACAAATGCGAAACTGGCGATAAAACAGAACTATAAATAAGAATTTGACGAGGAGGTTTTTTAAATGAAAAGAACAATGGTATTTATACTCATTATTGCCCTTTTGATTTCTACGCTTTGCAGTTGTGAAGCTCCTGAAAAGACATCATTAGAACAAGGCAAATCTTATGAGGTCGTCATTAAAGACGATTACAAAGTAACTATCGAAGTAATATCACAAACTGCGGAATATTTTGAGGTTGCTGTTACAAAAGAAAAAACTGATGGTTACTTTCATATAGATTCAAATGATTCCGAGAATCCCGATCCGATATTATGCGACTTGGCTTTT
>JAZOWT010000128.1:0-5803 GCA_045659365.1 Eubacteriales bacterium | reverse complement strand
TACAAAGTAACTATCGAAGTAATATCACAAACTGCGGAATATTTTGAGGTTGCTGTTACAAAAGAAAAAACTGATGGTTACTTTCATATAGATTCAAATGATTCCGAGAATCCCGATCCGATATTATGCGACTTGGCTTTTGTGGATAGGACGGCAGAGAATGAAGTTTTTGAATATGTATTAATTAATGATACCACTAAAATTGAAGGTGATTTTTTGGGTGGCGGTATTCATTATGGTTGCCCTTGGACATTTTTCATAAGTTCATTTGATGAAAGCGTTAACTTGAAATTCTATTTTTATCATAAGCAAACAGAAGATTATACTGTAAAAATGTTTACAAAAGAAGTTTTGGATTATGGCATCATAAAAGTCGATGCGGTGAAAAACGAAGATGGTGGTTACAATCCTTCGGCAAGTATAATAAATGCAATAGCTTTTGAAGTAGAGTAATCGTAAAATTCCAATTTATCGAACAGAACAAAATTAACCCCGACAGATTTTTGTAATCTGTCGGGGTTATTCTTTGCTTTCTGCGTATCAAATTTTCGCGCTATCGGACAGTCGAGGACGCCTGTCCCTACAATACGACTTGCTAACTTCCTTATGAGAAGCACCCATTTTCGGCTCTTTTTCTATTTTCAGTGAATTATCTTGCGAGTCTGTTGTCCTTACCGAGGAAGCGGAGAACAACGGTGTCCTGACCGAGTATGCGCGAGTAGATTCTGTCCTCATAACGGGAGAGAAGCTCGCCTGCACCGAGGTTGGTGGAGATAATGGTAGGAAGCCCCTTGTTGAGTCTTGTGTTGAGAAGATTGTAAATGCAGGAAACGGTGAACTGGTTTGCAAACTCTGTTCCAAGGTCGTCAAGTATGAGAAGCTCGCACTCAAGATATTTCTCTCCTCGCGCCTCGTACTGACCGTATCCGCTCTTGAAACGGTCGTATTCAAACGCGGCAACAACGTTCTGTGCCGAGTCATAAATAACCTCAAAGCCGTTTTCGATTATCGTTTTTGCAATAGCGGTGGTGATATGGGTTTTGCCGGTACCGGTCGTACCGATAAGCAAAAGATTTTTTGAATCTCTTGAAAATTCGGTGGCATATTTCTTCGCCTCAGAGAGGTTGTGTGACATTATCTTTTTGGTTTCCTCATCGGTGTATATCGAGAGATTAAAGTTCTCAAACGACTGCTTTTCGATAAGGTTTCCAATGCCGGATGAACGGATATTTTCCTTTATAAGCGCCTCGCGAAGACAGGAGCAGATCTTGTTTCCGTTGTACCCCGTGTCACAGCAAACAGGACAAGTGTACTTGATTTCGGAGTAATCCTCGGGGTAGCCGAGGCCTATGAGCACCTCGCGTCTTCTCTTTGTAAGCTCGGTGTTGCGCTCTTTGATCTGGGAAAGGTCGCCGCCGGTGCATGCCGCCTTGAAAAGGAGAAGACCTGTGCCGGTAAGCTCGCTGTCTATTTTTCTTATCTCGGGGGATATAAGGCGCAATTCGGCATCTCTTGCCTCTGCCTCTCTTATAGCGCTCTCGCGCCTTTTTTCTAACTGTTCCTTTACCTTCTGGTAATTGTCATAGCCGTACATATCTATATCCTCTAATCGTCGTTCTTTTCGTCGCCGTAGCTACGCTTGAGCGCCGCCTCAAATGCCTCGAGTGGATCAAAGTTTCCGTAGCGCGGAGTAGTCTTTTGTGTTCTCGGCATCTTCGGGGGAGTCTTCTGCTTGTCCTCTGATGCCTTTGCCGCCTTATCCCTTTCTATCGCATCGCGGCAGTCTGCAAGTGTCTTGCATCCGCTCTCATGCCAGGGGGTAAGGAGCGCGTCCATATAAGGAAGCGAGAGCTTTCCGGTGTTGCGTACGGTGATGTCATATGCCTCGCCGATAATGTCCTCACCGTATCCGAACTCGCCGTACCATCTCTTGACGTAGTCCTGCTCACTCTTGGTGAGTGTGCGGTTGTATATTCCGAGCAAGTGACGGAATTCCCATTCATCGCTCGTTTCGTTTGCTTTTTCCTCTATGTACGTGACAAGCTTTTCGGCAGTGTCAACGCCGCGCTTTACAAGTCTTTCCGCCTCGGTGCCAAGACGCGTCGCGGTAAGCTTGCCCTTGTCGTTTATATATGCCGCAAGGGTGATGATGTACTCCTCATCAAGTGCATACTGAGTATAGAGTGCATTGATGGTTTTGATCTCCTCTGTGTTGAGTGCGGGCCTTTGCATAATGGTCGCACACTCGGATATAAGTGCCGCAAGATCATTGTCACGCACACTCTTTGCGGTGCCTATGGCAGTACCCGTGTCGAGTTTTCCGAGGTCAATGCGCTCTTCAAACTCCTCGGTTATGCTCGGAGTACCGTCGTTTTCTGAAATAATGCCCGATTCCTCCCAAAATACCAGTGAGGATGCGGCACGACCGCGAGAAACACTCGCCGCCTTTCCGAGAGCAGTATCGCTTTCTACTTTACCGCCGCAGGCAATAAGGGCCAGAAGCACACGCAATTCCTCGCGTGATGCCTCGGTAAATGCCTCTGCCGAGGTGAGAGTCGCGGCATTAAATTTGTATTCTGTCATTCCTTGCCCTCGCCCTTCGTTTTGATTTCGTAGCAGAGCTTCATGAGTGAATCTCCGAGGTGTATGTTTTCGATAACCACGTCCTCGTCCTCAAATTCAAGCTCCATGTTTGCAAAGTTCCAAAGGCCCTTAACACCGGCCCTGATCATCGTTTCGGAAACCTCGCGAGCCGCCGCCTTGGGTACGGAGAGTACACCTATCGATACCTTTTCTCTTTTGCAGAATTCATAAAGCTCGTCGATGTGGTATACCGGCACGTCGCAGATTTTTGTTCCGACAACACCGGGATCCACGTCAAACATAGCGACGCGCTTTACTCCGCGACGGTCGAACATATGTGTTGCGGCAAGCGCGCGGCCAAGGTTACCCGCACCGACTATAACCGCGCGGAAGCCCTCGTTTACTCCAAGCAGCTCGCTGATCTTGGAGTGGAGATATTTTACGTTATAGCCGTAGCCCTGCTGACCAAATCCGCCAAAGCAGTTAAGGTCCTGTCTTATCTGGGACGCGGTAACGTTCATAATGCGCGAGAGCTGTGCAGAGGATATTCTGAATATCCCTTCGCGCATAAGCTCACCGAGATATCTGTGGTATCTGGGGAGTCTTTTTATAACAGCGGTGGAAACCTCGCTTTTTTCGGTCAGCTGTCTTTTTTCAAAGGTGCCGCCAATCTTATCTATGCTTTCCATCTATGTACAATCTACCTTATTTTCAGTATTAAATGTTGTCCTCTGCGCTTGCATTGAGGGATGAGTCGGCAAATGCACCGCGCTCATATTCGTAGTATCCCGCTGCGGCAATCATAGCGGCATTGTCACCGCACAGACCGAAGTCGGGCACGAAGAATTTTCTACCCCTCTTGCCCGCGACGTCGGAAAGGCGCGCGCGCAGATGAGAGTTTGCGGCAACGCCGCCGGATATTGCGAGGTCACAATTCGGGTATTTTTCAAGCGCCATGTCGATCTTCTTTGCTACTGCCTCGACTGCCTCAAAGGTGTATCTTGCCGCAAAGAGGGGACGGTCGATCTCCTCACCCTTTTGCTCGTATCTGTGAAGCAGGTTTATAGCCGCCGTCTTGAGGCCCGAGAAGGAGAGATCAAGCGATCCGTCGGGGATTGCGGGGGAGGGCAGAGTCATGCTCTGATCCTTATATGCCGCGCTCTTTTTGTAAAGTGAATAGAAGCCCACGTCCTTGCCTGTTGCTTTGATAAATCCCTCGCGTGAGAGCTCGTCAAAGCCGCGTCCGGCGGGGTAGGGTATTCCGATAATTCTGCCTATCTTGTCAAACGATTCACCTATCGCGTCATCACGCGTTGAGCCGATCACCTCTATATCCGTGTAACTTTTTACGAGGTATATAGACGTGTGACCGCCCGATGCGGCGAGGGCAATAAAGGGAGGCGTGGGCTTGTCCTTCATCAGGTAGCAGGCCGCGATATGTCCCTTTATGTGATCTACCGCAATAAGCGGTATTCCGCGCGATACGGCAAGCGCCTTGGCAAAGTTCACACCAACGAGAAGCGCACCGATAAGACCGGGATTTGCCGTCACTGCGATAGCATCTATCTCGTCAAGGGTGACGCCCGCCACCTCGAGTGCCTCGTAGGTTATGCGTGAAATTGCCTCTATGTGCGCCCTGCTTGCAATCTCCGGCACAACTCCACCGTAAAGGCGATGCGTTTCGATCTGCGAGGCGATAATATTCGATTTTATAACAAACTCCTCACCTATTCTTTGTGTGACCGATGCACTGGTTTCGTCGCAGGAGCTTTCAAATGCAAGTATGTTCATTCTGTTTTCCTATGTCAGTTTTTGAGATCATCCGGGTGTGCCTTTAGCATAATAATGGCGTCATCCACCGGATCCTTGTAATAGTTTTTGCGCACGCCGACCTCGTCAAATCCGTATGCGCGGTAAAGCGCTCTGGCCGCTGTATTTTGGGTACGTACCTCCAAAAACAACACCTCAAGGCCATGTCCCTTTTCGGTTTTGTACGCGTAGTCAAGCAGTCGGTAGGCTATTCCGCGCTTGCGATAGGGGGGCAGCGTTGCTATTCTGTATATCTCGCCCTCGGGCGCAATAATTCGCCCAAGCACGTATGCGATGACCTTGTCGCCATCCTTTGCGGTATAGCACATCGCACCCTCGGTGCTGATAAGGTCGGTTATTGCCCGCTCGCACCACGGGTCAGAGAATATAAGTTCCTCTGCCGCTGCGATTTCGGGTGCATCGGCAGGTACTGATCTTCTGATCTCCATATCAGAGGTCCTTTGATATTTCTTTGATAAATTCACGAAGTCCGTCGGCCGTCTCGGGGTGGAGAAGTCCTCGGGTCAGGTTAGCCTTGAGGAAGCCGAGCTTTGAGCCCATGTCAAAGCGCTCACCTTCAAATTCAAGTGCGTAAACGCCATTTTCCTTTGCCTGCTTTGCCATCGCGTCGGTAAGCTGATATTCACCACCTGCGCCCGGCTCAAGAGCATCAATGATATCGAAAATGTCGGGAGTGAGAAGCACGCGTCCGAGAATCGAGAGGTTTGAGAACTCCTCGCCCGGCTTCGGCTTTTCTATCATGTCGGTGCAGTATGTAACGTTGTTTTCACCCTCGATCGCATCAACCTTTAAGGAGCAGTACTTTCTGATGTCCTCAAAGGGGACGGGCTTAACGCCAACGACCGACTGGCCGTATTTCTCGTAAACGTCAATCATCTGACGGCAAACGGGAGTTTCGGAGAAGATTATATCATCACCGTAAAGCACTACAAAGGGCTCATCGCCCACAAACGAGCGCGCGCGCCCTACCGCGTGGCCAAGCCCCTTGGTTTCCTTCTGGCGGAGAAAATACACGTTTGCCATATTGGCAATGTCATAAAGGCGCTTTGCCTCCTCGGTCTTGCCCTTGAGGGTAAGCGCGTTGCCGTACTCAATGGAGAGGTCGAAGAAATCCTCCATAGCATCCTTGTCGCGGTTGGTGATAATGAGAATGTCGGTGATACCGCTCTTCACCGCCTCCTCAACAAGGTAGTACACCGCAGGGAGATCCACAATGGGGAGCATCTCCTTGGGTACGGCGTGGGATATAGGAAGCATTCTTGTGCCAAGGCCGGCAGCGGGGATTATCGCCTTAGTTATCTTCTTCATCTTCCACCGTCTCCTTGGGCATTACTTCATCAAGCAGCTTTGCTATCTTTGCACCGTGCTCGATCGATCCGTCCTTGACAAA
>JAZOWT010000127.1:0-22309 GCA_045659365.1 Eubacteriales bacterium | reverse complement strand
TTGCGGATGCCGTGATGCCGGTAGGAAAGCTTCGATAGGGTGTTGTGTGCAGAACGCTTGCATTCGTTTGGAGCAAGGCGGTGCTGTCGATGCCGTCGTGAGAAAGCGGCAAAAGGGCGCACTTTACTTCGGCGGCACGATAGACCTGTTCAATTTTCTTATAAGACGGCGATTCAATTCCAAATACACGCTTCTTTCCAAGAAGCTCGATAATCAGTGAGTACAGGTATTCAGCACCAGAACCTATAATGATTTGGTTGGAGGATACGTTGATACCTCGGTTTCGCGCAAGGTATTGCCGTATCGCTTCGCGAAGTTGTAAGCAGCCTGCGCCCGGAGAGCGTTCCAAAATATCCTCGCCGTAATCGGTGAGAATAGCACGCATCGTTTTGCTGAGTACGGAGAACGGAAAATCGGGATAGTCGTGCTTGCCGTGCTCAATCGGCATTTTCTTCCGTTGTGCTTCGTAAGTGGCGGCAAAGCTGTCGTCCTTGCGAAAAATCACAACAAATCCGCTGCGTTCACGAGCTTCGGCATATCCTTCATCGCAAAGCAGAGCGTAGGCGTGCTCTACCGTTACCGTACTGACACCTAGCTCGTCACAGAGCAGGCGCATAGACGGCAGCTTTGTTCCAAAAGGATAAATGCCTTCAATAATACCCTGCCTTATCTGTTTATAGATTTGAAGATAGATGGGTCGTTGATTTTTATCAATTATGTTTTTCATCTGTATATATAAAATTCCCCTGTTCTGACTATTTTGGTATCAACAAAAATATTATATAATAAAGTCAGTAAAATTTCAAGGAGAATCAAAAAAATGGCTTACAAAAAAATTCTAACTATTCAAGACATATCCTGCGTCGGTCAATGCTCGTTGACCGTGGCGCTTCCCATTCTCTCAGCTTGCGGTCTCGAAACCTGCATTCTTCCGTCGGCTGTGCTTTCCACGCATACCGCCGGATTTAGCGGATTTACCTTCCGTGATCTCACAGATGATATGCCCAAAATTCAGGCACATTGGCAGAAGGAGAACATCAAGTTCAAAGCAATCTATACCGGCTATCTCGGCAGCGTGAAGCAGGTCGGATACGTGCAGAACATCCTTGACACTATGGGAACAGACGATTGCGTTCGCATCGTCGATCCTGCAATGGCTGACAACGGCAAGCTGTATTCAATCTTCAACGACGAATACGTAGCGGCAATGCGCGGACTTTGCAAGTCGGCAGATATCCTTATTCCCAACATCACCGAGGCGTGCTTCCTTGCCGACTCAGAATACCGTGAAACCTACGACGAGAGCTATATCAAGGAGCTTCTTGCCAAGCTTGCAACGCTCGGCGCAAAGACCATCGTGCTGACAGGCGTAGGCTACGCTCCTGAAAAGACAGGCGTTATCGTTTATGAAAACGGTGCTATCCGCTATTACGAGCACGATAAGGTATCCAAGGGATGCCACGGCACGGGCGATATCTACGCTTCCGCCTTCACGGGCGCACTCTTGAACGATAAGGACATTTTCGAGGCGGCAAAGATTGCAGCCGACTATACGGTAAAATGTATTATTAATACGCAGGGAGATGCCGACCATTGGTACGGAGCAAAGTTTGAAACGGCTCTCCGTGACTTGATGGATTTGATTGCGAAATAAAAAACGTAAAGCTTGTGAAGAAAAAATCAAACAATCCTGTGGTCTATATAAAGCTTTCCGGACTGAAAAACAGGTGAAACGAGTGGCGAAATCGCAGCCGAAAAGGAAACAATAATTTTTAAGGGAGTTTTTATAATGGCAAAAGATAAAAGATTTGAGAAGGTTTATAGTCAAGGGGGCGGAAGCATCGAAATTTGGGTTGATAAAGAAACAGGGGTTAATTATTTGTACCACGCGAGCGGTTATGGCGGGGGGTTAACCGTGCTGTTAGACAAAGACGGTAAACCGATAGCTACTCCTATCAAAGACTGACAAAATCCAATTTGTCGGCAAGAACAGTATTCTAAAGGGCTGACGAAAAACTATCGTCAGCCCTCAAAATTTGCGTTGCAGAAAGCAAAGAAAAAGGCTTTGGGAATTGCTTCCCAAAGCCAATTTTGGTCGGAGTGACAGGATTCTAACCTGCGGCATCGACGTCTCAAAGAAATATATACCGATTTTTTCTTGATTTACAAGGCTTTTCGGGGCTTTTTAGTCCAAAAACGATGCTTTCGAGTGCTCTTACAAGCACTGTTTCCACGTAGTCCGAAGCTGTAGATGGTCAAAGCTGTGGTCAACCGCAAACCATATGCAAATCATCGCCGCGGAAAGCTCTGCCGTCACTCCTGTGAAAATTCTTATTAACAAGAATTATTGTACCATAAATTTCTGCTTTCGTCAATATATTTTTCTCCACTTTGGGAAATAATATCGGTGAATACAAAAAACGGAGGTATATATGTTCAAACACGAAAAAATGTTATTCCATCCCGTAGAGGTAGAGAGACCGAATCCGCAGTATGCGGTTCTCTTACAGGAGCAACTTGGCGGCGGGAACGGCGAGCTGAAGGCGGCTATGCAGTATATGTCGCAGAGCTTTCGCATTAAGGATGCCGAGACCAAGGACTTGTTTCTTGACATAGCCGCGGAGGAGCTGGGACACATGGAAATGGTGGCACAGACTATCAATCTTCTTAACGGTCACGACGTGGATGCCACCAAGGTGCAGGCAGGCGAGGTGCAGACGCACGTTCTGCTCGGTCTGAACCCCGGTCTCATCAATTCTTCAGGATACTCTTGGACGGCGGATTACGTTACCGTTACGGGCGACCTGTGTGCCGATCTGCTCTCCAACATCGCATCCGAGCAGAGAGCCAAAGTGGTTTACGAATATCTCTATCGTCAGATTGAAGACAAGAAGGTCAGAGAAACCATTGATTTTCTTCTCAACCGTGAAGAAGCGCACAATCAGATGTTCCGTGATGCCTTCAACAAGGTACAGGAAACGGGCTCGAACCGTGATTTTGGCACGACGAAAGCGGCGAAAATGTATTTTTCACTCTCAAATCCCGGACCTAATACTTTCGCTAACAATGAAACACATGCGCCGTCCTTCAAATAAGTATTCAAAGTCACCGTCAAGCATTTTGGCGGTGATTTTACATATCAAAAATTGAGTCGCTGTAAGCAAAGAAAAGACCTTGCGAAAAAAGTTGGATTTATTTTCGGAAAAGTGCTGGACTTCCTCTCTCTTCTGTGGTGTGTTGTTGTGCTAACAGGAGGTGCATCCTATGAAAAGTATGATAAAAGAACTATGGCGCGTAAACATCGTTCCCGGGGAGGACAGCAGAAACAACTCGAAGGAGATGAAGGAGCTGCTCGGATACATGGCAAGGCATCACGAGGACTTGGAGAAAACCTTCACCGACGAGCAGAAGGAGATCTTCGAAAAGTTTCACGACTGCTGGGACGAGTACGTAAGCCTTGCCGAAGCAGCCATCTTCGAATACGCATTCCGCCTCGGAGCAAGGCTCACTATGGAGGTGCAATCAGACATAAACGAATAACAAAGGTCTGTTACAAAAGTTACGCCCTCGTTCCGAAATGGAGCGAGGGCTATCTTTATACAATCTTAATACCGCGCGGTAGAGTGCTAACGCCGTCTTTATCTGTTTTTTGGTAAAATGTATATACTAGAAAGAGTATAAGGAGAGGTGTATAATGCGACCTTTACATAGATTTAAGCTGTCATCATTCCAAGTAATTTTACTTGGCTTTGCGGCAGTAATACTGATCGGAGCGTTTCTGTTAATGCTTCCCATATCAAGCAAGGAAGGTGTTGTAACACCGTTTTCGGATGCCTTGTTCACATCAACCTCAGCAGTATGCGTAACGGGACTAATCGTGCAGGATACGGCAATCTATTGGTCGTATTTTGGACAGGCTATCATTCTCATACTCATTCAGATCGGAGGCTTAGGCGTTGTAACGGTTGCAGCTTCGGTATCCATTCTCGCAGGCAGAAAGATCGGGCTTGGACAGCGAAGCACGATGCAGGAGGCAATGTCAGCCCCAAGCGTTGGCGGCATCGTCCGTCTGACTTGGTTTATTCTCAAAGGTGTGCTTATTATTGAAGTGATCGGTATGCTTGCTATGCTCCCCGTATTCTGCATCGACCACGGAGCAAAAGGAATATGGATGGCGGTGTTCCACTCCATATCGGCGTTCTGCAACGCAGGCTTCGATGTGATGGGAGATGTCAGCGGACAGTATTCGTCACTAACGGCTTATGCTGCAAATCCCATTATCAGTATTGTTATAATGCTGCTCATCATAATCGGCGGCATCGGCTTCTTGACTTGGGAGGATATATACAGACACAAATGGCATGTCAAAAAATACCGCACGCAAAGCAAGATCATACTTGCGATGACGGGTGTGCTGATATTCATTCCCACGCTGTATTTCTTCTTCTGTGAGTTTGAAGAATGTGCTATTGGTGAGCGAATACTGCTGTCTTTATTCCAAGCAGTAACACCGAGAACGGCAGGCTTCAATACGGCAAACCTCGGTCTAATCAGCGAGGTCGGACTCTTGCTTATGATCTTCCTGATGCTTGTGGGAGGCTCACCCGGATCAACCGCAGGCGGTATGAAAACCACAACGCTTGCCGTTCTGTTTGCTTCTGCTACCTCGGTTTTCCGTAAGAAAGAGAACGCACAGATGTTTAAGCGAAGAATTGCAGATGATACAGTTAAGCACGCCTCGGCAATCTGCCTTCTGTATATCGTGCTGTTTTTGCTCGGCGGTGCAGTAATAAGCGCGGTCGAGGGATTACCTCTAATGACCTGTCTTTATGAAACGGCATCGGCAATCGGTACGGTCGGTCTTTCACTCGGCATAACCCCGTCGCTCGGTACTGTATCACGAATTATTTTAATTGCGCTGATGTTCTTCGGACGTGTCGGAGGACTTACCTTGATTTACGCCACCTTTGGCGGTACAAAGAAAAATATATCGAAGCTACCGATGGATAAGGTAACGGTAGGATAAGGAGATAATACTATGAAACATAAATCAATTCTGCTCGTAGGAGTTGGCAATTTTGGAAAGCATATCGCAAGAAAATTCAATGAGCTTGGACACGATGTGATGGCAATAGATCAGGACGAGGAACGCATCAACGACGTGATGCCACTCGTAACGAGCGCACAAATCGGTGACAGCACAAACGAGGACTTCCTTCGTACTCTCGGTGTTGATAATTACGACGTGTGTATTGTGACCATCGGCGGCGATTTCCAAAGCTCGCTTGAAACAACGTCCTTGCTAAAGGAGCTTGGAGCTCAAAAGGTGGTCTCCCGTGCAGAGCGCGACGGTCAAGCAAAATTCCTTCTCCGCAACGGCGCGGACGAGATCGTATATCCCGAAAAGCAGCTTGCTTCTTGGATGGGAATACGGTACAGCGCAGACCATATCCTTGATTATATCGAGCTTGACGGCGAACATGCCATATTTGAAGTCACCGTGCCGAAGGAATGGATCGGTATGACGGTAGGACAGCTTGATATCCGCCGAAAGTATAAGATTAACATTATGGGAATTAAAAAGAACGGCAAATTTTCTGTTTCTATTACGCCGGATACGGTGCTGACCGAGGATAAGACCTTAATGGTCGTCGGAGAGTACAAGGCACTGCAAAAGTGCTTCCGCATATAAACGCAAATCAGACATCTAAAAAGGAGGTGGCATAATGCTAGTTCGGGATATTATATTGGTAGTTGCGGTTCTCGGAGTAATGGTTTTCGGTTTTTTTGTAATGAAACGCCTTGACAAATTCCTTGACGAGAATAGAAAACGCATTGAACAACAAGAAGAAAAGGAAAAAGAGCCGTCCTGCGTTATGCTCACCACCGATATGACGGATGAAGAATTAATAAAGAATATTCGTACATATGAAAAACAGCGCGGAGATGCTTATATCACCATATATCAGGACGAGGATGAGTTGTACGACGAGCTGTTTGACGGAAAACAGTAGATTTTTTCATAAATTTATGATATAATGTATGCAGAAAGTCTTGCAATGCAAGCCTTTGTGCTACGCACTACCGCACCTTTTGCGGCTGCATAATTGAATCAAGTCGTAAAAATGCCCTTGCAAGCAAGCATTTTTACTTGTGATATAATAATTAAAACCATTCTAATAGAAGGAGGAAGGGCTTATGGAAAAAACGAATACGAAAGAGCATATTCTCGTATGCCTTTCCTCATCCCCGTCAAATGCGAGAATCATAGAAACGGCAGCCAAAATGGCAAACGCCTTCAAAGGAAGCTTTACGGCACTGTATGTACAAACGCCTGCCTCGGAGCTTATGCTTGATGCGGATAAGGCTCGTCTTGCAGATAATATTCGCTATGCCGAGTCACTCGGAGCGAACGTGGCAACCGTCATCGGAGATAACGTTGCTTTTCAGATTGCCGAGTTTTCAAGACTTTCGGGTGTTACCAAGGTAGTTCTCGGCAGAAGCGTTGCACCGAGGAAAAAATTGTTTAAGAAGCCGACGCTGACAGAGCAGCTTATCGCGCTTGCCCCGAATATTGACGTTCACATCATTCCCGATATGACGGTCAAGCAGAAGGAGCAAAAGGTTAGGTTGTTTGGCAAGAGAACGCTCACGTCTGTGCTTAAGGACTTTGGGATCAGCGTGCTCATCTTGGCAATCGCATCGGGTTTGTCCTTTGGATTGCATTATATGGGATTCACCGATGCAAACGTAATCACGGTATATATTCTCGCCGTTCTCGTTATATCGGTGTTGACTGAAAATAGATTTTGTTGGGTTATCAGCTCTGCCGCAGGTGTTCTGCTGTTCAATTTCTTCTTTACCACACCGAAGTTCTCTCTGATGGCTTATGACAAGGGCTATCCCGTAACCTTTCTCGTGATGCTCGTCGCTTCATTGGTAACGGGCAGTATAGCCGCGAGAATGAAAAGCCACGCCAAGCAATCGGCGCAGACGGCTTACAGAACGAAAATACTGCTTGATACCAACCAAATGCTTGCTAAAGCAAAGAGTGCTGATGAGATATTTGAAATAGCCACCTCGCAAACGAAAAAGCTGTTAGCACTTGATGCTTTTGCGGTTCGTGATAATGACCTTGCAAAGCTCGGCATCATAGGCACAAGCCTCTGTAAAACTGAGTCCTGCACCTATTATCCCATACACGCGAGCAATACAGTTTACGGAGCGATCGGAATACAAAGCACCAAAACGGTCGACGCCTTTGAAAACAGCATTCTGCTCTCGATCCTCGGTGAATGCGCCTTGGCACTTGAGAGCGAAAGGAACGCAAGAGAAAAGGAAGCCTCGGCAATCCTTGCAGAGCAAGAGAAGCTGCGCGCAAATCTGCTCCGCACCATATCCCACGATCTTCGCACACCGCTGACATCGATTTCCGGAAACGCAGGTAACCTTCTTGCCAATGATGAGATATTCGACATAGAAACGCGCCGTCAGATCTATGCCGATATTCGTGAGGATTCCGAGTGGCTCATCAGCCTTGTGGAAAATCTTCTGTCGGTATCCCGTATGGGAGACGGAAAGAGCGACATACGGATGTCCGCTGAGCTTGTGTCCGATGTTATTGATGAAGCGGTCAGACGCACCGAGAAAAATGCAAGTGAGCATAAGCTCACCGTCAAGGAAAACGACGGAATACTGCTTGCACGGATGGATGCAAGGCTTATCGTTCAGGTCTTGATCAATCTGATCGATAATGCGATCAAATATACACCGAGTGGTTCTGAAATAGAGATCTCAGCAGTCGAAAAGGACAATGAAATTGCAATTACCGTAGCAGATAACGGACACGGAATTGCAGACGAGATAAAGCCCCGTGTGTTCGATATGTTCTACACAGGTGCTGAAAAAATTGCCGACAGCCGCAGAAGTCTCGGTCTTGGACTTGCGCTCTGCAAATCCATTGTAAATGCTCACGGCGGTGAAATTACAGTAAGTGATAACAAGCCGCACGGTGCGGTATTTACCTTTACATTACCAAAGGAGGAGGTGGAGATCAGTGAATAAACCCTTTATACTCGTAGTCGAGGACGATGCGCCCGTTCGCAATCTGATTACAACGACCTTAAAGGCGCACGAATACAAATTTATAACGGCACAGAACGGAAACAACGCTATAATGGAAGCATCCTCGCACAATCCCGATATTGTTTTGCTTGATCTCGGACTTCCCGATATGGACGGCGTTGAGATTATCGAGAGAATACGCACGTGGTCGGATATGCCCATCATCGTGATCAGCGCGAGAAGCGAGGATAAGGATAAAATCGATGCCCTTGATGCAGGTGCGGACGATTACTTAACCAAGCCCTTCTCCGTAGAGGAGCTTTTGGCAAGGATTCGTGTTACGCAAAGAAGATTAGCCTCGAACCGTAACGAAGGCGCAAGCTCGGTGTTTATAAACGGTGCTTTGCGAATCGACTATGCCGCAGGCTGTGCATATCTCGGTGAGGATGAGTTACATCTTACTCCCATCGAATACAAAATACTGTGCCTGCTTGCAGCAAACGTCGGGAAGGTCTTAACGCATACCTTTATCACACAAAAGATATGGGGTGCTGCGTGGGAGAATAACATAGCCTCTCTCCGTGTCTTTATGGCAACGCTCCGCAAGAAGATCGAAGCAACACCCGACTCACCGCAGTATATACAAACGCACATTGGCGTCGGGTACAGAATGATGAGGGTGGAGTAGCAGTTAATCCGATAGATATTGTCTTGAAAGGAACAACGAATTATGAAAATTCAATTTATAGGTGCTGCGCAAGAGGTGACGGGAAGCTGTACACTTCTTGAGATCAACGACCGCTATTATTTAATTGATTGCGGTATGGAACAAGGAATTGACGTGTTTCAGAACGTTGCCTTGCCGATTCCCGCAAGTCAGGTCGATGCGGTCTTCCTGACCCACGCACATATCGACCATTCGGGAATGTTGCCAAGACTCTATAAGGACGGCTTCCGTGGTATCATATATGCAACAGAGGCAACGGTGAAGCTTGCTGACATAATGCTCAAGGATAGCGCACATATCCAGATGAGCGAGGTCGAATGGAAAAACAGAAAGGCGGAACGTTCGGGGGAAGATAACTCGGCTCCCACGTATACGATCGAGGATGCAGAAGGGGCTATTAAACTCTTTCGCGGAGTTCGGTATGATGAAAGGATCACTATTTCAGCCGGTGTAGATATCCGCTTTACGGATATTGGGCATTTGCTTGGATCGGCTGCTATCGAGCTTTGGCTCCGAGAGGGAGAGGCAGAAAAGAAGATTGTGTTCAGCGGTGATGTCGGAAACACCAATCAGCCCATTATCAAGGATCCTGCACCTGTTTCGGAAGCGGATTATTTGGTTCTCGAATCTACCTACGGCAGTCGTAACCACGAGCGTTATACCGACACAGTTGAGGTATTGGCTGAGCTCATCGAAAATACATTGAGCCGTGGCGGAAACGTGGTCATTCCGTCCTTTGCTATTGGCAGAACGCAGGAGCTACTCTATGCCATTCGTGAAATAAAGCAAAGAAAGCTTGTCAAAAATTCGGATTTTCCCGTTTATGTGGATAGCCCTTTGGCAATTGAAGCAACCGAGATCTTCTCAAAATGCGATCCCGCTTGCTTTGATGATGAAACGAGAAAGCTGATAGACGATGGAATTGATCCCATCAGATTTGACGGACTCAGATTGTCTGTTACGGTGGAGGACTCTAAACGTATTAACGAAACGCTCGAACCCAAGGTCATTCTTTCAGCGAGTGGAATGTGTGAGGCAGGCAGAATCCGCCATCACCTCAAGCACAATCTGTGGAGACCGCAGAATCTCATTTTGTTCGTAGGCTATCAGGCTGTGGGAACGCTTGGCAGGAACCTCATTGAAGGTGTCCAGAATGTGCGCCTGTTCGGTGAGGATATTGCCGTAAGAGCCGAGATCAAGTCGCTCAAGGGTACAAGCGGACATGCCGATCAGCAGGGACTTATTTCGTGGCTTGAAAGCTTTGAAAAGAAGCCTCGTACCGTATTTCTTAACCACGGAAACGAGGAGTCTATCGCTGTCCTTTCCGATGAGCTGAAGGAGCGCGGGTATGCAGTAGAAGCTCCATACAGTGGTACTGAATATGACCTCGTAAAAGGCATCATGACCGCTTACACCGAGAAAAAACGTGTAACGGCAGCCGACGTCGCCAAAGCGCGTTCCAGAAAGAACAGCATCCACCGTGACCTCGTTTCGCAGGCTGAGGCGCTTCTTGCTCTTGCAAAACGTTGTGAGAACCGTCCGAACAAGGAAAACGCCAAGTTCGCCGCGCAGATCAGAGCATTGATGGATAAATGGGAGAGATAAAGGTATTTTGTAATCAACAAATCTAATTTGACGGCGAGAGCCGAAAACTCAAAAGGGCTGACGAAAAACTATCGTCAGCCCTCAAAATTTGTATCGCACCAG
The DNA here is from genome assembly GCA_045659365.1 of Eubacteriales bacterium. Classification (GTDB taxonomy): domain Bacteria; phylum Bacillota; class Clostridia; order Oscillospirales; family CAG-272; genus UBA1740. The sequence goes on along the minus strand of JAZOWT010000127.1, from coordinate 11,811 downwards.
GCAAAGAGAAGTTTTTTGCGGCGTTTAAATCTTTTTGTGTTTCAACGTCAGAAAAAGCATAATCGTAAACATTGCACTTAACGTACACGATACAAGCGCACTGAGCCAAACGCCGTTGAGTTCAAGAAAAGGCGTCAAAGCAAACAATGCTCCTATCGGGAAAACAAGCGTACCGAAGAAGGACGTGAGCATAGAACGAGCGGGTCTTTCAAGTGCGGTGAAATAGGATGAGAAGCACATATCCACCCAACCGGTAAGGTAGGAGAGCGAGAACAGCCTCATACCGATAATGCTAACCGCCAAAAGCTCAGTATCCTCGGGCTTGACGAACAAGGGCGCAACGTACTGCCCTGCGAACATCATAAACAGGAGTGAAGCGGCAGACAGTGCGATTGCTCCTAGAATGGCGCGAAGGAATATTGCTTTGACTTTACGCATAAGCCCTGCGCCGTAGCAATAGCTGATTGCAGGCTGAAGCGAATCAGCCATACCGAACACGAGCATACCTATAATACTGTCAACGTACATAATAACCGAGAATGCGGCAAGGGCAGTTGTGCCGCCGTATTTCAGCAAAAAGAAATTATATACGATGGACATAATCGACATTGAAATGCTGCTAAAGAATTCGCTTGAACCATTGGCGAGGATGCGGAAGAACACCGCCTTTTCAATCTTGCCTTTGGTATAGTACAAATCCATACGCTTCTTCCGGAAAAGGATGAGCGTAATGACCGAACCAAGAGCCATAGCAAGACAGCTTGTAAATGCTGCCGCCCATACGCCTTGACCGAGAAATACGATTAGAATAACGTCGAGAATGATGTTGAGTGCCTGCGTTCCTATGCTTAACCACATAGAAAGTCGTTCCTTGCCGCAAGCACGGAGGTAGTTATCGGTGGCGTGAGAGATCAGCATCAATGGTGCAAAAGAAGCGTAAACACGAGTATAAGTAATGCCGTATTCGATAGCCTGCTCGGTAGCACCGGGAGCAAGAAAACGCACGAACGGTTCAGTAAACAGAAAGCCGACAGTGCCAACGATGCAGGAAATCAAGAAAATGAGCTTCAGAGTGAAAGTGAACGCTTGTGATGCTTCTTCACGCTTCTTTTCTCCAAGCAAAATCGAGATACGTGCAGATGCTCCCGTGGCGATTAAATTAGCAAAGCCGAACACAATCATAATAATCGGCATAATCAAATTTACTGCGGCAAGTGCATCTTCACCGATAAAGCGACCGAGGAATATACCGTCCGCAATCTGATAGAGAGCACCAAAAGCCATCGTAATCATAGACGGCACGGTGAGGCGGAAGAATAACTTCGTTGGCGGTAATTTTTCAAAAATCTCGGAATCCATTATAACCTCCAAAGCAAAAAATAAAGCTTGGATACTGCAAAAGCAATAACCCAAGCTCACTTGGACACCTAATCCGGCATTACGGTACTGCGGTACACAGCCTCCGGTGACAAAATTATTAAAATTACGCCGATTTGACCTAGAAAAAGAGGTCAAATCGGCGATTTTGGTCGGAATGACAGGATTTGAACCTGCGACATCTTGCTCCCAAACAACTCTCCATCAGTTTTTTATGTGATTTTTAGCCGTTTTTGATGCTTTTTAGTCCGAAAACAGTGCTTTCTGATGCTCTCGTTCGCACTGTTTCCACGCAGTCCAACTCTGTAGATGGTCAAAACTGTGGTCAGTGGATATTTTTCACTAAACTGAAAGCGCAAAAACCTAACTGCGTGTACCCCGTGTTAAGTTTTTTATCACGGCATTATTATACCATACCTCGGAATATTGTGCAAGAGATTTTACGCGAAATACAAAAATTGCATCGAAATATTCAAAGAAAAGGGTTATATCCCAAGACGTGCCTTGCTCTCGTTAATATCAAGACAACCTTCCTCATCTCCTGAACGATCACCACGCTCCAGTTCTTCCATCAGTTGCTTTTCAGCGAGAGATTTATCGTTAGGTTCAAACGTAGTATTGCTCATAGTATCACCTCACATTTTATTGCTATAAGTGTAACATAAATCATTAAATTAATCAACCTATAAAACCGTTTCAATAATCAAAAATTGCGTCGCAGAAGTCAAAGATAAGTCGATTTTAAAATCGGCTTTTTTATTTTCCCAAAAAGTCTGGACTTCCTCTCTCTTCTGTGGTATGTTATTGTACTAACGGAGGTTTAACAACATGGAAAATAAATCTAAGGAACTGCAAATTTTTCTACAAAAATTAGGACAACAAGTTTATATGAGTAGAAAACAACGAAATCTGAGTCAACAAGAGCTTGCAGAGAAGGCGGATATTTCAGTAACATATGTAAGTAAAATTGAGTGCGGCCATAAAAATATTAGTGCGTACATACTATCAAAAATCATGAGTGCGTTAAATATTACATACATAAAGTCAAGTGAATTGTTATACATCAATGACTCTTTATACAAAACGATAAATGAAATCACAAACAAACTGAATAACGAACAAGCTGAACATATGCTCAGAATTTTACAATTATTAAGTAAAATAATTTGAAATTATTATAATCAAAGCGACGGGATGCCCCTTTTTTATAAGAGCATCCCGTTTTATTATTTGACTTGCCATATCGTTCAATACACTTGCCACATTGTTTATTTCAATTACTTCTAATCTGTTATAAAATATTAAGCTGTGGTGTAAAACTCTGTCTATATCTGCGGTTTAGGGATTATTCGCAAAGATTTGGTAAAATAATAACAATACCAAAACCAAAGAGTAAGGAGAGTGTTTTATGAAAAGGATTTTAGACCCAAAACAAATGAAAAAATTCGAGTTTCATTTAAGAGATGAGGAAAGGAGCGCAGCAACAATTGAAAAGTATATGAGAGATGTCAGATTCTTCGCATCGTTTGTGGGAGAAAATGAAATAATCAAGCAAACGGTATTGGATTACAAGAGCAGGCTTGGCGAAACTTATGCCGTGGCAAGCGCCAATTCTATGATAGCAGCTATGAACTGCTTTCTTCGCTTCTGCGGATGGCACGATCTGTGTGTTAAACAGTTCAAAATGCAAAGAGAGGTTTACTGCTCTGAGGAAAAAGAGCTGACACGCGCGGAGTATGTTCGTTTGCTTGAGGCGGCGAACGCCAAAAACAACGAAAGATTAAATCTTATTATTCAGACCATTTGCGGCACCGGTATCCGTGTGAGCGAGCTGCAATATATCACAGTAGAAGCTCTCTCTCGTGGCGAAGCGGTAGTTAACTGCAAAGGTAAAAACAGAAGAGTTTTCATTGTGCCCGAATTAAAGAAAAAGCTGCTCCGTTACGTGAAGGAGCAGCAGATTAGTACCGGAACGGTATTTATTACACGGAGCGGAAAGCCGGTGAGCAGGAATAACATCTGGAAGGAAATGAAAGCTTTGTGCGAGCAGGCTAACGTTTCACCGGGCAAGGTGTTTCCCCATAACCTTCGCCATCTGTTTGCCCGTACCTTTTACGGCATTGAAAAAGATATTGCCAAGCTCGCTGATATCCTTGGACACGCAAGCATCAATACGACCCGAATTTATATAGTTACGACGGGTGCAGAACACAAGCGCAAGATGGAGCATATGAGGCTCATCATATAAACAAAAAATCCCGATGCGAACACACCGAGACCGAAGATAACATAACGAGAGTTATGTGATTAAAAGCGGGATTTGTTCCAAAGACAGCAATAGCTAAAGACAAAAAAAGAGCGCGACAAAAAGCCTTTCGCCGTATTTTTTTAAAAACTGTACGAAAGGCGTTTTCGTTATGCTCTTTTTTATGTCTATTGTTACGAATTTTCTGTAAAAGTCTTGATTTTCAACAGCTTTTGTGGTACAATGTCTATGTATCTGAAAATAAATGGATATTTAATATAACATAACTCTCGTTATGTCGCTTTTGGGATAAGTTGTAAACACTTCGCTGAAGTGAAAAAGAAGTCCTACGTAGCAGGCCTTTTTTTAGGAGCAATTGTAGTGTTTACTAATGCCATTTCAGGTTCAATTTATTGTTCGGTTTACAGATGAATAGAGGGAGGATCGAAATGAAACGCGAAGCGGAAATTAAAGAACTTCTCGTTAGCAACGCCATACATCTTATCGCCGAGGGCGGATTCGAAAAAGCGACAACTAAAGAATTAACTCATTGCGGTGGTTCTTTGCCGGACTTCAAAATGAACGAGGTTTATATCTACCGTATTTTCGGTAGCAAGGAAAACCTCTACGAGCAGGCTTTCGTCCGTCTTGACTACGAATTGTTCTGCGCTTTTCGAAACGGTGTTGCGGCAGTTGGTGGCTTTGACGAGAATTCAAAGGAAAAACTGTATGAATTTTTCCAAATGGCGTGGCGCTTTGTTCTTGGAAACGAGGAAAAATGCCGTTGCTACGTCAGATATTACTATTCTATTTATTTCAAGGGGCGTTCTCTTGAGATGCACCAAAAGCTCTTCAAGGGAATGATTTCCGATATGGCTCCGATGTTCAAGGATGAAGCGGACGTCGTTTCCATATTACACAGTGTTTTTACCACTTTGTTTGATTTTGCCATTCGCGTGTATAACGGTGATCTTGAGGATAGCGACATAAACAGACCTCATATCTTCAACGTGCTGTATTGTATGATGGCAACTTATTTCAACACCGCGGTAAAAGCATATTAACTGACATGTAAAAGAATGCCAAGAACGTATTTACTATGAGCACGATTTGAGGTTTAGTTTTACATGGTATCTAGAAGTATTGGGAGGACTCAACTTTGAAAATAGCAATAATAGTAGTGCTTGGCGTTTTTCTTGCTGCCGGTGTTTGTGGCATTCTTGTGGTAATAGGCGCAGGAAAACTATCTAGGAGACCCGTTGATTTCAAGAGAGATGAAGATAAAACGGATCAACAATAATGTGAGTTTGAACTAAAGCTATGACTTTACCAAAACGAAGCGACGATAGATATGACAGCGGTATACATGGAGGGTAGAGAGGATATATGTGGAAAAAATGAAAAATAAGAGTATAAACATATTGATCGTTTCCCTTTTGCTGTTAGGAATTATAGCTGTAATGCTTATCGTATTTCTCGGGAAGGCAAAAGAGGACTTTCCCGAAAACATAACGGTAAGTGAGGACGGTGTAACGGAAAGCATTCTGGCAGTAAGGGATTTGAAATTGAATCCAACCGAAAGTAAAGAGTATAGTGTAAACCTTGTTTGTGCTGCATCAGGCTCGTATCACATCTACCTTGATTACGAGGAAAAAGAAGATGGCGGTATGAAGTCGTTTGTTGACGTAACCGTAAAGTTTGACGGTAAAGTTGTTTATGAAGGAGATCTTGCAGCGCTTCTTGGTGACGAGGGCGAGTTGATTCAATTTGAAGGCGAACTACACGCAGAGGAGCCTCTTGTAGTGTCTATCTGCTACTTGATGCCCTACGACGTGGGTAACGAAGCCCAAGGGACTTATGCGGACTTCGATATCCATCTCAAGATAGAGAAAAGTTAATATGTGAGAAAGGAGTTCTTATGGAAAAAACGCAAGTTATAAAAAAAGTCGGAAAAATAGCGGCAAATATATTGCTCTATATTTTCATTGCGGTGTGTCTTTTTAGCGTTATCCTGACCATATCCTCGAAGAAAGATGAAGATGGTACTGCTACGATATTCGGCATGCAGATGCGATCCGTTTTGTCCCCATCAATGGAAAAATGCGATGCCACAGACGTCAGCGGTTATGAAATCAAGGACATCCCTACCGGTTCAATGGTGTTCATTGACGTAGTACCGGAGGATCCCGACGAAGCGAAAAAATGGTACGCAGACCTTAAAATAGGCGACGTTCTCACGTTTAAGTACGTTTACGTGAAGCAGGAAACAATAACCCACCGTATTACCGGCATTCGTCAGAACCCGGACGGAGGTTATACTATTCGTCTTGAGGGAGATAACAAAAATTCCGACTCAGATACCCTTACGCAGACGATAGATACGTCTGAGAAAAACAGTCCGAACTATGTGATTGGAAAAGTAACCGGTCAAAGTTATTTGTTAGGCGTGCTTGTCAGCACTCTGAAATCCCCTGCAGGACTGATTTTTATCGTAATAATCCCCTCCTTGATTATCGTGATACTTGAAATTCTCAGGATAATCAAAATGCTCGGCGCAGATAAGCGAAAGAAGGAGCAGGAAGAAAAAGAAAAAACAGCAAACGAGCTTGAAGAGTTAAGGCGACGTCTTGCAGAGTTTGAAGCCGGAAAGCCAACCGAAACGCCTACTCCCGAAATTGTTACAGACAATTCACCTCAGGGCACGGGAGCAGAGCCTCCGAACAACAACAACAACGGCGAGACGCCGTAATATATACATCTAAATAATTTATATACAGGAGTTACATTATGGAAATTTTATTTATGGTCTTTATGGTAGTAGTGTCCATTATGGCACTCTTCGCTGTGATGGTAGTCTTCCGAGACATCGTTCAGGAAGTTCTTGCATCGAGAAGAGAGAGGGATAAGCAGAGTGCTGATATCCTCGCTCACGCAGAACGCATTATTGCCGAGGCAGAGGCAAGAACTGCAGCTTCCGCTACAACAACGACCGAGGCAGTACCCGTTACAACCGAAGCTGCAGCCACCGAAACCGTTGCCGAGGAAACGGTAACAATCGAAGAGGTAACCGAGGAGCCCGTAGTTACCGAGACTGATGCCGAAACAGTCACTGAAACTGCTTCGGAGGAAACCACTGAAGCTACAGAGGAAGAAACGGACACCGAAGGAACCATCAGCTTCTCTATGGGTCAGCAGCAGACTCTTGAAGAAAAATATCTCGCGCTTCCCCTTGAGCAGAGAAGATGGTATGACGAGATCATTAAGTGCGCATCCGCGGTTGAAGGCAGCAAACGCTTTAAGAACGCTCGCTATGAGGAATATAAGGTTGGTAAAAACCGCCTTGTCCGCCTGCTTATCAAGCGCGGTATTATCCACTGCGAATTCATTTTACATAACAGCGATTTTAAGAACTACATAAGCGAAAACAAAATTTCGGTTCGTCAGTCGGCTACCACAATGCTTGTTGAGAGTGCTGCAACGGTCGACGCGGTTAAGAATAGTATCGACATCGTAGTTGCTGCTATCGCCGAGGAAAGAGAGTACAAGAAGAAGCTCGCAAGAGAAAGACGGAGAGCACGGGGAGCAAGTGAAACACCTACAGAAACAGCAGAAGCAAAACCCGAAACTCCTGCCCACGTATAACGAAGAATCGAACGAACCGATTTACTGTCCCGAAAGATGCGTCATATGTGGCGCCTCTCTCGGCGATGCGGAACTCGGCACTATGGTTTGTTATAAGTGCCTGAACCAAGACCCGATGTTTTTTGTGCCATCCGCACGTAAACATAAAAAATCTAACAAGGAGGTAAAATCGTGACAACGAAAAAGAGAAGTGTGCTTTTGTCAGTCATGACACTCGTGCTGTGCCTCGCTCTCGTAGCCGGCGGTACGTATGCGCTCTTTTCCGACCAGGTGACGCTAACAAATCATTTAGAAGCCGGTACTTTGGATATTACGCTTACACGCACGAATCTCGTAACGACATCTTTGAATGCCGAGACGGGTTTCCTTGTGGAAACGGAAAATTCCAAGGATATTGACTTTTCTAAGCCTTATGATCCAAACGATCCTAATGCTGAGAACGAAAATGTATTTGATATCGCCCACGGAACGCTTATTGTCCCCGGTTGCAAGTACTCTGCCGAGATGCAGATAGCTAACAACAGTGACGTGGCGTTTGGATACTGGTTGGAAATCGTGTTTGACGACACAGTAGATCTCACGCTTGCAGAGCAGCTCAAAATAACGGTGACGACCGTTGATGAAAACAAATCTATTTCTAAAATGCTGAACACAAGCGCAGGACTTATAGGCACGGAAGCCGATCCCATCGGCGTACTTGCTAAGACCGGATCTGCACTTTTCACGATAACCGTTGAATTCTGCGATCTTGACCACAGTGTGAACAATAACGCTAAGGGAAAGACGTTCGATTTTGACGTTGTCGTTCACGCGGTACAGATTACAACTGCAGCGTCTGCTTGAAAAGGAAAGCATAACTGAACACGAACGCACACCTCCGAGGCTTGGGTTTGCGTTTCGACCGAATTCAAGCTTCAAAAATCTACCATTTTATTAGGAGAAAAAGCAAAAATGAAAAAGAAAGCTTTGTTATCCTCGATACTGACTATCGTTCTTTGCCTTAGTCTTATCGCAGGATCGACCTTCGCTTTGTTTACCAGCGAGACCACCGTTGACGTTGAAGTTGATGCCGGCCGCGTAAACATTGAGGCAGGTCTTACTACTCCCGTTCTTTACTCAGTACAACCGGACGCGGCAGGTGAAGAGTTTGATGAGAACGGAAAAGCCTACACCTACGTTGAGCAGACCGGCACTTTCGCAAACGGCGGTACCGCTACTCTTGACGCAAGCAACGGTGTTATTTCGCTCGTAAACGTTACCCCCGGTGACAAAATTACATTCAAGCTCACCGGCGCCAACACCAGTGACGTAGCAGTTCAGTACCGCTACAAGATCGAGTGCATTGAGGGCTACGACCTTATGAGTGGCTTCGTAGTAACCGTTGAAGGTACTAAGTACGCTTCTATGGCAGAGTACACTTCTGCTTGGGAGGGTCTTGCAGTTGGTTCCAACATCAATGAAGTTGCTCTTGCTCTTGAACTTCCCGTTTCCGCGGGTAACGAGTATCAGGAGCTTAACGCTAAGATCAAGCTTAGCGTTGAGGCAGTACAGAACAACGCTGACGTAAGCGACACTGATATGGTTTCGGTTAAGTACATTACCACAGTTGATGACACTGCCGAGCTTGCTGCAAAGCTTGCATCTGACGAATATCTTCACATCTTCGTTAACGACGATATCAATGAGACGCTCTACGTTAATTTCGATATGACGGATAAGACCATCGACGCGAACGGAAACAACGTTGCTCTCAACTTCGGCAGCGGTGATGTAGATGCACCCATTATAATTGAGAATGTTGTTATCAAGAACATAAAGGATGTTGCTGACGAGACTGCGGCGATCACCCTCACCAGTTCTGTTTCTGGCGATATTACTATTACCGACTCTGTTCTTTATAACGGCTTCAATAGCCCCTACGGAGCGATTGCCGGTAACGGTGTTCAGACCACCCTCGACGTCACCGTTGAGCGTTGCGAACTCTACTCCGGTGTTGGCGGTGTTGACGGTAGCGGAAATCCCGTATACGGTGATAAGTACGGACTCTATCTTACTAACGCAAACAACCTTACTGTTAGAGATAGCAAGTTTGAGGGCTTTGGCTCTTGGGCAATTATGATGAACGGAACCGTTACCGGAAACATCGTTGTCAGCGGTTGTACCTTCACGAACTGTGCAGGCATTCTTAAGTCTTCCGTTAAAGGTGTTGCAGATTGGCAGACCGGTTCTCTTGATGGAAACTTCACCTTTGCGAACAACAAGATGTATAACTGCACTATGAAGGATGGTACCTATATGCAAGTTAAGGATGTTAAGGGTACAGTTACCTTCTCGAACAACACTCACAACGACGTTGTAGTAACTGTTGAAGATATGAAGTGCGATTATCTCACCAACAAGTACAACGCTCAGTAATAACTAACACACGCGACATTATTTTTACACAGTAAGACCAAAATAACGGCAAGGAGGTAATGATGTCCCGTTATAAACCAACGAAAAAATCATTTATTATAGCGGCAATGGTTATCCTGCTTTGCCTTGTATCTATCACAGGCGCAACGTTCGCTTTGTTCACCTCTACCACGGAGGACGGAAAAATCGGTATCAATGCAACCTCGGGTAACCTAAAGGTTGATATCATTGACGCGTCCGATAACCCAACGTCCCTTGTTGGCGATGTGCTGGATTTCATCACAACCTCCGACAATCAAAAGATTCTGTTTGAGCCAGGTGCTATGTACTACACCGAAGGCTTCCGTGTGAAAAACGACGGCACCATACCGCTGAACTATATCGTATACATAAGCAGTGACGATGCTTTGGATGAGAAGCTTGAGGTCAGCTTTGCCGATGCCTTTGAGGTCTGGATAACACCCGACCCAACGAGCAGAAGCAGTATGGTGAAATTACAGGAATTCGACGGGCGGCTTGAGGTCGGACAAACGAGCGACATTTACTATCTTGTTTTCCGAATGAAGGAAACTGCGGATAACAATTTTCAGGACAGAACCTTTAACTATTATAAAGACAACGTCTTTTATGGCGTAGGCATCACCGTCTGCGCAGTTCAAGGTAATGGCTATATTGACTGACAATCGACGAAAAGACTTAGGTCTTTTGGCGGCTGAAATTTAAGCCGCGCAAAAATCCATTTTGGATTTTTGCACATCAGTCAATTAAATGAAAGTCGACGATTTTCCTAAGAAAATCGCTTCCAAAACAAAAATTTTGGCGTCAAAATCTTGCGATTTTGACATTCGACTGAAATTATATCGAATAAAGGAGGAGATCATGTCAAAAGAAACAGCGAAAAAAGTGCTTGGCATTACGTCCAAGGTGCTGACGTGGATTCTCATAGCTGTAACAGTGTTTATGATGATATTCACGATATTTTCCGTGCTCACCTTTGACAGAAACGATCGAAATCTTTTCGGTATCAGATTTTATATCGTTCTGACAGATTCAATGAGCCCGTCGGAAAACAACAAGGATGATGAAGTACATTTCAACGCAGGTGACATCGTTCTGATTAAAAACGTGGACGATGCAAAGGCTTTGCAGCCCGGCGACGTTATCGCGTTTATTTCTCAAAACAGCGTAAGCTTTGGCGAGACCGTAACGCATATGATCCGCGAGCGCAGAACCAACACCGACGGTGAGCTGCTCGGCTACGTTACCTACGGTACGAACACGGGAACTGATGACGAAGCGCTCGTTGAGCCCGAATACGTGCTCGGTACGTATGCAGGTAAGCTTCCAAAGGTTGGAAACTTCTTTCAGTTCCTTAAAACCACCCCCGGCTATATCGTCTGCATCCTCGTTCCCTTCCTACTGCTTATATTGTGGCAGGGAGTAAATACAGTAAAGCTATTCAAGCGGTATAAACAGGAACAGATGGCAGATATCAGGGCGGAACGCGACCAGATCGCAAGAGAGCGTGAAGAGTCCGCCGCAATGCTGCGAGAATTGCAGGCTCTCAGAGAGCAGCTCTCAAGGCAAACGGGAGAGATGGAAACACCTCTCGAAACACAAACATCGGAGCATGCGACGACCGGTTCGGATGAAAATCCCACTGAAACCGCAACCGACTCCGACACAACTACAAATTAAACTAATTAAAAGCATTTGCTAAATAATTTAGGAGAAAAACAATGACTAAAAAGTATTCTACTAAAAGGGCTTTGGTTGCAAGCATTCTTGCACTCTGCATGTGCTTCACAATGCTCGTTGGTACGACCTTCGCTTGGTTTACGGACTCCGTAACCTCCAGCGGAAACGTCATTCAGACCGGTAAGCTCGACGTAGCTATGTACTGGGCTGAGGGTGACGAGGATCCCGATGCCGTTTCTGATTGGAACGTTGCAGACGGTGCAATTTTCAACAACGATAAATGGGAGCCCGGCTATTCCGAGGCGAAGCACATTAAGATTGCTAACGAAGGCACTCTTGCTCTCAAGTATCAGATGAGAATCCTTGCGAACGGCGTAGTTTCCGAGCTTGCTGACGTAATCGACGTATATTACTTCGCTGATGCAAAGCAGCTC
>JAZOWT010000126.1:0-10681 GCA_045659365.1 Eubacteriales bacterium | reverse complement strand
CTTACGAGGAGTATCTCGATTACGAGTCCCGTTACGACACCTTCGCAGGTCTTGTAAACGGCACCAACGATGAGATCCTCAACTACGTAGACGTACTTGCAGGCTTCTAATTAAAAGCATTTAAGCCCGAGTGCCAAAAGCACACGCTATTTTTTCGTCATATGACAAGCAACAATAAAAAAGGCGGAGACCGTGAAGATCTCCGCCAAAGCTTTTTATGAAATTATCTCTGAATTCTACCGGTGCCGTTACCGCCTGCGAGAGCCTTAACCTCATCAACAGATACCATGTTGAAGCCACCCTCGATGGAGTGCGTGAGGCAGGATGCCGCAACTGCGAACTCAACTGCGTCCTGAGTAGAGTAGCCGTTAAGACAAGCGTAGATAAGACCGCCACCAAAGCTGTCGCCACCGCCTACACGGTCAACGATGTGCATGTGGTAGGACTTGGAGAAGCAGTAGTTCTCACCGTCGTAAAGGAGAGCTGCCCAGTCGTTGTCGTTAGCGCTGATGGAGGAACGAAGGGTGATAGCAACCTTCTTGAAGTTGAACTTCTCTGCAAGCTGTCTTGCAACAGACTTGTAGCCCTCGTGGTTAAGCTTACCGCCTGCGATATCGGTGTTTTCAGCATCGATACCGAATACGTCGTGTGCGTCCTCCTCGTTGGAGATGCATACGTCAACGTACTCACAAAGCTTGGTCATGGTCTCGCGAGCCTGCTCTCTGGACCAAAGCTTCTTTCTGAAGTTGAGGTCGCAGGAGATGGTTGCGCCAGCAGCCTTAGCAGCCTTACAAGCGTCAAGGCAGATGTCTGCAACGGTGGGGTTAAGAGCGGGAGTGATACCGGTGAAGTGGAACCAGTCAACGCCCTCGAAAATCTTCTTCCAGTCAAAGTCGGTGGGCTGAGCCATTGCGATTGCGGAGTAAGCGCGGTCGTAGATGACCTTGGAGGGACGCTGAGAAGCACCCTTCTCGTTGAAGTAGATACCTACTCTGTCGCCGCCACGGACGATCATAGAGGTGTCAACGCCGAACTGACGGAGAGAGTTTACAGCTGCCTGGCCGATCTCGTGCTTGGGGAGCTTGGTTACGAATGCGGAATCAAGTCCGTAGTTTGCAAGGGAAACGGAAACGTGTGCCTCTCCACCGCCGTATACTACACCGAACTTATCTGCCTGGGTAAAGCGGAGATATCCCTCGGGAGCGAGGCGGAGCATGATTTCGCCAAAGGTTACAACTTTCATTATTCTTAAAATCCTTTCGAAAAAATTAATTATTTGATTAGTAACGGCATATATTTTACCGTAGATAAAACTGAGCGCTTAGTCTATTGCCTTAATCTTGTCAAGGCATTCGCGGCAGATCTTGTTGCCACAAAATTCGGTAACAGTTTCGGCGTTACCGCAAAAGGTACAGTTGGGAGTGAATTTTGTAAGAACTATCTTGTCGTCTTCTACGTAGATCTCAAGGGCATCGCCGCAGGCGATATTCATTTTCGTTCTCATTTCCTTGGGAACGACGATTCTGCCGAGCTCGTCTATGTTTCTTACTATTCCGGTAGCCTTCATAGAATTCCTCATCCTTTCTTGAAAGATTCCCGGCATGGTCGCTTGGCGAGTATCCGGGACACAGGATATATAATATCCTGACTGTTAGTATTTTATCATAACGAGTCAGAAAAGTCAAGAAATATTGTAAAATAATGGGAGGATTTTTGGGAAGAATGCTTGCGAGTGTATTACATAATCTTCCGGAAAACGTACGGCAAGCGCTATTGCGTATTGCCCGTTCCCGAAAGGGCGGGATCGGTGAGGTCTCGGAGCTGCACCTTACCATAGGTCGCCGCTCATCTGTAAAAATAGGGGGAGAGCGCATTTTCATCGGTGCGGACGTAGGAGGCTCTGACATGGAGGCGACGGTGTACAGGCTTTGCGGAGGCGCTGTATATGCGCATAGAGATACCATAACCGACGGGTACATAAGCCTTGACGGAGGTATTCGCGTCGGCGTATGCGGACAGGCAAGGTATGAGTCGGGTAGGTTGGTCGGTGTCAGTGAGGTCAGCTCGCTGGTTTTCAGAGTGCCGACTGCACGCTCGTCACTCGCTGAAAGTCTTTACTCTGCGTGGCGGGATACCAAGTGCGGAATGCTTATATACTCCCCGCCGGGTGTTGGAAAGACAACGGCGCTTCGCACCCTGGTTGGTATGATAGGTGAGCGATCGCCGGAGGAACGGGTTGCCGTTGTGGACGAGCGATGCGAGTTTTCGGTTGGCGAATGTCGTGATATGGGAGTGATGCTTCTGCGCGGATACAAGCGCGCCGACGGTATGGAGATAGCACTGCGCACCATGTCACCAACCGTTATAGCAGTGGATGAAATAGGAGCACGCAGCGAGTCTGACGCCATGACACAGTCCCTTAATTCGGGTATCAAGCTTATTGCTACGGCTCATGCATCGACACGCTCGGAGCTTGAAAGACGCGGTGGATTCACACCTTTTATAAAGGCTTGCGCATTTGACGTTTATTTCGGTATATTTCACACGGATAAGGGGTATTCGTGCAAAATCGAGGAGTTGGTATGTTGAAATTGCTCGGAGTTTGTATACTATTATTTACATCGATATTGATCTCCCACGAGCTTGTTGGGGCAAGGCGTAAATCTTTTTTGCTCTGCGAGGAGCTTTTGCGCCTCGTGTCTTATTTGCGCTTGCAGATCGGTTGCTTTCTGCGGCCGTTATCGGAGGCTGTTGCCGACTTTGATTCACAACCGCTTGCAGAATGCGGCTTTCTCCCGCTTGGTGAAGGTGCGGATCTGAGGCGAGCCTTTTGTGAGTCGAAGCTGCCCGGTGCTGTCGGAGAGGAATGTGCAAGGATCGTCGACTCCTTGTTCTCCTCACTTGGGAACGGTTATTTAGAGGATGAGGTCAACCTTCTTGACACTCATCGCGCGCAGCTCGGCGCGGCTGTGGAGACGAGGCGGATCGATATGGTGAAGGAGACGCGGCTTATCCGCACGCTTACCGTAACTGCCAGTCTCGGATTTATTATCTTGATTATGTGAGTGGTGGTCGTATGGATTTGTCATTGCTTTTGAAAATTGCCGGCATCGGAATGATAGTGGCGGTCTGCTGTCAGGTGTTGTCGAAGATCGGACGTGACGAGCAGGCTACAATGGTCTCTATTGCCGGGGTGGTAGTCGTACTGATGATCCTTGTACAGGAGATCGGAGGACTGCTGGATATAGTAAAGGAAGTGTTCGGCATTTGATGGCAGAGGTGTGTGCGCTGGCGCTGGTTGCGGCGCTTTCCTTTTTTGTTTTGTCAGAGCTCGGGTGGCGCGGCGCTCCCGCGCTTCTTATTTTGTGCTTCGTAGGTGTTCTTTCTGTTGCGGGGAGCTACCTTAAGGAGCTTGGAGGTGCTATCTCATACCTCGCGCAGTCATCCGGTATGACCGAGGGGGCATCGGCAATTCTTAAGGTCATCGGGGTAGGGTATCTTGCCGGAATATCGTCGGATATCTGCTCGGAGCTTGGTGCTTCGCGTATCGGGAACGCGGTCACACTGGTCGGTCGGTTGGAGATAATTGCTATCGCAACACCGTTTTTTGTGAAAATATTAGATATGGGAGTGGAGCTGATCGGATGAAAAGGACATTAAAATTTTTGGCGGTTATCCTCATTCTATTCAGTTTATTTTCGGTGAACGCGTTCGCTGATGAGGGGGAGGATATCCTTGAGGAATTTTCGGGCATCTTGCCTGACGGAGTTGACGCCGAGGACGTTGCATCGGAGCTTGGAATCGAGGCTATTCTGGGCGAGATCATTGCGGCTATATCGGACAAGGCCGGCGATGCGGTAGGCTTCCTTCTCCTGCTTATCGGCTTTGCAGTGGTGATTTCCTTAAGCTCGCATGCGTCATTTGGCATTGACGGTGCCTTGGATTCATCGGTGCAGGTTACGGTATGCGCCGTTGCCACCTCATCGATCTTTGTCGCACTTTACGACGTGTGCGAGTCGGTCGCAAATGGCCTTACGTCCGTGGTTGATTTCTTCTCCTCGGCAATACCGATATTCACTCTGATAAGCACCTCCTCGGGTGCTACAAGCACCGCCGGAGCGCAGGCGTTTAACATGAATTTAACCCTCGCCGTGATCGAAAAAGTTTGCACGGGTGCGCTCTTACCCATGTCATTTGCAGTTTTCTCACTTGGATTTGTGGCCTCCGCGTCCGAGGGAGGTGTGGGTAACATAGCAAAGGGAGTCAAGGGCGTTTTTATGTGGGGTGTCGGAATTGTAAGCACCGTTCTTGCGGCGGTCGTAGCGATGCAAAGCGTTGTTGCATCTGCGGCTGATAATGCCACGTTGCGTGCCGCCAGATATGCCGCCTCCGGCATGATACCGATAGTCGGCTCTACCGTTGCATCTGCAATTTCTACACTCGGTGGAGGTATGACATACCTGAAAAGCACCG
This sequence comes from Eubacteriales bacterium, assembly GCA_045659365.1. Taxonomy (GTDB): domain Bacteria; phylum Bacillota; class Clostridia; order Oscillospirales; family CAG-272; genus UBA1740. The sequence goes on along the minus strand of JAZOWT010000126.1, from coordinate 6,208 downwards.
TGGGTATGGGAAGCGTTGCGGCAATACTCGTGATTTCTATCGCTCCGCTCGTTTCACTTTTGCTATACAGACTTGCCATTTCACTAAGCCTGATATATCTGGAATTTTCGGGTTCGGCAGGGGGCGTGCGATGTTATTCCGCATTCAGAGGGGCTCTTGACACCCTTATTGCGGTTTATTCCGCCTCGGTTCTGGTCTGCATCATAGAGATAGCGGTATTTGTGAAAGGGGGTATCAGTCCTGCATGAGCGGATACATAATTTCCTTGATTTCCGCCAGCGTGATCGTTGCTCTTGGCGGGCTCGTTTCTTACGGCGGCAGCACCGCCCGTGTGTCACGTGCCGCGATGGCTATTGTGCTGCTTTATACGGCAACGTTGCCGATAATTTCGGTCACGGGCGACATTTCAGACCTGCTCTCCAAGGACTATTTCGCGGATCTCAAGGTCGAGTACGATCAGTCGGATACATTGTTTTACGAGCACACCGAGCAAGCCTTCGGAGACGGAGTACGCAAATTCGTATGCGGCGAGCACGGGCTCGACGAGGGTGACGTGTACGTAAGAGTGTGCGAGCTTGATCTGGAGTCTATGCGTGCTAAAAAAATAATAGTAATTTTGAGTGGGCGCGCCGCCACGTCGGATGCGCGGAAAATTGCCGGGGCGGTGGAGGATGCCGGACTCGGAGAATGCGAGGTTATAGTTGATATTGGTAAATAAAATCATTGAGGCTTTTAAAGGAAAGAAGAAAATAGCACTTATACTCATACTCGTTTCGCTTGGCCTTATGCTGATTGCCATTTCGTCAATCGATTCGGGTGGCGAGGCCGATCCGTCAGACCTATCGGAATATAAGGAAGCACTTGAAAAACGGTTGGAGAAGCTTTGCTCTGAGGTTGATGGGGTGGGGAAGTGTACGGTTATGGTAACCTTTTCACGCGGAGAGGAGAATACGTACAAGGGAAGTCAGCTGACCGAAACCAAGCCGCCGCAGGTGCTTGGTGTAACCGTGGTCTGTGACGGTGGGGATAGCGCGCAGGTGAAGGCGCGCCTTTCACAAATGCTTTGTGCTCTTTTTGATATCGGTGCCAATCGTGTTGCTATCCTGCCCTCCAAAAATTAAATGGCTCAAAAGCGGAATATCCGCCACTCACCCGTCATAGTCTTAATCAGTAACAAACAAAAGGAGAAGCGAATACAATGAAAATCGAAAAAATCAAGAAATTCTTTGCATCGAGAACTGCAAGAAGTGCGGTGCTTGTTGCGGCGGTGCTTCTGATCGGTCTGGCTGTATATCTCAATTACCGTTGGTTCTACGATCCTCTCGGATCGCTTGGGTACGGCGATAATAATATGCAGAACAACTACTCTGACAGTGAAACCACCGGTGCCGACACTACCGACACGTCCGCAAACAACTATTTCACAGCCACCGCGCTTTCGCGTGAGCAGTCCAGGGATGAGGCGATCGACGTGCTTACCCTTGTGACCGAAAGTGCAGAGGCAAGCGAGACTGCAAAGGCTGAGGCGGCTGCAAAGATCTCGAAGATCGCGGTAGATATCCAAAACGAGATGAATATCGAAACACTTGTCAAAGCAAAGGGCTTTGAGGATTGTGTTGCCATCATCAGCGACGATGCAGTGAGCGTTATCGTACGGGCGGATACCCTCCAGGCAAATGAAGCCGCGCAGATCCTCTCGATCGTTTACGAAACCACCGGTATCGATCCTCAGAACGTAAGTATCATCAGCAAGTGAGAATAGTGGAAAATGCAGTCCCGAGGGAGCTGCATTTTTCGTTTTTTGCCGGAAATAGGCCTACGAATAATATATAAAGGGAGATATTTGGTTATTTTTAATAAAATATTAGCGCAAAATTTGGCGGGGTAGCGGGCATTAACAGTTGGGTTTAGTATTGACTTTTTACATCCGAAAAGATATAATTATAATAGTTTAATATATTTTTCACGTTGAACACCAAAAGAAAGGCAAAAGGTATTAAGATGAAAAAGATAATTTGCTTGATTCTGGCGCTTGCTTGCTGCTTTACCTTCTTCGCATGCGGCGAGACAGATGAAACACTCGAGGCATATCTCGATGTGGTTAACGCAACTAATGCTTCGAACATTACCACCAAGACCACACACACTCGCGGTGACGTTGTCTACAAGGGTATGTACGAAACTGAAATGACTGAGGACGGCTTCGTATTTACTTACGAGTACGAGGAAAAGGCACCTGTAGTTGCAGGTAGCACCACCGGTTCCATTATCACCAAGTCCGGTGAGATCGTTTACAACGGCGAGTATTACGTTGTTGACGGCGGCGAGCCCACCACCAGTGAGCCCGACGTTGCTTACATGTCCCTCACTCTCAACCTTACCGCTGACACCATCGGCGATTACACTCTCTCCAGAGACGGTAACACTCTTACCGCTACTCTCTCTGCTGATCAGGTTGAGGCAATATTCGGTACTGAGATCTCTACCACCTCTGCAGATCTTACTCTTAAGACTGCCGGCGGTCGTCTTCTTACCGTAAAGCTTGCTTACACTACCAACGATAACACCGAGGTTCTTATTGAGACCTCTTACACCTAATACGAAAAACAAGACTGTGCATTGAAAGGATAAAAAAGATGAAAAAGATAATTAGCTTACTTCTCGTGCTCGCTTGTTCCTTCGCTCTCTTCGCTTGCGGAGATGAAGAGGTGCTTACCGGTCCTCAGAAGACCGCGCAGTGCTATGAGAACAGCCTTCCTACCAAGGTAGTCACTACTTCTACTCAGAGCATTATCAACGCTAGCGGCGTTGCAGTTCAGACACTCAACGGTAAGTACGAGCTCGTAACCGGTACTATCGCCGGCAAGCTTGCTACCGTTCAGACATATGAGCAGGATTACATTCTCGAGGTTGCAGAGGGTGCAAACACCGAGGTTGTTGGACCTATCGGAGTCAAGAAGGGCTCTCTTGAGTACCTTGAGGATTACGGCCGTCGTACCAACGGCGGTGCATGGGATGCAAAGGGTCTTAACTTTGGTCCTACCGCAGGCTCTATCGCAATCAACCTTGAGGATAGCCTCCTTACCGACGTTACTTACACCGAGGGTGATGGCATCAACACCCTTACCTTCACCGTTCCCAATGCTAACATAGCATCCGTATTCGGTGCTAATGCAGATAACGAAGCACTCCTTACCGCAAACTCCGACGTTTCCGTAACTATCGTTGATAACGGCGCGTTCGTTAAGTCCATAACCTTCTCTTACTCCATTGATGGCACTCGTTACTACCCCAAGCGTCAGGTAGTTATGACCACCACCTATGAGTACGGTGTTCAGGACGTTGAGCTTGCTTATTGATTAAAGGAATAGGAGAAAATAAAATGAAGAAGATTTTAGCTCTTATACTTGCTCTCACCTGTGCATTCGCTTTGTTTGCATGCGGTGATGACGAGACGGGTGCTGTATACACCGAGGATGCAGCAGAGTTCATTACCGCTTTCGGTGCTACCAACCCTGCTTCCGTTAATGTTACAGTAACTGCTGACACTGCTGAGGGTACTCTTACCTCCACCTACACTACCGTTTACACCGCTGGCAAGATCAGCGAGATCACCTACTCCATCGAGACCATCCCCGGCATTGATTCTACCGAGGATATCGTGGTTCTCACCGGTACCGTTACCTGTGATGCATCCGGCAACTACTCTGACGGCGGCGTAATCGCAAGCAAGCTCGGTGCTACTAACATCAAGTTTGATTACGATAGCAACAAGATCAACAACTTCACTATCGACGGCAACGTTCTTTCTATCACCGTTGCTGCAGCTGACACCGAGGCTGTTATCGGTTATGCTATTAGCTCTGATGCAGTTGTTACCGTAACCAAGGGTGACGGACAGATCAAGTTCGTAACTCTTAGCTACGACGGTGTTTCTATCGTTTGCCAGTACAACTAATCTAAAACAAACACAAACGGCGTCCAAAACGGACGCCGTTTTCTATTTGATATTTGATCCGCCCCTACGGTACTCCGCCTGACTGAGAGGGATATAGTACCAACCACTAAAACAAAATAAAACCGGAGATGCGCATAACTAGGGCATACTCCGGTTTTTATAAATATGTATAGCTTTGATCTATTAGTCAAGCTTGAGGGTGTTGAGCATATCTCTGAGAGCCTTAGCCTCTTCGATGGAAATGGTGATACCCTTGCCCATCTTCTCATGATCGGGAGACCAGGTACGGATATCGTAAACGGGCTCGCGCTCATTCCAGCTGATGAGATTAAGTTCCTTGTTCCAGCCGTTCTTACCTTCGCTGACGACACCAACAGTCTCAACTACTTCGTATTTAATCTCAGCCATATCGTTTTTCTCCTTTATTTTAAAATGTATAATTTAAAATATTTTATATACAGTATATATGTATAATAACACATATAATTTAACTTGTCAAGGAAAATATAGCAAAATTAATTGAAAAAATGAAAAATTTTGCGAATTTTGTGTGTTTTTGCACTAAAATCATACAGATGCCACCACACAGTTACGAAAAACCCGATCCAAAAAGCTAATTTAATATTTGTTCAAATTGTGTTAAAGATTTATTCACAAGTATTTGATATAATACAATAGTTAGAAACGCGCTATTATTTCGCCTTGCAGCTCACAAGGAGTATAATCGGTCGCCCGGTTTCTCCACCACTTTTCTTCAACTTAATATTATTTGGACCAATAGCTCAGTTGGTTAGAGCTACCGGCTCATAACCGGTCGGTCCTAGGTTCGAGTCCTAGTTGGTCCACCAAGAAAAGCCAAAATCAAGCCATTGCGGTTTGGTTTTGGCTTTTCATTTTGGGTCTAGTGGGACTCGAAGGGGAGCGGAAGTGAATGACAGTCCAGTGGACTGTCAGAGCCGCGGAAGACCGAGCGCGCAGTTCGCGCGAGAATCGAGTCCTAGTTGGTCCACCAACAAAAGAGAGGCAGCCCTTGTGGTTGCCTCTCTTTTGTTGTCGCGCCATTTAGGCGCGAGCTTAGCACCGCCCGACCGGTGGAGCCGGAGGCTACATAATCAAGCGAAGCAAGTCGGAGAGTTCACTCTCCAGCGAGCGAGCGCAGATTGCTCCGCGAGTGCATCGCAAAGCGATGCAAAGTACGTAGTGCCACCGTGTAAACGGTGTAGCGAGCAAGGAGTATAACCGTCGGTCTTTACATCAATACAAGCACGCGCCACAGTGCCAAAGTTCAACCTTTATAAACACGGCTCAAGTTTTAAGGTGTATTTCTTCGAATATTCCTCGTATTTATCGCTATAATTAGCATTTCCTTCTTTAAGGCTCCTGATGACCTCGTGAGCGTTCATTGTATGCTCACTTACGTCGATGATACCTACGGCAACATTGGAGCAATGGTCACTTACACGCTCGAAGTTGGTGATAAGATCCGACCATATAAATCCGGTTTCAACGGTGCAAGCACCATCTCTGAGTCTTGCGATATGGTTGTTGCGCAGAAGAGTTTTAAGATTATCAATAACCTGTTCGAGAGGCTCAACGTCGTAAGCGATAGCAAGATCGTTATTAACGTAGGCTACTTCGGTCAAAGAAAGGATTTCACTTGTTGCTGCACAAAGAATTGCGATTTCCTCTCTTGCGGCAGGAGAGAACTCGATGCCTTTTTCACGAAGCTCTTCGATCGATTCAAGCACGTTTACGGCATGGTCGGAAATGCGTTCAAAGTCTCCTATAGCCTTCAAAAGCTTGGTAACAGTCGCGCTATCCTCGTCGGAAACTTGATGATTACTGAGCTTGGTCAGATATGTACCGAGAATATCTTCATAGTGATCGGTATCATCTTCTATTTTTCTGATTCTTTCTGCAATTTCGGGTGTATAATCTGTTATAGACTGTATGCTGAGTCGGAAGCCTTCAATAGCTTCGGTTGCCATCTTGGAAGCCAAGTGGCTGCTCTGTTCAACAGCGATAGCGGGAGTTGCAAGAAGACGCTCGTCAAGCTCGACAACCTTTTCGGGTGCTTTTCCTTCGGGAACGATCTTATATGCAAGCTTTTCAAGGAGCGAGGATGCCGGAAGAAGAATAATGGTGCAAATAACATTAAATATGGTGTGGCAAATAGCAATACCGAGATAGCTTGCGGATTCGTTCAGTATTAGTGGCTTGAAGATAAGACTGATAAGGCTGAATACGGTG
>JAZOWT010000125.1:0-10450 GCA_045659365.1 Eubacteriales bacterium | reverse complement strand
CCTATGGCAAAGGCTCTTAACGACTACGCTGCAATCCAGTCCGGTATTATGACCACTGTTCACGCATACACCGGTGACCAGATGATTCTTGACGGTCCTCACAGAAAGGGCGACCTCAGACGTGCAAGAGCTGGCGCTCAGAACATCGTTCCCAACTCCACCGGCGCTGCAAAGGCTATCGGTCTTGTTATTCCCGAGCTCAACGGCAAGCTTATCGGCTCCGCTCAGAGAGTTCCCACCTGCACCGGTTCCACCACTATCCTTGTTGCAGTAGTTAAGGGCAAGGACGTTACCGTTGAGGGTGTTAACGCAGCAATGAAGGCTCAGTCTTCCGAGTCCTTCGGCTACAACACTGATGAGATCGTTTCTTCCGACGTTATCGGTATCAGATACGGTTCTCTCTTCGATGCTACCCAGACCATGGTTGCAAAGATCGACGAGGATACCTATCAGGTACAGGTAGTTTCTTGGTACGACAACGAGAACTCCTACACCTCTCAGATGGTTAGAACTATCAAGTACTTCGCAGAGCTTGCATAATCTAACTAACAATTTTTGCATACAACAAAGCGGCTGTCTTTCGGGACAGCCGCTTTTATTGTGCGAGCGCGGCTCGTCGTACCCTCGTACGCCTTCGCCACCCTCGCGCAATTCTATGCTAAAAATTGATAGTTATCTTATGCAATCTACGCTTGCATGATCGTTGCACGAGCAAGACTCGAAGTACCTTTGTACGCCTTCGCCACCCTCGCGCAATTCTATGCTAAAAATTGATAGTCATCTTATGCAATCTACGCTTGCATGATCTGACTATCATAGGCTCCCTCCGGGAGGAAGCTGGCACCGAAGGTGACTGAGGGAGCCTGCGCGTGCTTAAAGTACGTTATCTGCCTTTGTAAACTTTCTTCAATTCCTTGACTTTATACCTGCATTATAGTATAATACAAAGGTAAATAATCTTTTAAGGACGTTAAAATGGAAGATATAGAAAGATACTCCGACTATAACGAGTATGAGGACGACATTCCCAAGGGCAAAAAAACACCTGTCATGCTCGTTCTCAAAATACTTCTCGCACTTGTTGCGGTAGCGGTAATCGGCATTTTTGCATTCAGAATGATAGTGTATAACTACTATCCCGACACTGTCAAGAATATTCTCTTTACCGACGCCCTCTCCGCATATTACGAGGAAACCGACGGCAACATCAATGCCCAAACTCAGAAGCTCCGCGCGCCCTATGACGACAATAAGGCAGGTAACTTCTTTGCCGACAATCTCATCATCATCGAGGGAATAAACGAAATACAGGTGTCCGTCCGCTTCAATAACGCGCTCATCAACACCCTTAACGAAAAGCACGGACTCTCACTTACGCTTGACGATTTAAGCGCATTTTCATTCTCCCTCGCCCGCAATCACGAAAGCCAGGATAACGTATTCGTTCCGATCGGTACGCTCGTTGCCACCGAAACCGACAGTAAGTATATGTACCAGTACTTCAAGGTCGTATTTGATAACGTTGACCTTGATCGCGGTGGCGAAAACGAGGTGAAGTGGATCGCCCTTGAGATCCGCGTTGAGGGAATTGACGAGCCCTTCCGCATCGCAATATATGAAAATAACAGCGAGCACTCCGAGCTCTCGGAGTACAAGCTTTCGAGCAAGGAGAAGCCCCAGTGATAAAAGATTTTTCTGCTCATCCCAAGCCACAGAACAACAATTCTAAAAAGGTTATGTGGGTGTTCTACACACTTGGTGCCGTCGCCGCTGTATTCTCCGTGGTTCTTGAAAGCTATCGCGGAATCGTCGGACTTCTCGCACTTGCTCTTATCAGCTCCGGAATTCTGATGTTCACAAAATACGTATCCGTTGCCTTTTATTATGACATTATCGCTGAGGACGTTGACACCCCTATGTTTGTCGTCCGCCAGCGCGTAGGTAAGCGCGACGTAACGCTTTGTCGAGTTGACCTTGCCGACATCGTGTCGGTAAAGAAAGAAACCGCCGCCGAGCGCAAGGCTCATACAAAGGAGCGCGGCACAGCATACTACGTGTATGCCCCCACCCTTAATCCCCCCGTAAGCTATCGCATGCGCGTTGCAAATCCGCGCGAGAATGCAGAGCTTATCCTTGAGGGAACTGACGAGTTTTTTGAAAAAATAACCGACCTTGCTGCCGAGGCACGCGCCCTCAGGCAGTACGAAGAGGACTAAAAGTTGTGCAAAACAACCATATTGGCCACCGATTTTTATACTCGGTGGCCCTCTTTTTTGCCTGTAAGCATAGGTATCAATAAAATAAGCATTGTATTTTTGTTTAAAATATGTTAACATATATGAGTAAACACCCGAAACATTAAACCGTAAAATCGGAGCATATATGAAAATTAAGGTTGAAAATAAAAAATATGCCGATCTGCTCTTGAAAAAAGAAGAGATCCACGCAAAGCATAAAAAACATCAGAACCCCATAAAGCCTAACATGTTCTTCCGCACTCTGATGCGCCTGGTTTCTATCCCCGACCTGTTCAACACGCACTTCAAACTTGAACGCAAGGGTATGGAACGACTTGGAAAGGGACAGCCCGCCCTTGTTCTGATGAACCACTCGTCCTTCATCGATCTTGAGATCGTGGCACGCGTTATGTACCCTCGTCCGTTCAATATTGTCGCTACCGTTGACGGATTTATCGGCAAAAACTGGCTTATGCGTAATATCGGTTGCATACCTACAAAGAAGTTCGTTCAGGATACCACCCTTATCAAGGACGTCCAATACGCCATCAATGAGCTGAAAAGCTCGGTCGTTATGTTCCCTGAGGCAGGCTACTCCTTTGACGGCAGGTCAACCTATCTCCCTGATAGCCTTGGCCGATTTGTAAAAATGCTCGGCGCACCGGTCGTTATGATCACTACCTACGGTGCATTTGCCCGCGATCCGCTCTATAACAATCTCCAGCACCGCCGCGTTAACGTAAGCGCCACCGAGGAGTATTTACTTTCTCCGGAGGAGATAGCGAGCATGAGCGACGAAGAGATCAATGCCGCTATCCGCACTGCCTTTGAGTTCGATAACTTCAGCTGGCAGCAGGAAGCTCACGTCAGAATCGATGAGCCCTTCCGTGCCGATTACCTTAACCGTGTTCTTTATAAATGTCCCGCTTGCTCCTGTGAGGGCCGTATGCTCGGCCGCGGTGTAACCCTTTGTTGTACCGAGTGCGGAAAGAAATACACTCTCGATGAATACGGCTATATGGTTGCCGAAAACGGCGTTACCGAGTTTAAGCACATTCCCGAATGGTATGAGTGGCAGCGCGCAGAGGTAAGACGAGAGATCACCGAGGGCAGGTACTCGCTGGACGTACCCGTCGATATCCTCGCCACCATTGATACAAAGCATATCTACCGCATAGGAGAGGGAAGACTTACCCATAATGCCGCCGGCTTTACTCTCACCGGCTGTGACGGTGAGCTCAAATACGAGCAGCGTCCCCTCGCGTCCTATACTCTCAACTCCGACTTTAACTGGTACGAGATCGGTGATATGATCTCTATCGGAAATAACGGTATACTCTATTACTGCTTCCCGCAGATCTCGGGCGATATTGTTGCCAAAACGCGCCTCGCAACCGAGGAGCTTTATAAGATCGTACGTGAACTGAAAATGGCTAAGCGTGTATCGGTCGCAAGTGAATAAGTTAAGCTCGTGATGCTTTTCGCATCACGAGCCTTTTGTTATTTTTTGACCCTGTACTCAGGGTTAAAGGAGTAGTAATTCTTCTGGTCAAGCCCCTCCTGAGTCTTGCGCAAAATGTCGCCGAAGCGCTGGAAGTGTACCACCTCTCGCTGCCTCAGGAACTTAATAACGTCATTGACGTCAGGATCATCCGACAACCTGAGAATGTTGTCATAGGTCACTCTCGCCTTTTGCTCTGTTACTATCACGTATCCGCAACGTTTTTTTGAGTTGCTGACCTTTCAGAAATTCCAGTGAATTTCGATGGGTACGTTTCGGGTGCCCGCAATCCGCTTTCCAACCATGATTTTGTCGATCAAAATCTCCACCATTTCGCGTGTCAGATGCTCAATGTTGATGTATTGTTGGATGAGTTCTCGGCGGTTGTCACCGACGGCAATTATGACGTCGATCTCGGCAATCTGCTTTTGACATTCAAGCACCTGTGCTTCAAGATGCTCCTTTTGTGAGGTGAAGTCCTTTGACAACTCGATGAAGTCCGCTTCACAGATCAGTCCTTTGACCTTGTCAAGATAGAGGTCGCGCACGCCTTTGGCAAACTGATTGATCTTGCCTTGATAGGTTGTGATCTCGCTTTCAAGTGCTTCCTTTCGCCCCATCAGATCGGCACTGAACTGTACCTTGCGTTCCAATTCGTCGTTGTCAAGATACTCGGCGTTCAATCGTTTCAGTTCGTCAATAACCATTCGTTCAAGACGGCTGACCGAGATAAATGCACCCTCGCACGTCCCCTTGGCATAATGTCGGCTTGGACATTGCAGAAAGTGTCTGCCGCCCGATCTTGAAGAGCGCATCACGTATCCGCAGGATGCACACCGCACCTTCTTGGCAAAGAGCCCAATCGTGCCGACCTTGAACGGCTTTGCGCGCTCGACGATCATTCGTTGCACCAGATCCCACAGGGCGCGGTCAATGATCGGCTCGTGTGTCCCCTCCACACGAAACCATTGCTCCTTGGGGCGCGGACGGTTGATGCTGGTCTTGTACGAAATGCTCTCATACTTGCCTTGCACCATATTGCCGATATAGGTCTCATTGGTCAGCATATCGGAAATGGCGAAATACTTCCATAGCGTGCTGTTTTTACTTGGCGGCAAACTGAAACGAAGTCCTTGTATCCGCTTGTACTCGGTGGGGTTGGGGATTCCTCGGTTATTGAGCATCCGCGCGATTGCCGTCTTGCCGTAGCCCTGCGAAAAGAGGGTGAACACCTCGCGCACCACAGCGGCGGCTTCCTCGTCGATGATGAGATGCCCTTTGAGGTCGGGATGTTTCTTGTAGCCGTAAAGCGCAAAGGAGCCGATGTGAAAGCCGTTTTTACGGCGGCTGTCGAGCGCGGATTTGATACTGTCCGACATATCCTCCAAGTACCACTCGTTGACCAGTCCGTTGATCTGACGGCTTTTTTTGTTGCCCTTGTTGTCGGTGTCGGCATTGTCCACAATGCTGACGAAACGAATGCCCCATATGGGAAACAGACCGTGTATGTATCGCTCAACAAGTTCCAACTCACGAGTGAAGCGGGATTGTGTCTTACATAGGATAATATCGAATTTTCTCGCCTGCGCATCGGCAAGAAGCCGCTTGAACTCAGGGCGGTTACGGTCCGAGCCTGCATAATCGTCGTCACTGTAAATGCCGTAAAGCTCCCAGCCCATGCGGTCGGCATAGTCCCGAAGCATCGCCTTTTGGTTCTGAATGCTACCCGAATCGTCTGTTGCGTTTTGCTTGTTTTTATCCTCCTCGGACAGTCTGCAATAGATTGCTGCTTTTTCTCTCATGCTCTTATCTCCTCCGGGATAAGAACATGCTGTTTTTCTCCGCCTCTATTATACGATGGGTTGTCCTTGCTTGTCATTGACTCGCAGAAAAATTGACACTTTTTCCGTGCTCTAATGTTGAAATTAGTTCTATCCATACACGCGTGTAATCCTCCTTTGTCAATGTTTTGTTTTTAAAAACACTTGTTACGTGTGTCTGTTCTTCCATAATTTTCTCCTTTCGATTTACTAAATGAGTATGACGGAGAGCCTGTACACTATGCTCACCGTCGGTGCGTACGCTCATAGTATAGGCGAAAAAGTCTTTATGTCATCGGCGCAAGAATGCCGCGATTATGCCATAAAAGTGCAAAGTAAAAAGAACTAACTCGTAAGTTAGTTCTTAAAAAATTGTGTATAAGATTTTTTTAAAACATCTTTTTGTCATCGGTTGCGGGGTTATCGATAAGCTTACCGTCCTCAGTGAAGCGTGAGCCGTGGCAGGGGCAATCCCACGTATGCTCAGGGCGGTTGTACTTGAGGGCGCAGCCGAGGTGAGGGCATCGTGGCGCGGTGGGTGTGAGAATTCCTACTACCGAGTCAAAGGTGTTGACGGCAAGCTGTGGGCGCAGTACGGTGCGCGAGGGATTGAATACTGTGGCATATGGATTCGTTTTTCCTCGAACTAGGTCGCAGAGAATGTCTGCGGCAACCATGGCATTGGTCATGCCCCATTTGTTGAATCCTGTCGCCACGAACATGTCAGGCGTGGATCTTGCGTACTGCCCGATATAAGGAACGTCGTCCAGCGTCATACAATCCTGCGTTGCCCACCTGCTTACAATTTCCGCGTTTTTGTAGTGCTTGCGGGCAAAATCTTCAAGCTCCTGCCAGCATCCACCCTTCTTGCCCGTGCGGTGTCCACCACCGCCGAGGAGAAGTAGGTCGCCATAGCTACGGAACGACAACCCCGTGTCCGATTCGTCTACGTACATTCCGTTCACGTTCTCTGAACCCTTCAGGGCAATCACATAGGAACGGTGCTGGTATAGCTTTAAGGAGTATGATCCGTGTTTGTTGAGCATTGGAAAATGGGTTGCGATGATCAGCCGTTTGAAGGTGATCTCACCATGATTGGTTTTGGCTTTGTGCGGCATCAGCTCCACGACCTTGGTATGCTCGTAGATCGGCAAGTCTTTTGCAATTTCATAGAGGAATTTCAATGGGTTAAACTGCGCTTGATCCTTTATGCGCACCGCACCTGCGACCTTGAACGGAAGCTCGTGAGCATCCGAAAAATCCGCTTTTACACCGATACGGTTCAGGGCGGTAACTTCCTTTTCCATCTTCTTACGGTCGGTCAGGGAATAGACGTAGTTATCCCGCGTTTCATAGTCGCAGTCGATATTTTCGCAAAGCCTTGCGTATTCTTTGACTGCATTGGATTGCGCTTTGGCATAAAGCCGCGCTTTGTCCTCACCAAAGCGTTTGATCATCTTATCGTAAATCGATCCGTGACCGAGTGTGATCTTCGCTGTGGTATTCTTAGTAATGCCGCCGCAGATCTCCGTAGCTTCTACCAATATACAATCCACGCCCGCGGCTTTCAATTTATAAGCGCATAAGATCCCCGCAACCCCGCCGCCGACAATTAAAACATCGGTATTTTTATTGCCCTTCAAAGCATCAAAATGCTCATGCTTTGCAGTATCTTCCCAAATAGAATCCATACTCATCGCTTGCCATTGACAAGAGAATCCACGTAGCGGCGCATCTCATCTCTGCTTTTTACAGAGTGTGTTCCGGCGATGATCTGTTGCTTTTGTTCTTCGCTGAGCGCCCCGAATTTTTGCATGGCTTCGGGATTCATCGCCAGTGCCATAACAAAGCCTGCCGGCATTTCGTCTTTCGTCATCTTTTTTACCTCCGATTTATGATATGAATAGTATTTGTGATTTTCGAGCATTACATACCTGCCAAAATCTCGTATAGATTACTTCAGAAATGCCGAAAATAAAAAAATAACGGAGGTGAAGATATGAGCAATCGATTGGCAAACGAAACGAGCCCCTATTTACTTCAGCACAAGGACAATCCCGTTGAGTGGTATCCTTGGTGCGACGAGGCATTTGAACGTGCGAGGCAAGAGGACAAGCCCGTGTTTTTAAGCATCGGATACAGCGCGTGCCATTGGTGTCACGTGCTTGCCCACGAAAGCTTCGAGGACGAAGAAATTGCCGAGATTTTAAACAAATATTTTATATCCATCAAGGTAGATAAGGAGGAGCGGCCCGATATTGACAGTGTCTATATGGCGGTCTGTCAAGCCTTCACTGGAGGCGGCGGGTGGCCGACAAGTATCTTTATGACGGCAGGCGGTAAGCCGTTTTTTGCGGGAACGTATTTTCCCAAAACTTCTCGTAGCGGTATGGTTGGGTTTCGGGAGATTTTGCTCGCCATTCACGAAAAATGGGGTTCCGACCGTGATATGCTTTTGCGACAGTCCGACGAGATCATCAAGCATTTGAACGTGTCGCGAGATTCGATAGAGGTGACTGATATTGATCTGACGCATTTGGCAGTGTCGCAATATGAGCGCATTTATGACGAAAAATACGGCGGTTTCGGACGCGCGCCCAAATTCCCGGCACCGCACAATCTGTTGTTTTTGCTCGACTACTACGAGCGTTACCAAACAGCCTCATGTCTGAATATGGCGGAGAAAACTCTCTTGCAGGTGTATCGCGGTGGTATGTTCGACCATATCGGATTTGGATTCTGTCGCTATTCCACCGATAAAAAGTTCCTCGTTCCGCATTTTGAAAAAATGCTGTACGACAACGCGCTCCTGATTCTTGCGTATTGTAAAGCGTATACGGTGACGAAAAAGGAGATATATCTTGATGTCGCAGAAAAAACGGCAACCTATATTCTTCGGGAAATGACCTCGGATGAAGGCGCTTTTTACAGCTCGCAGGATGCCGACAGTGAGGGCGAGGAAGGAAAATACTACTTGTTTATGCCCGACTATATCATTAAGTTTCTTGGCGGGGAGGGCGGAGCGCGCTTCAACCGTCATTATGATATTACAGAGGCAGGCAATTTTGAGGGGAAGAATATCCCGAATCTCTTGAAAAGCGATCCTTCGGACAAAGCATTTGAGCCATTCATGTCAATGCTTGACGATTACCGTAAAAAGCGAACCTCTCTCCACCGTGACGAAAAGATCTTAACGTCTTGGAACAGCCTCATGATCGCCGCTATGTGCGAACTGTATTTGGACAGCAAGAAGGAACGATATCTTTCCGCCGCGCAAAACGCAGACGATTTTATACAGAAATATCTGTGTGACGATGATACGCTCTACGTCAGCTTTCATATGGAAAAGCGGGGTGTGAGAGGTTTCCTTGATGATTATTCTGCCTATATTTTTGCTCAACTGTCACTGTACCGCGCGACTTTCAAAAGCGAATATTTGAATAGGGCAAAGCGCTTGTGCGATAAAGTCATATCGGATTTTGGGGATAACGCGGGTGGATTTTATTTATACAGCAAAAACCACGAGGAGCTGATCCTACGTCCCAAGGAGACCTACGACGGTGCGATCCCAAGCGGAAATTCGCTGATGGCGTATAATCTTGTACGTCTTTCTTTTCTGACCGAAGAAGAAGGATACAAAACAGCAGCAGAGCGGCAGATTGATTTTCTCGCGCAAAGTGCAGCCCGGTATCCCACAAATCACGCGATGTTTTTGATAGCTCTATTGGAACAGGTCAAGCCGCCAACGAAAATAACGGTAGTACTCGACGAACAGACAGACAAAAGGAGCTTGTGCCTTGCATTTCCGTCAAACGCGATCGTCATCCTTTTGGATGCCCCCACAGAAGAATATCCGCTTAAAAACTGCAAGACCACCTATTACGTGTGCCGAGATTATAGCTGTCTGCCGCCGACCAACGACCCCAATAAATTGTTTGAAAATGCGTGTACTGAATAGAAGAAAGGAGTGATGGACATGGCTGAAAACAAAGAAATGAAAAAAGAGCAAGGGCCTAAAGAAAAGAAGCCTCTTACAAACCCCGGCGACATCAAGGGGAAGATCGATGTTGCCGACACCCGTGAACGCAAAGACGGCCCCGGCGGAAATTAAATTTTACACCTTCAACAATATATTTTCCTGCGTTTTGGGAAATAATAACGGTAAATACAAAATCGGAGGTATATATGTTCAAGCACGAAAAACAGTTATTTCATCCCGTAGAGGTGGAGAGACCGAATCCGCAGTATGCCGTTTTACTTCAGGAGCAGCTTGGCGGCGGAAACGGTGAGTTGAAAGCGGCTATGCAGTATATGTCGCAAAGCTTCAGAATCAAGGATCCTGAGATCAAGGATCTTTTCCTTGATATTGCTGCCGAGGAGCTGGGGCATCTTGAAATGATTGCACAGACGATCAATCTACTCAATGGGCATTATGTAGACGCGGCGAAGGTGCAGGCGGGCGAGATACAGACACACGTTCAAAACGGGCTCAATCCCGGACTCATCAACGCCTCGGGCTACTCTTGGACGGGCGATTACGTCACCGTCACGGGCGACCTGTGTGCCGACCTGCTTTCCAATATCGCATCGGAGCAAAGAGCCAAGGTGGTTTACGAATATCTTTATCGTCAGATCGAGGACAAGAAGGTGAGAGAGACAATAGATTTTCTTCTCAACCGTGAGGAAGCGCACAACCAGATGTTTCGCGATGCCTTCAACAAGGTACAGGAAACAGGTTCAAACCGCGACTTTGGTACGACCAAGGCGGCAAAGATGTATTTCTCACTGTCGAATCCGGGACCGAATACGTTTGCGACGGGCGAAACACATGCGCCGTCGTTTAAGTAAATTAAGAAAGTCACCGTCACTTTTTGGCGGTGACTTTTTGTGAT
>JAZOWT010000124.1:0-63190 GCA_045659365.1 Eubacteriales bacterium | reverse complement strand
ACGGGCAACGTTATCCTTCTTAAGGACCTTTTCGACGAGGCAATAAGCCGAGTTTACGATATAGCTAAGGAAAAGCATCCCGATGAGCAGGAGTGCCGCGCGATAGCTGAAAAGGTTGGCGTTGGCGCAGTTATCTTCTACTATCTTTCCAATAACCGTATGAGAGATATCAACTTCGTTATGGAGGAAGCTCTCTCCTTTGAGGGAAATACCGGACCCTACGTTCAGTATACCTATGCAAGAGCTTCATCAATTCTTGAAAAAATGGGCTCAGAGGGTGAGCTCACCGATGCCGAGCTTGGTGCACCCGAGCTTGACCTTGCCAAAATGCTGGCAATGTTCCCCGAAAAGGTTAAGGCGGCGCTTGACGATTACGAGCCGAGCATAGTAACGAGATACATTCTCGAGCTTGCCGCCGCATTCAACTATTTCTATCACGAATGCAAGATTCTCAACTGCGAGGATGAGGCACTTAAAAAGAGCCGCGTAGCTCTTACCGCCGCAACCAAGAGAGTTCTTGGTATAGCACTTAAGCTCATCTGCATGCAGAGCCCCGAAAAAATATAAAAAAATGACGATAAACGAAAGGTAAAAAACAGTATGTCAGGACATTCAAAGTGGAATAATATTAAGCACAAGAAGGAAAAATCCGATGCCGCAAAGGCTAAGATTTTCACCAAAATCGGTAAGGAAATGGCTGTTGCCATCAAGGCAGGCGGCCCCGACCCCAATAACAACTCCAAGCTTCGCGACCTTATCGCCAAGGCAAAGGCAAACAACGTTCCCAACGATAACATTCAGCGTACTATAAAGAAGTTTACCGATAACAGCGATATCAACTACGAGGAGATCACCTACGAGGGCTACGGTCCCTCCGGAGTTGCCGTAATCGTTGAGACCTCTACCGATAACCGTAACCGTACCGCAGGTAACGTTCGTGCTTGGTTCAGCAAGTACGGTGGAAACCTTGGTCAGAACGGATGCGTAGGCTTCCTCTTTGAGGAGAAGGGTGTTATCAGCATCATCGACGAGGATGAGGAGATCGACGAGGATAAGATCATGGAGGATGCTCTTGAGTGTGGTGCAGAGGATATCAAGTGTGATGAGGGTGAGTACACCATCTACACCGATCCCGCTGACCTCGATGCAGTTCGTGATGCAGTTCTTGCTCTCGGCTACAAGATCAATACCGCCGACCTTGCAAAGGTTCCTTCCACCTACGTTGCTCTTGAAAATCCCGAGGACGTAGAGAACATGGAGAAGATGCTTGATAAGTTTAACGAAGACGACGACGTTAACGCAGTATACACCAACTGGGATAATTGAGGCCGTTTATGGATAAGTTAAAAAAGGCTAAGGGCGCAAGACTTGCATACATAATCGCAGGTGCAATTCTTGCCGCTGTTGGCGTTATTTCGCTTCTCTTTATCAATCGCTTCATGGATGCACGCGAATACATTCTGCTCGCGATTTTCTTCGGAATTTCGGCGATTGGATTTTACGGTGCGGTATTTACGCTCTTTGCTGCATTCGACCGTGCGATTGCCGTGCGCCTTGTTCCGATTGCAGAGGAGCTTGGTGCGGATAATGTATCCGCTATTGCCGAGTGCTTCGGCTGGAGTAAAAAAGCTACCGCAAAATATATTGCAAAATGCAAAAAATGGAGATACCTTTAATTTTCTCCATAAAGCCGAGCTCGTGCGGTTTTAGTGAATGAATTTTTGTTATTCTTGTCAAACTTTAATTTAGTTGGCTGACAGGCCGGGTAAAGCGTGGCAAAGGGCACTGAAATTTGTCGCTTTACATCCCCTGTGAGCTCGGCTTTTTTAAATAGGAAAGGAGATGCCTATGCAGGAGCGTAGATTTAAGCTCGTAAGTGAATATCAGCCAACAGGCGACCAGCCTGAGGCAATACGCGCCCTGACCGATGGCATTCTCGCCGGTGAGCGCGCACAAACTTTGCTCGGTGTAACCGGCTCGGGTAAAACATTTACTATGGCAAATGTCATAGCAAATCTTAACCGTCCGACTCTCGTGCTCGCCCACAACAAAACTCTTGCCGCACAGCTTTGCACGGAGTTCCGCTCCTTTTTCCCTGAAAACGCGGTAGAGTACTTTGTTTCATACTACGATTACTACCAGCCCGAGGCATATATCCCCGGTAAGGATATGTATATCGAAAAGGATGCTATGATAAATGAGGAGATCGATATGCTCCGACATAGTGCAACCTCCTCTTTGTTTGAACGTCGTGACGTTATCATTGTTGCCTCGGTCTCTTGTATATATTCGCTCGGTGATCCGCTGGAATATCAAAGCCTGCTTGTGTCAGTCAGACCCGGTATGCAGATGTCACGCGATGAGCTCATCCGCGCACTCGTATCCATCAGCTACGAGCGAAATGATATGAACTTTATCCGTAACAAGTTTCGCGTTCGCGGTGACGTCGTAGAGGTGTTTCCCGCATCAAGCACGGATAAGGCAATACGTATAGAATTTTTTGGCGATGAAATAGATAGAATTTCCCGCATTGATCCTCTTACGGGCGCTGTGGTAGAGCACCTTTCC
Source organism: Eubacteriales bacterium (assembly GCA_045659365.1). GTDB lineage: Bacteria > Bacillota > Clostridia > Oscillospirales > CAG-272 > UBA1740. The sequence continues at coordinate 60,622 of JAZOWT010000124.1, read as the reverse complement.
TACGTCGCCATATTTCCCGCAACGCACTATGCCGTTTCTGACGAGCGCCGTGAGGCAGCTCTCCTTGAGATCGAACAAGAAATGCGCGAGCGCGTTGAGTACTTCAAGAGTGAGAAAAAGCTCATAGAAGCACAGCGTATAGAGGAAAGAACAAAATACGACCTCGAAATGCTTCGTGAGGTCGGCTTCTGCTCAGGTGTAGAGAACTACTCGCGCGTCCTTTCCGGCCGTCCCGAGGGCTCAACCCCCTACACCCTCCTCGACTATTTTCCCGATGACTTTATTATTTTCATTGACGAGTCACACGTAACCCTGCCGCAGGTTCGCGGTATGAGTGGTGGTGACTATGCCAGAAAGAAAAATCTTATAGAATACGGCTTCCGCCTCCCCTCCGCGTTTGACAACCGCCCCCTTTTCTTTGAGGAGTTTGATGAGAAGATACGTCAGGTCGTATTTGTCAGTGCAACCCCCGGTGACTACGAGAAAAATGAAAGCTCTGACATCGTCGAGCAGCTTATCCGTCCCACCGGTCTTATCGATCCCGAGATAATCGTCCGCCCGATAGAAGGACAGATAGACGACCTGCTTGGCGAGGTAAGGGAAACCGTCGCTCGCGGCGAAAAGGTGCTTGTAACCACCCTTACCACGAAAATGGCAGAGGACCTTACCGAATATCTTGCCACTCATAACATAAAGGTAAAGTATATACATCACCGCGTCGAAACCATCGAGCGTATGGAGATCATCCGCGATCTTCGTCTTGGTGAATTTGACGTTCTGGTCGGCATTAACTTGCTTCGTGAGGGACTTGATATTCCCGAGGTATCCCTTGTTGCAATACTCGATGCAGATAAAGAGGGCTTCCTCCGTAGCGAAACCTCCCTTATTCAGACGATCGGCCGTGCGGCAAGAAATATCAATGGCCGCGTAATTATGTACGCTGACACCGTAACACGTTCTATGCGCGGTGCGATAGATGAAACCAACCGCCGTCGCGAGGTGCAGATGAGATATAACGAGGAGCATGGTATAACACCCGAAAGCGTACGTAAGAAGGTCGCCGATATAATCGAAATAGGCAAAAAGGCGAAGCCGGAAAAATCGAAAAAGCTTACTCGTCTTGAACGCGATCGCATGATAGAAAATCTTACTATGGAAATGCGCGAGGCCGCAAAGACGCTTGAATTTGAAAAGGCCGCGTATATAAGAGATAGAATACGCGAGTTGAAAAACGAAAAATAGGAAATTAAAATGTCAAAAGAAATTATCATAAAGGGCGCAAGAGTAAACAACCTCAAGAATATCAATCTCGTTATACCGAGAGATAAGCTTGTTGTTCTTACCGGTCTTTCCGGAAGCGGTAAGTCCTCCTTAGCCTTCGATACTCTTTATGCCGAGGGACACAGACGGTTTGTAGAGAGCCTTTCATCATATGCGCGTATGTTCATGGGACAAATGGACAAGCCGGACGTTGACCTTATTGAGGGACTTTCTCCCTCAATTTCGATAGACCAGAAGACAACGTCTAAAAATCCCCGCTCAACTGTCGGAACTGTTACCGAGATATACGATTACCTGCGTCTTCTTTATGCGCGTATCGGCATACCTCACTGTCCGATATGTCACAAGGAGATCCGTCAGCAGACACAGGATCAGATAGTTGATAAAATACTCACTCTCCCCGAGGGTACCCGCTTTATGGTACTCGCGCCCGTAGTAAGAGCGCAAAAGGGTATGCATGAAAAGGTTTTTGCCGAGGCGAGAAAGAGCGGATTCGTTCGTGTCCGTGTCGACGGCAATATGTATGACCTCACCGAGGAGATCACGCTTGATAAAAACGTCAAGCATACAGTAGATATAGTTGTAGACCGACTTGTGATAAAGCCGGATGTCCGCTCGCGCCTTTCCGACTCTGTCGACAGCGCGCTCAAGGTGGCTGACGGCAAGGTCACGATAGTTACCGCACCCCGAGAGGGAGATGAGGAAACGCTTGAATTCTCGCAGAAATATGCCTGTGATGAGCACGGCATAAGCTTCCCGGAGCTTGAGCCCAGAATGTTCTCGTTCAATAACCCCATCGGTGCGTGTCCCGAATGCTCCGGCATCGGAAATATGCAGATGGTATCGGTGAAAAAGGTGCTTACTCATCCCGAGCTTTCGCTTCGTGACGGCGCACTTGCCGCAAACGGCTTTAAGACAATGACCGAGGATTCTTGGACAGGTCCGCTTATTGCCGCGGTCGGTGAGGATTTCGGATTTACACTCGACACTCCCGTTCGTGAGTATTCCAAGGAAGCACTTGATGCTCTTATGTACGGCACCGGAACTAAAAAATATCACATCACGCGCTTCTTCGGTGGTGAGGGTAGAGAACAGCTCGCTACCTTTGACGGTGTTATCCATATAATCGAAAAGCGAATGAAAATGAAGTTCGGCGACTATTACCAGGAGTTTGTCGAGGACGTTGCCTGCCCAAGATGTGGCGGTAGCCGTCTTTCCGATATGGTGCTTGGTGTTACGGTCGGTGGACTTAATATAGACGAAATCTGCCGCCTCTCTATTGATAAGATGCTCGACTTTGTCAACAATCTTACCCTGACAGAGAGTGAGGCAAAGATAGCAAAAGAGGTTCTTAAGGAGATCAAAGCGCGTCTGCACTTCCTTATCAGTGTAGGACTTGATTACCTTAACCTTGCAAGAACCGCAGGTACACTCTCGGGCGGTGAGGCACAGCGCATACGCCTTGCAACTCAGATAGGCTCTGCACTTACAGGCGTCCTTTATATCCTTGATGAGCCAAGTATAGGACTTCATCAGCGCGACAACGGTAAGCTTATCGCCACGCTTCAGAATTTGCGCGATATTGGTAATACCGTGGTGGTTGTTGAGCATGACGAGGATACGATGCGCGCTGCAGATTTCATCGTAGATATCGGCCCCGGTGCAGGTATCCACGGAGGAGAGGTCGTTGCCGTAGGAACACCTGACGAGGTTGCGGCATCAGATGTCTCTATTACCGGTGCATACCTCTCCGGTAGAAAAAATATATGTGTACCTACTACACGACGTCCCGGAAACGGTAATTTTATTCGTGTTATAGGTGCCGAGGAAAACAACCTTAAAAAGCTTGACGTAGATTTCCCGCTTGGATGCTTTATAGCAGTAACCGGTGTTTCCGGCAGCGGTAAATCCTCGCTTGTCAACTCCGTTCTTTATCGCACTCTTGCGCGCGATCTTAACCGCGCCTCCACCTATCCCGGCAAGGTAGATAGGGTAGAGGGACTTGAAAACCTCGATAAGGTCATTTCGATCGACCAGAGCCCCATTGGACGAACTCCGCGCTCTAACCCTGCAACCTATACGGGACTCTTTACCGATATCCGTAACCTCTATGCAAAGACAAAGGATGCCAAGGCCAAGAGCTTTGATGCAGGCCGCTTCTCGTTCAATATTCGCGGCGGTCGTTGTGAAGCATGCGAGGGCGACGGTGTTAAATGTATAGAAATGAACTTCTTGCCCGACGTTTACGTAAAGTGTGACGTTTGTAAGGGCAAGCGTTATAATCGCGATACTCTTGACGTTAAATACAAGGGCAAGAGTATATACGACGTTCTTGAAATGTCAGTAGAGGAGGGAATATCCTTCTTTGAGGGACTTCCTCAGATACAGAGAAAGCTTCAGACACTTTTCGACGTTGGACTTGGTTATGTTAAAATCGGTCAGTCCTCCACCACACTTTCGGGCGGTGAGGCACAGCGCGTTAAGCTTGCAACCGAGCTCGCTAAACGTTCTACCGGCAAGACTATCTATATCCTTGATGAGCCTACCACAGGACTTCACAGTGAGGATGTTTCCAAGCTTATCACCATTCTTCAACGCCTTGCTGACGGCGGTAACACCGTTGTGGTGATCGAGCATAACCTTGACCTTATCAAGACAGCGGATCACATTATTGACCTCGGTCCCGAGGGCGGTGACGGTGGTGGTACTATCGTCGCACAGGGAACGCCTGAAGAGGTTGCTAAATGTGAAAAAAGTTACACGGGTGCCTTCCTGCGCCAGAAATTAGGTGTAGAAGCATGAATTACGCCGCAATAAAGAAAAATGATATTGCCAACGGTGAGGGCATAAGAACAACTCTGTTTGTCAGCGGTTGCCGTAACAGGTGTCCCGGCTGCTTTCAACCCGAGACCTGGTCGTTTGACTATGGCGAACCATTTACTGCAGATGTGGCAGAGTCGATTTTTGATACCTTTAAAAATTCCGTAGTCCGTGGACTCACCATTCTTGGAGGTGAGCCCATGGAACCTGAAAATCAGGAAGGCCTTTTGCCATTCCTCGAGGAGTTTAAGTTGCGCTTTCCCGACAAAACGGTCTGGCTCTTTACCGGCAATACCTATGAGGAGCTTACCGCCGGGATCGGCAATCACTACAAGTGTATTTCGATCACCGCACGTCTTCTTTCCCTGGTCGATATATTGGTTGACGGTCGCTTTGAGGCGGACAAAAAACGCCTTGGACTTCGTTTCCGCGGTTCGTCAAATCAACGTATAATCGATATGAACAAAACGCGCGAGCAGGGAAAAATAACCATTTGGTACGGTTGTGCCCTCGACAAAAAGTATAATGGAGAAAACAAATGAAAGTAAGAATTAAAAAGCTTAACGAAAATGCAATAATCCCCACCTACGGCACAAGCTATTCCGCAGGCGCTGATCTCTATACGATCGACGGCCCGGTAACGATCGCGCCTCACACGACTATGCTCTTACATACCGGTCTTGCAGTAGAGATCCCCGAGGGCTACTGCGGTCTTATCTTTGCGCGTAGCGGCCTTGCTTCAAAGCGCGGTCTTGCTCCCGCTAATAAGGTCGGTGTTATCGATGCTGACTACCGTGGCGAGGTTATGGTTGCACTCCATAACCATACCGACAAGCCCCAGACGGTAGAGCAGGGCGAGCGCATCGCACAGCTTGCTATCCTTCCGTTCCTCGCCGCCGACTTCGAGCTCACCGACGAGCTCTCTGATACCGTTCGCGGTGCAGGTGGCTTCGGCTCAACCGGTACAAAGTAAACAAAAAAGATTGCCGACAACCGTCGGCAATCTTTTTTTATCTCTCAAAATATTCCTTTGTAAAGTAAATATCCTTTTTGGGTATGGTGAACTCCTTGCCGTTAAGGTATTCGAGAGCAGTGGGCTCTCCCTTGAATGCAAAGCGAAGCTTGTAGGAGTACAGAGCCTGATACTTGTATCCGCGGCCCCTGTCATCCTTGTTTATTCCATACTTTCCGTCACCTATCAGAGGATGCCCGATATGTGACATATGTGCGCGTATCTGATGCGTTCTGCCGGTCAGGAGCTCAACCTCAATAAGGGCAGAATCGCTCTTCTTCGCGATGACCTTGTACTTGGTAATTATGTTCTTTGCGCCTCTTGGTGGATTCTTGTCATAAACCTTAACAAGGTTGCTCTTTTCGTCCTTCAAAAGAAAGCCGTACAGGGTGTCCTCACTCTTTTTTGGTATACCGTGTATCGCCGCAAGATAAAACTTATCTATCTCGCGCTCCTTTATCTTTTCGTTCATAACGCGCAGTGCCTCTGCCGTCTTTGCCGCAATAACAATACCACCGGTGTTACGGTCTATGCGGTTGCACAGGGCAGGGGTGAAGCTTTGCTCATTTTCGGGATTGTACTCACCCTTTTGATAAAGGTAGGCGAGTATGTGAGTGATAAGAGTGTTTGTCGAGCCATTCTCGTCCTCATGCACCGAAACACCCGGGCGCTTGTCGAGCAGCATTATGTTCTCATCCTCGTACACGATAGACAACTTAGGTGTGATTCTGGCAAGCGAACCGTCATCCACCTCGCGCTCAAAGAACTCCTCTGCAAGGAAGCACTGTATCGTATCTCCCTCGCAAAGAATTGTACTTATCTCTGCACGCTTGCGGTTTACCTTGATCTTTTTTGTACGAATTGATTTGTATAAAAGACCGGTAGGTAATTCGAGAGTCTTGGTTATAAACTTATCAAGGCGCTGACCTGCATCGTTCTTTCCAATTATGAGCTCGCGCATTACTTAGTTCCGAAAATTCTGTCGCCCGCATCGCCAAGACCGGGGACGATATAAGCGTGATCGTTGAGCTTCTCGTCAAGTGAAGCGGTGTAAATATCAACGTCGGGATGCGCTTCCTGAACCTTTGCAACACCCTCAGGTGCGGAAACAAGGCACATAAGGCGGACGTTGGTCGCACCCTTTGCCTTTACCATAGTGATAGCATCTGCGGCAGAACCGCCGGTAGCAAGCATAGGGTCAACTATGATAACAAGTCTGTTTGCGATATCGGGGGGCATTTTGCAGTAATATTCAACAGGCTCGTGGCTATCGGGATCACGGTAAAGTCCGATGTGTCCCACTCTTGCAACGGGTACAAGACGAAGAAGACCGTCTACCATGCCAAGTCCGGCGCGGAGGATCGGCACGATTGCCAGCTTCTTACCTGCGATTCTTTTGCAGGTTGCCTTGCAGATAGGGGTCGAGATCTCGATATCCTCAAGGGGAAGATCTCTGGTTACCTCGTATCCCATAAGCATGGAAATCTCATCAAGAAGCTCGCGGAAGTCCTTCGATGCAGTGTTCTTGCTTCTCATTATTGTAAGCTTGTGCTGAATAAGGGGATGGTCAATTACATGAAGTGTGCTCATATAGCCACGTCCTTTCGTTTTTTCTTTCGCCCTTTATTATACATCTTTTTATTTTACTTTTCAAGCATTTATACAAAAATCGACCAAATATGTGATTATTACTCCGAAACAACTCTATTTTACAAAAAAATAATTCTCTTTTACTTGAAAATGCCCCCTTAATGTGCTATACTGAACGTAACTACAATTATTCAAGGAGATTCAAATAATGAAAAATCCCGAGCTCGTTATAATGGCCGCAGGTATGGGTAGTCGCTACGGCGGACTTAAGCAGATCGATAAGGTCGATGCCGCAGGTCATATTATAATCGATTACTCAATATATGATGCTATCCGCGCAGGCTTCAAGGACATTACCTTCATTATCAAAAAGGAGATCGAGAAGGATTTCCGTGAGGTAATGGATGCCCACCTTGCAGGCAAGGACGTTAACGTTAAGTACGTATTCCAGGAGCTTGATAAGCTTCCCGAGGGATATACCGTTCCCGACTGCAGACGTAAGCCATGGGGAACCGCCCATGCGATCCTCTGTTGCCTTGGCACTGTGGATGCCCCCTTTGCGGTTATCAATGCAGATGACTACTATGGCGCAAACGCATTCACCAAGATCTACAACTTCCTTAAGAATTCAACCGACGGGGATAAGTATCACTATGCGATGGTTGGCTACCGCATCAAGAACACCGTAACCGAGCAGGGAACCGTGTCCCGCGGTGTTTGTGAGGCAGACGAGAATTCTATGCTTACCGAAATCGTTGAGCGCACCAAGATCGGTGTAAACGGCAACGAAATCTACTTTACTGAGGACGGCGTTGACACTCCTCTTGATCCCGACACCCTCGTTTCTATGAACCTGTGGGGCTTCACTCCCTCATACATCAAGGAGTGTGCAGCGAGATTTCCCGCATTCCTCGATAAAGGTATTGCTACCAACCCCGAAAAGTGCGAGTTTTTCCTTCCTACCGTAGTTTCCGAGCTTATCAAGGAGGGCAAGGCTGACGTTAAAGTGCTTGACAACTCTGACAAGTGGTACGGCGTTACCTACAAGGAGGATAAGGAAACCGTTACTGCCGCATTCAAGGAGCTTATCGCTAACGGAGTTTATCCCGAGAACTTCTGATCGGCATATAAAAAACAAGGTTGAGGTGCAATCAGCCTTGTTTTTTCTTTATATCTCCTAAACTCTGCCTTTTTTTCTTCAATCGCTTGACAAATCGGTACAGTAATGCTATAATACATAAAGTAAATAAAATCTAGGAGTATATATATGAACTGTCAGAATTGTGAGCAGGAACTTGCTAACGTGCAGGAAGTCGTTGAAAGCGCACAGCCTGAGGTAAATGTACAGCCTGTCGCTAAAGCATCCGGCACCCCCTCCGTACCCTACATAGTAGCATTTGCATCTCTTTGTCTTATGGCACTGGGATATGTGCTTATGTGGGTGTCTAACCTCTTCTTGGGTGGAGCAGGTGTTGCAAATGCGGGCTTTATAACCTCTCTGTTTGGTAGAATCGCAGCTTGCCTCGTTCATTCGGCAATCCTTGCAGCAGCAGTCTTCGCTATCATCTACACACTTAAGCTTTACAAGGACGGCAATGCTGAGCTCAACATCAGAGCATCTAAAATTGCTATTCTTCCCAAGCTTCTTTATTTCTTCGCAGTATTCTCATGCATAGACGCAGGCGTTTCGATGTTCCTTTGCATCCTTGGTAACTCCATTATCGGTCCTGATGTCAGCAACAATTTCAACACCAACTACGATATTATCGCTGAGGTTGTTGATTTCTGGGGATATTCGGGTCTCGGTCTTGCTAATGCATTCGCCGGTATGAAGGACGGTATAGGCGCGATCATCATTACCATTCTCTTTGGATTTATCTCGTTTGCCATAGCCGTATTCAGCATTCTCGTTTATAGCAATATTAAGAACTACTACGATACTCTTATCGCAACCTCTGAGGGCTCTCAGTATGACAAGGGAAATAAGCCTCCCTTCATTCTCCCCCTTATCCTTGCAGGTATCAGCGCAGTACTCGCTATTGTTTCTCTTATCGGCGGTGCTTGGGTTGAGGGAATCATCAAGCTTGCTACCGCAGGCTACCTTGCATCTCACGCACTCATCTTCAAGGCGCTTCACACCGAGCTTCATAAGACCAGCATCGACTAAAAAGATATAACAAAAAACGGACATCACACGATGTCCGTTTTTTGTTTTTTCTATTATACTCCGGAATAAGCGGAGAAGCCTCCGTCAATAGGAAGAACAACGCCGGTGATAAAGCTTGAGGCTTCATCGGAAAGGAAGAAGAGAAGACCGCCGAGAAGCTCCTCGGACTCGCCGAATCTCTTCATAGGGGTACCGCCGAGGATCTTGCCGGTTCTGGGGGTAGGAGTTCCGTCGGGATTGAAGAGCAGGGCTCTGTTCTGGTTAGAAACGAAGAAGCCGGGAGCAATAGCGTTAACTCTGATGCCGGCCTGTGCAAAATGAACTGCAAGCCACTGAGTGAAGTTTGAAACAGCCGCCTTTGCCGCGCTGTATGCAGGAATCTTGGTAAGGGGTCTGAACGCATTCATCGATGAGATGTTGAGGATGTTACCCTTGCCGTTCTTCGCCATATCGCGTGCAAATACCTGAGTGGTAAGGAATGCAGCAGTTACGTTGAGGTCAAATACAAACTTGAATCCATCAGCGGAAAGAGAGAAGAAGTCCTGAACCTCAGGGTTCTCAAGTGCATCAATGTCAAAATACTCGTTAGCGGTGGTAGCTCTGGGGTTGTTTCCGCCCGCACCGTTGATAAGAATGTCACAAGCGCCGAGCTTTTCGTCAACAACTGCCTTTGCTTCCTCAAGGCTGGCCTTTTCGAGGCAGTTAGCCTTTACTGCAATAGCAGTGTATCCGGCATCGCGGATCTCCTGTGCATACTTTTCTGCCGCATCAAGATTGATGTCGAGCAGCGCAACCTTTGCGCCGCACTGTGCAATAGCCTTTGCAAAGTCGGAGCAGAGCACACCGCCCGCACCGGTAACAACGGCAACCTTGCCGCTGAGATCAATGTTAAGAGGTAAATTCATATTACATTATCCTTTTCTTTGATTATTACAACTTTACAATTCTGCCTTGTATTTTGTGACAAAATGTCGTTTTGTGTAAAATCAAAGGCAGTTTTTTTGTTATTACAGTAGTATTGTTTTTTCGTCGTTCGATTTATACGCTGTCAGTAAAATTCTTACCGCATACTGTGCGCTTTCTGCACTGACGGGCATCGGCTTTCCTGTTTCGATAGCGTCGTAAAACATCGGTATTATCTTGTAGTGTCCGTTGCCGTAACACTGCTTACCAACCGCCGCGATCTCCTTTTCAAAGGGAATATGCTCGCCATCCACGTAAAGCTCCGGGGGCTCGATGCGGATGGTATGATTTTTTGTCATGACGGTCAGTGCCGTATGATCGCGCACACCGGCCGAGGTAGTAGCATAGAAGTTCGCCTTCTTGCCGCCCTCAAACTCGATAACGCCCTCGCATGAGTCCTCAACCTCGATTATACCCTTGAGGTGGTGATTGGACTTGGTTGCGCAAACGCTGACCGGCTTGCCAAGAAACAGGGTAAGCATATCGAGCGAGTGTATAGCCTGGTTGATCATTACACCGCCGCCTTCTGTCGCGTAGCTGCCGCGCCAACCGGACTCGGTATAATACTTTTCGGATCTCTCCCAAAAAACGCAGAAGTTTCCGATGAGTGCGCCGCCGTCCTCTTCTGCAATGCGGACTGCTTCGCGTACAGCGGTGAGAAATCTGTTCTGGAATGATACACACACACGTGCGGTGCTTTTCTTTTCTGCCTCGATGATTCTTGTAATCTCGTCGGTGCTGATGCACATAGGCTTCTCAAGGAACACGTCAATGCCGCGCTCAAGTGCCGCTATCGTCATTTCTGCGTGAAGGTAGTGCGGGGTAGTTATATGTACGGCATCGGGCTTTTCAGTGTCGTACATCTCGATATAATCGGTATATATCTTAGCATCAAAGCCAAACTTTTCTATGTATGCGGTACATCTTTCGGGCTTGACGTCACAAAGGGCGATAACCTTTGCGTTTTCTACGTGTTCGAGCGCCATGAAGTGGTTGAGTGCTATCGATCCACAACCGATAAGCGCAACCTTAAACTGCTTATTTCCCATGATTACTGTGCCGCTACTATATCGTCGTTTGCAGTTTCGCGAGGCTTGGAGGTTGCAATTCTCTTCTTAAGCTCCTCGTAGAAGAGCTCATCGTCAAAGGGAAGCTCAATATCCTTGTCAAGCCAGGTAGAAAGGAGCATAGCATTCGCAAGCTGAACACCGAAGATACCGTCCTTTGCAGGTGCATAAACCTCCTCAAGGCCGAGAATAGCATTGGCAATGTTGTTGCAAATGCCGGAATGCTGGGAATTCTCGCCCTCAAGCTCAACCTCAACGGCAGGCAGGCACTCTGGCTTTTCAAAGCCCTTATCGGTCGTGAAGCAGTGCTCACGCTCGTCGATTTTGAGTTCCTTGTAGAGCAGCTTATTCTCTTCAAATATAAGTGTACCCTTGGTACCGGTTACCTCAAAACGGTTGGTGCCGGGTGCATCTGCGGTGGTGGTGATAAATACGCCTGTTGCACCGTTGGGATACTCGCAATAGCAGGTAACGTCGTCCTCAACCTCGATGTTGTGCCACTTTCCGAAATGGCAGAATGCACGAAGCTTGGAGGGCATCATACCTACGATCCACTGGAACAGGTCGAGCTGATGAGGTGCCTGGTTGTAAAGCACGCCTCCGCCCTCGCCAACCCAGGTCGCACGCCATGCGCCGGTGTCGTAGTAGTACTGGGTTCTGTACCAGTCGGTGATTATCCAGTTGGTTCTCTTAATATCACCGATCTTACCGTCCTTGATCATCTGGCGCATCTTCTTGAATGCGGGATTGGTTCTCTGGTTGAACATAATGCCAAGGATCTTGTCGGACTTTTCAGCTCTCTCGAGCATCTTCTTTACCTGAAGGGTATAAACACCGGCAGGCTTCTCTACGATGCAGTTAAGATCGTTATCAAGAGCCTCAATAGCGAGATCGGGGTGTATATAGTGGGGAGTGCAGATTATAACAACGTCACATTCACCGCTCTTGAACATCTCGGTTGCAGTGTTGTAATACTTGATACTATCTCCGAATTTTTCCTCAAAGAACTTGAACTTTTTGGGGTTGGTGTCACATACCGCGCTTATATAACCGTTAGCGATCTTACCCTCAAGGAAGTTTTTTGCGTGGCCGGTACCCATATTACCGCAGCCAACAATGCCAAATCTTACTTTTTCCATTTGCCGTTTTCATCCTCTCTGTATCCATTGTCTATAAGAAGCTTTTTGAGTGTGTTAGTAGCAAAATCAAATGCTTCTCTGGTAGTTTCAAACTTGTATTTGCCTTTAAGCTCGTGGTCATCAATGCTTGCATAAGCAAAGAAAATGCTGAGGTGGGGCTCAAGCGTAAGCATAACCGGGCCATCTATCTTTTCGTTTACGATGTTTATTATTTCAGGGATACGTCCCTCGCCCTCGCCGGCAGGGAGTATAGTCTGGGTTTCGTAGACGGCATCCTTTATGTGAAGGTATGCAAAGCTCTTGAGCGTTGCCTCGATGCCTGCCATTACGTCACCGTCGTTCATTCTGTAATTTGCAGGGTCGAATATAGCCTTGAGGCCCTTAACGTTATCCATAAGGTCGTTTACCTCGTTGGGCATCTGACCGTATATTCTAGACTCGTTTTCGTGACAAAGGGTGATTCCACGCTTGCTTGCCAGATCAACTAATATCTGAAGTCGGCGTATTACCTCGTCGCGATGCTCAGCAAGCTTATCTTGTTCTACAAAAAAGCTGAACATACGCATCTTGGTTGTTCCAAGTATCTCGCAGGCTCGAAGTGCCTTCTCGAAGGTTACAAGATAGCTGTCGAAGTCTGCGTCAATGTCATATTTACCAATAGGGGATCCAAGAGATCCGACCTTGATTCCGTTTTCGTCAAGCTTTGCTTTGATCGCAGCAAGGGACTGCTCAGTGTGATCCAGAACACCTACACGATCGATGTTTCTGGGCTCTATATAATGTATGCCGTTACCGACAAGTGCGGCTATCTGCTCGTCAAGAGAGTCGCCCGCCTCATCTGCAAAGGCCGAGAGTACAAATTCTGCCATTTCAGCTCTCCTTACTTTATAATCGGGCGAAGATGCTTGATGCTTCTTTCCATCTGCTCAAATGAATCCTCGAAGTCGGGCGCGTTGTCCTGCTCTACGAGAACGTTCTTAACACCGAGGGAATAGCAGAGATCTGCAAGGGGAGCGAAGTCGATGATACCGTCACCGCATGCACAGATAGGGCCCTTGGGCTCTGATTTCATATCCTTGAAGTGTACGTCGGTCATTCTGCCTGACTCTGCAAGAAGCTTGATGTACTTAGCAGGGCATTCTCCTGCGTAGGTGGACCAATATACGTCGTGGATAAAGTCGAACTCGGGGATCTCCTCGATCATATAATCGTAGGGAAGAATACCGTCCCAATTTTCAAATTCAAATGCGTGATTGTGGTATGTAAAGCTAAGTCCTGCATCACGGATTCTCTTTACGGGCTCAATGATTGCATCCTTGAACTTCTTCAGTCCCTCGTAGCTGCCGTGGTATTCGGTGGGCATGCTACCAATACCAACGATGGGAGAGCCGATGGTCTTGTGCCATTTTATAGATTCTTCGGTGTGATTAACTATTTCGTCAAAGGAGCGGTGTGTACAGGTGATAGGTAAGCCGGTCTCCTCTATGTAAGAGCGAAGAAGGTCGCCATCAATCTGGCAAATTCCGGATGCCTGCGCAACATCGTATCCCATTGCCTTGACTCTTTTCATTGTGTTAAGTAAATCTGCAGGTGTTTCGCAACTTGTACGAAGTGAAAAAAGCTGTGCTCCGAGCTTCATAAAATCAAACCTCTCTTGGTTAATATTAACCGTTTATAACGGATCAATTCAATTTTAACATATCCGTGTTGGAAAATTCAATATATTTTTTAAAAAAAGTATTGTCACTGTTGCAAAAACTATTGCAAAAGTTGACCGCTTGTGCTAAAATATATGATGTACACCTGTGCTCGCGCGCAGGTAATACATAGCGGAAGGAGGAAAAACGGTGAAAAACACTCATTTTGATAGCAAGAATTTCAGTTATTTTGAAGCCTGCACTGACAGTGCGCCTGAAAATCTCAACTCCAGTCATTGCCACGATAAGTACGAAATAATATACGTTGTCGAGGGCAGCGGCAAATACGTCGTTGAGGGTGTTGAGTATCCCATAAAGCCTCATACTCTTATGATTTTTCCTCCGCTTGTATATCACTGTGTCTCGGTTGATCCGGATTCTGCATATGAGCGTATCGTAATCAACTTTGATACCTCAGTGATCGTCGACTGCGTCTTTGATGTTTTTCAGCGCCTTGTCGATTCCGCAAAGCCCACAGGTGCTTATTATGCTCTCGGATCAAAATCTGACTCCCTGGTATCGATCCTTGACCGTATGCGCCGGATTGCGGGATTTCCTCCTATGGAAAGGGATAAGCTTACAAGACTGCTTTTGTCAGAGCTAATTCTTACACTCTCGGTCGAGGGCCGCGAGGTTCTTATGGAGGAGGACTGGGACATAGGTGCCAGAGTTATAAGATACCTTAATGAAAATGCCTTCCGCGACATATCTCTTGATAAGCTCGCAAAGCGCTTTTTCGTCAGCAAATATTATTTGTGCCGTGCCTTTAAAAAGCACAACGGCATTTCAATACACGGATACATAGTGCAGAAAAGAGTTATGCATGCCAAGCAGCTCATCGAGTCCGGCGAGTCGGCCGCGTCCGCAGCCTATAAGGTTGGATTTGGTGATTATTCGGCGTTCTACCGCGCTTATATGAAGGTAGTTGGAAGGGCTCCTACCGCCCACGGAAGGATGAAAGATGAAATATAGCTTACTTGAAAATATAAATTCTCCCGAGGACCTCAAGCAGCTTGGCGATGACGATATGGTACCTCTTTGTGACCAGATCCGCTCGTTCCTTATCGACAATGTAGAGCGCTCCGGTGGACATCTTGCATCAAACCTCGGTGCTACCGAGCTTTCCGTTGCAATCCATAGAGTGTTCGACTCACCTAAGGATCATATAATTTTTGACGTTGGTCATCAGTCATACGTTCATAAGCTTCTTACCGGTCGTAGAGACGGCTTTTCTACCCTCAGAACACCCGGTGGACTCTCCGGATTTACCAAGATGTCCGAAAGTGAGCACGACGCGTTCGGTGCCGGCCATAGCTCTACATCGGTTTCTGCGGCTCTCGGCTATGCGGTAGCAGATCGTTTGCAGGGCTCCGACGCCTATACGATTGCGGTTCTTGGTGACGGTGCATACACCGGCGGTATGGTTCACGAGGCTCTCAATAACTGCGACCCCAAGCTCAAGCTTATAATCATACTTAACGAGAACGGTATGTCTATCTCGGTCAATAAGGGCACCTTTGCAAGTTATCTTTCAAGAGTGCGTATCTCCAAGAGCTATCGCAAGTGGAAAAAGGGTACAAGCAAGGTAGTTGACCGCACCCCCTTGATCGGCAAGCCTATTCACAGATTTTTGACCTTTGTGAAGAATAAGTTCAAAAATATGTTCTTTTCCTCAAACTACTTTGAGGACCTTGGACTTTACTATCTTGGCCCCATTGACGGCAATGATTATACCAAGGTTGAAAAGGCGCTCAGACAGGCAAAGTCGCTTGGTGAGTGTGTTATAGTTCACCTTAAGACGTTGAAGGGCAAGGGATATGCTCCCGCCGAGGCTTCTCCCGATGATTTCCACAGTGTATATAACAAAGCGGTGGCTGAAAAGAGCTTTCACTCTGTAATGGCAGACTCGCTTACCTCGATGGCCAAGGACGATAAGGATATTGTCGCCATCACAGCGGCTATGGGTATCGGTACCGGCCTCGATAAGTTCGGCAAGGCATACCCCGACAGATATTTTGACGTCGGAATAGCTGAGGAGCATGCACTGACGTTCTCTGCAGGTCTTGCGGCAAAGGGTATCAAGCCGTATGTGGGAATATATTCTACATTCTTACAGCGTGGATACGATAATATACTCCATGATATATCGCTTCAGGGCCTTCCTGTAAAGCTTATGATAGACCGCGCCGGCCTTGCAGTCGGTGACGGTGCAACCCACCACGGTATATTTGACGTTGCATTCCTTTCTCAGATTCCGGGCATGACCATCATATCCCCTGCGACTTATTCTGCACTTGAAGAGGCGGTTGAGTTCGCGAATATGGTTGATGAGCCTATTGCAGTCAGATATCCTAATTCATCTCAAAACGATGACGTCGTACGCGCTTTTTATTCCAAGCCTGCAACGACACCCTTTGGTGCTCGCGCTAATTTTGATCCTGCGGATGCTCCGGAATACGTCTTTATCACCTACGGCTCTATCGCTTCGCGCGTGCTTAAGGCGGCAGACATGGTTCGCGCCGTTACCGGCCGTCGTGTAGGCGTGGTGCTCCTCGAGGTGCTTAAGCCTTACGATTATTCGGCACGCTCCGTAATGCCGTATATAGCCGGAGCTCGCCGTATTCTCTTTGCGGAGGAGGGAATCAGGAACGGTGGTGCCGGTATGCTTATGCGCGATGCACTCGAGCAGCTCGGAGCCGACCTTAATTCCTGCGAATATCTTATATCCGCAATAGACGATAACTTCGCTTCTCCCACAGAGCCTTGCGATCTTTACGATCATGTTGGCCTTTCCGCAGAGAAGCTTGCAGAAAAAATGTTAAACGGAAAGAAAAGATGAATTTAAACATAAACGATACAGAACAATCAAAATATATACAGGGTGTAAAAGCTCTTAACAACGGAAAAAATAAAAATGCCTGCGTTATTACTCTCGGATGTCAGCAAAACGAAGCTGACAGTGAAAAAATGCGCGCAATGGCAGAGCAAATGGGATATGCGCTTACAGATAGGCCTGAGGATGCAGATCTGATAGTGGTGAACACCTGTGCTATACGCCGTCATGCCGAGCTTAAGGCCCTTTCCATCGTCGGAAACTTCAAGCCGCTTCGCGAGTCAAAGCCCGATCTCATCGTCGGTGTATGCGGATGTATGGCCGCAGAGCCTCATATGGCAGAGAGCATTAAGAAGAGCTACCACCACGTGAGCTTCACCCTCGAGCCCTCCATGATTCACCGCATGCCCGAGCTTGTGCACCGTGCGCTCTATCAGCGCCGCCGTTCGTTTGTCTTTGGCACGGATGAGGGAGATGTTGTAGAGGGTATGCCCAGCGTTCGCGTGTCCTCGCACAAGGCGTGGGTGTCCATAATGTACGGCTGCAACAACTTCTGCTCTTATTGTATAGTGCCTTATGTCAGAGGACGTGAGCGTAGCCGTAACAGTGATGATGTAATAGCCGAGTGTCGCGATCTTATATCTCGTGGATATAAGGAAATAACACTCCTTGGACAAAACGTAAATTCGTATAGATCAGATATCACCTTTGCGCAACTTCTTGCAGAGGTGGCAAAGATTCCCGGCGACTTCGTTCTTAGATTTATGACAAGCCACCCGAAGGACGTTTCGGATGAGCTTATAGAGGTATTCGGAAAATATAGCGGTAAGATCGCTCCTACGTTCCATCTACCTCTTCAGTCTGGTAGTGATAGAGTTCTTAAGGAAATGAACAGAACCTACAACACCGCCAAATATATGTCTACAATAGACAAGCTGAGAGCGGTCGTTCCTGATGTTGCGCTTACCAGTGATATAATCGTTGGCTTCCCAGGTGAAACCGATGAGGATTTTGAGGGAACGATGAGTATGCTTGAGCGCGTGCGCTTCGATATGGTGTTTTCATTCATATATTCCCCAAGAGAGGGAACTCGCGCCGCAAAAATGGAAAATCAGGTTCCTGACGATATAAAGAAAGCTCGCATGGCCAGACTTCTTGAGGTTCAGTGCAATATATCGAGAGAAAAGAACGATGCATACCTCGGCAGAGTTGAGCGGGTCATAGTCGATAGTGTGGAAGAGAAAAACGGTGTTAACGTATACAGCGCCAGAACCTCTACCAACAAGCTTGTCCATTTTGAATCTGACGTAAACTATATAGGTGAATTTATAAATGTGAAAATAACTCGTACAGGTGCGTTTGACCTGTTCGGTGAGATTGAAAGGAATTAATAAAATGACTAAGATAATAGAGCTTGCACACGCACTTGGAGAAGAGATCGCAAGAAGCGAGGAAATGCGCCTTCTTGAGCTTACCAAAAGCATTTTTGATAACGATGAGCCCCTGCAGGAAAAGATGAGAGAGTACCAGACCGAAAAGGTTCTTCTTGCACAGGAGTTTTCAAAGGAGCCTGATGTTGCGGATAAGATCGCTATTGAAAACCTCAAGGCAAGACTTGAGGAGCTCTCAAGAGAGATAACCGCAAATCAGCATTACACCGATTTCGCAAATGCACAGAAGGCAGTAAACGACCTTATGAATTCGGTTAATGCCGAGATCAAGTTCTGCATTACCGGTGAGCGCCCCTCCGAGTGTACTCACGATTGCTCTACCTGTGGCGGATGCGCACACTAATACTCTAATCAAAATAAGAGGTTTAAACTATGGCAGAAATTATCGAGAGAGTTGCTGATCTTCAAAACACAACTCCGATGATGAAGCAATACCTTGAGGTCAAGGAGCAGTATGAGGGATATATACTCATGTATCGCCTCGGTGACTTTTACGAGTGCTTCTTTGACGATGCTCTTATTGCTTCAAGAGAATTAGAGCTTACCCTTACTGCGCGTGATTGCGGAGAGGGACGTAGAGGTGCTATGTGCGGTGTGCCTTTCCACAAGGCAGACGTTTACGTAGGCAGACTGGTCGAAAAGGGATATAAGGTGGCTATATGTGAGCAAACCGAGGATCCTAAGGCGGCAGTAGGCCTTGTAAAGCGCGAGGTAACACGTGTTATTACCCCCGGTACTATAACAGATGGTTCGCTGCTTAAGGAGGGACAAAATAACTTCCTTTCCTCGGTATGCATAGGTAAGAGCGGGGTCGCGCTTGGCTTTGCCGATATATCTACCGGTGAGGTGTCATGTACCTACATCGTCGGTGATGATGCTATCGTAAGAGCGGAAAACGAAATTGCATCATATCAACCCGCTGAGGCTATATTCAATGTGTCCAAGGATTCCTGCAGTCAGCTTATAGAATTTCTTACCGCAAGATTTGGTACCTTAATAACCGAGGGTGCAAAGCGCTTGTTTGATTACGATCGCGCTAAGGAAAGCACCAGACGAGTTTTTGCAGAGGAGGCGGACAAGCTTTCCGAGCCTGAGCTCGTTATGTGTGTTGGCGCACTTCTTTCCTACATAAGCGAAACGCAGAAGACTGACGTAGCGTTTGCAAAGGATATTAACGTATATTCCAAGGGACAGTACCTTGAAATAGATATAAACACAAGAAGAAACCTTGAGCTTACAGAAGCAATGCGTACAAAGGAAAAGCGCGGCTCCTTGCTCTGGGTACTCGACAAGACAAAAACTGCTATGGGTGCGCGACTTCTCAGATCCTGGATGCTTAAGCCCTTGATAGATCCCGTACAGATATCTAACAGACAGGCGGCAGTAAACGATTTTGTAAAGAACACTCCGGTCAATGATGACGTAGCAGAGCTGTTGTCCTCTACACTTGATATAGAAAGACTTACAGCTAAGGCGGTGTACGGCACTGCAAACGCAAAGGATCTGCGCGCTATATATCAGAGCATAGTTGGTTTGCCGGAGGTAAAGGATAAAATATCCAAGCTCACCAGTAACTCGATGTCGATTATCAAGCGCGAGCTCGATACACTTGAGGACGTAGCTGATCTTCTCGGCCGTGCGCTCGTGGATACACCTCCTTTTACTGTACGAGAGGGAGGTATGATTCGCCCCGGCTTCAATGCGGACGTTGATTACTACCGCGCAATAAAGGATAACGGAACCGATATAATGCGTTCGATCGAGGAGCGCGAAAAGGAAGAAACCGGCATCAAGACTCTTAAGGTAGCATACAACAAGGTCTTCGGCTATTACATCGAGGTTTCCAAATCCTTTATAGACCAGGTTCCTGACAGATACGTCAGAAAGCAGACGCTTACAAATTGCGAGAGATATATTACGCAGGAGCTTAAGGAGATGGAAAACACCATCTTTTCCGCTGAGGATAAGCTGGTTACTCTCGAGTTTGAGATATTTACCGGCCTGCGCAATTTTGTATGCGACAACTGTGACAGAATCAGAAAGAGTGCGGCGCTTATCGCAGAAATAGACGTGTACCGCTCGCTTGCAGAGGTTGCGCGTAAGAATGCTTACGTTTGTCCCGAGGTGGATCTTTCCACCGATATTATCATAAAGGACGGACGTCACCCGGTTGTTGAAAAATTCGTTACCGACAGTTATTTTGTTCCTAACGATACGCAGCTCAATACTGCAGATAGCAGAATGATGATCATAACCGGACCGAACATGGCTGGTAAGTCCACTTATATGCGCCAGGTTGCGATAATCACACTTATGGCGCAGATCGGTTCCTTCGTTCCTGCACGTGAAGCAAAGATCGGTATCGTGGATAAGATATTCACCCGTGTCGGTGCATCCGATGACCTTGCTTCAGGTCAGTCTACCTTTATGCTGGAAATGAACGAGGTTGCTACGATACTTAAGGGCGCGACAAAAAAGTCACTTATAATCTATGACGAGGTCGGCCGTGGCACAAGTACGTATGACGGTATGGCAATTGCCCGTGCAGTGGTCGAATATACTCACTCAAAGAAGATCGGTGCTAAGACCTTGTTTGCTACTCACTATCACGAGCTTACCGACATGGAAGAGCAGTATGAGGGAATAGTAAACTATAACATAGCCGCGAAGAAGCGCGGTGATTCGGTAATATTCCTGCGCAAGATAGTAAGAGGCGGAACCGATGATTCATACGGTATCGAGGTTGCAAAACTTGCGGGTGTTCCGGCAGAGGTTGTAAAGCGCGCAAAGGAGATACTTGCCGAAATCGAAAAGGTGGGTACGGTTGCTCCCAAGAGTAATACTACCGTTACCGCATCCTCACAGGTTGATATGTTTGCCGGCTTAATCGCTTCCAAGGATAGTGAGGCCGCAGACAAAATCAGAGCTACCGATATAAATACTATGACTCCGATAGAAGCGATGAACCTACTGTTCGAGCTTAAAAAAATGTTGAATTAAGAGGCATATATGTCAAAAATTAACGTTCTCGATTTTGAAATAGCCAACCTTATAGCGGCAGGCGAGGTGGTGGAGCGCCCCTCGTCAGTCCTTAAGGAGCTTATCGAAAATTCAATAGACTCCGGCGCAACATCCATAGTTGCAGAGATAAAGCGCGGTGGTGTAGCGTTGATCAGAGTATCCGACAATGGATGCGGAATAGAGAAAGAGGATCTTCCTGTAGCGCTTAAGCGACATGCCACAAGCAAGATAAAGGACAAGGAAGACCTGGACTCTATTATGACTCTCGGATTCCGTGGAGAGGCGCTTGCTGCTATATCGTCGGTATCCTCCATGACCATCATAAGTAAAACAAAAGATGCTCCTATTGCAACGATGCTTACCGCTGAGGGCGGACGTGTTGTGGATATATCGGAGGTTGGCGCTGCAGACGGTACAACTGTTGTTGTAGAAAATTTGTTTGGTAACGTTCCCGCACGTAGAAAGTTTCTTAAAAAGGATGCTACCGAGGCTATGAACGTTGCCGCGCTTGTAGAAAAAGTCGCGGTTTCACATCCCGAAATATCAATACAGCTTTTGATAGATGGAGAGGAGCGCTTTAAGACTCCCGGTGATAATGACCTCTACAATACCGTCTATGCTGTATTTGGCAAGGATTTTGCAAGTAAGCTTATAAAGGCGGAGGGTACTGCAAACGGAATTCGTGTTCATGGCTTTATAGGTCGTAGTGACAATGTTAAGAAAAATAGAAATCTACAAAACTTCTTTATCAACGGCAGATATGTAAAGAGCATGACGGCTATGGCTGCTTTGGAAAAAGCATATACATCATATATCGCACCCGAGTGCTTTCCCGCATGTATTCTTTTTCTTGAGATGAATCCCAAAACGGTTGACGTCAACGTTCACCCTGCAAAGCTTGAGGTTAAGTTCACCGATGAGCGCGCGGTGTTTGAAACAGTATACTACACCGTCAAGACCGCTCTTGAGGATCACGAGTATCGACCCGAGCTCACACTTGGAAGCACCAAAAAAGGTGATTATAATCCGCTCGGCGCATTTATTCCCGTAGGCGAGAAAACAAAGGCCGAGCAGATAAAGATAACCGAAGAAAAGCCGGCTCGCACATATTCATTTGAAACCGAAAGCAGGCCTACCCCCTCGTTCTCGACAAAGCCTGCCTATCGTGAGTATCGCTCAGAACTGGATAGGCCGTTAGGTGTTGCCAGTGTATCACGCGATATTGGTGTAACAAAATCCTACACCTCATCTCAGTCGGCTCCTAAGACTTACCACGAGATGACTCCCAAGGACTCGGTCGAGCTGCTTGAAAGATACAGGGATGCCAAACCTATTGAGGAGGTTAAAGCGTCTGTCACTTCTACACATACAGTTGCCGAGCCTGAAATTCCTCTGCATAAAATAATCGGTGAGGCATTCAATTGCTACGTTATGGTAGAGTACGACGGTGCGCTGCTTGTAATAGACAAACATGCTGCACATGAACGTATAATATTTGAAGATCTTAATAACAATAGAAAAAATGACGGCAGAATATCATCACAGACACTCTTGTTGCCGATGACGGTGTTGCTTTCTCCCGAGGAGGTTGTAGCAGCCGGAGAGTATAAGAGCGAGATTGAGGCGCTTGGCTTTGAGTTTAGTGTCGGCCCTCGCTCAGTCGATATTACCGCCATTCCTGATGCAATAAGCGTTACCGATGCCGAAGCCCTGTTCATTAAGATGACCGATGACCTGATTGACGGAAAGGGCGACCCGCGTGTTACCGAGGATATAAGACGCGAAAAGGCGCTCTATCAGATTGCATGTAAGGCCGCAATAAAGGGCGGTAGAATCTATAACAATGCTATCATAGAGTGGCTTGTTGGCAAGGTTCTGCTGTTACCCGATATTACCGTATGTCCTCACGGCAGACCAATAGCTTACAGACTTACAAAAAACGAGCTGGATAGACAGTTCGAGCGTATTAAATAAATAAGGAAAGATTTATGGCTAAATTTACTTTGCTTAAAACCGAAGGAAAGGCCCGTCGCGGAAGGTTTGAAACCGTTCACGGAACAATAGAAACACCCGTTTTTATGAATGTTGGTACATCTGCGGCTATCAAGGGCGGTATTTCCACAAACGACTTAAAGGAAGTTAACTGTCAGGTAGAGCTCTCGAATACATATCATCTTCACATTCGTCCCGGAGATGATATCATATACAGACAGGGTGGACTTCATAAATTCTTCAACTGGGATAGACCTGTTCTTACTGATTCCGGTGGATTCCAGGTATTCTCTCTTGCAAAGCTCCGCAAAATAACAGAGGAGGGCGTTGCCTTCAACTCTCATTTTGACGGCAAGCGTATATTCATGGGCCCTGAGGAGTCCATGCGCATACAGTCTCACCTTGGCTCTACTATTGCCATGGCGTTTGACGAGTGTGTTGAGAATCCTGCACCCTATAAGTACGTTAAGGCTTCGCAGGAACGTACTGTACGTTGGCTTAAGAGATGTAGGGCAGAGCTTGATCGCCTTAACTCTCTTGAGAGCACTGTAAACCGCGATCAGCTTCTCTTTGGTATAAACCAGGGCGGTACATATGACGATCTTCGTATCGAAAATATGGAAGAGATCAAAAAGGTTGAGTGTGACGGATATGCGATCGGCGGACTTGCAGTAGGTGAGGAAGCAGACGTTATGTATCATATCATCGAAACAGTTGAGCCCTATATGCCTGTTGACAAGCCCAGATACCTCATGGGTGTTGGTACACCTCAGAACATCGTTGAGGCAGTTTACCGCGGTGTCGATTTCTTTGATTGCGTAATGCCCAGCCGTAATGCCCGCCACGGTAATCTCTTTACCTGGGAGGGTAAGATGAACCTCATCAACGAGAAATATGCTGAGGACTCCCGTCCCATATCCCCCAGCTGTGGCTGTCCGGCTTGTAAGAGCTACTCCCGTGCATACATCCGCCACCTTTTCAAGGCCAAGGAGATGCTCGGTATGCGCCTTGCTGTTTTGCATAACCTTTATTTCTATAACGATCTTATGCAGAAGATCCGTGATGCGCTCGATGAGGGAACATTCGAGGAATTTTATCATAAGTATCACAACAAGCTCGCAGAGCGTTGTTCTGATTGATTTAAACATAAAAAACACCCATCGGAAATTTATCCGATGGGTGTTTTCATTTATTTGGTTGTGTCAACGGTGTGGCCACCGCAATGTCCGTCAAACATACCGGTCATATCTGCATACCAGTCACCGGACTCCGTAGGTTTAAATCCAATAGATTTGAGCAAACGCTCTTCTGCCGCATTATTGTCTGCTTTGCAATTATGAGCACCGCACATATCAATAAAGTTCATTGTCGCTCTTCCAAGTATGAACATCGCCTCAAAGTCCGATAAGCCGATTTTTGGCCTTATATCTGATATATATCCGCAATCAAAATCTATTTCAAACTGCGAAAATCCCATAAGTCCGCCAGTCTCAACGTCTATCATAGCGTATGCAAAGTATCCGTCCTTGAGGGTAGTACCACACTGTAAAGCGTATTCTTTCTGAAGATTTATGTCATTGATGGGTGAAATTCTAAACATTATCAGCTATTAACCTTTCTGGTAGCCTTGTAAAGATATTCAACCTCGGAATCCTCGAGGTATCTCCACTTGCCCACGGGAAGATTGTTGAGCTTCAAATTACCTATCGAAACTCTTGAAAGTCTTTTTACTGTAAGGCCTGCAATCTCGCACATCTTACGGATCTGTCTGTTTCTGCCCTCGGTAAGAGTCATCTTGAGTACGGTACCACTTTCATCACTTTCGCCTACGATTACGTCTACCGGCTTGATCTTGTATCCGTCAATCTCAAGCTCTGAGGTGAGAATTTCGTGCTGCTTGGCGCTTACCTCTCCACCTACCTTTACTCTGTATATCTTGGGCAGGGAATGGCTTGGGTGTGTAAGCTTGTTTTTAAGCTCACCGTCATCGGTAAGGAGAAGCATTCCCTCAGATATAAGGTCAAGTCTGCCTACAGGGTATACTCGCGCAGAAACACCATCCAAAAGGTCTGTAACACATTTTCTGCCTCTGTCGTCAGTGGTGCTGCACAGATATCCTCTTGGCTTGTTCATCATTATGTAGGTATATTCGCGTCTTTTATATTCGATGCGCTTGCTCTTGATAGAAACTATGTCCTGACGAGGGTTTATTTTGGTGCCGATAGCGGCAACGTGACCGTTTACGGAAACGTTGCCTTTTTCTATCTCTGCTTCTGCGGCACGGCGTGACATTACTCCTGAATCGGATATGAATTTTTGAAGTCTGATTTTTTCCATACGTCCTCCTAATGCTAAAACAGTCTGTCAAATATCCTTTCTTTGATCTTTGTGACAGATTCGGTTGCGATAATATCAGTGGTTGCGATTATTTCGTCATCACTTTTAAATACGATGCTTCCTACTGCGTCACCCTTGTTGATCGGCGCAACCAAAAAGTGTGGCATGCGCACCTCTTTGACTATCCTTGGCGCATCGTCTGTATATATATACTTTAATGAATTGCGATTTTTTACGACTACGCTATTACCGGTGCCGTTAATTACAGGCAGGGTATAGTTAAACTCGCCCTCGCCTATAAGAGTAAGTGCGTGCACGGTGCTGAATCCGTAATCAAGCATTACCTTGTGATCCGTCCAATCGTTCGGAGCATCCAGCGTAACGCTTATAAGACATAGGCCATCTCTCTCGGCGGCGCCTACAAGAGATCTTCCTGTCATTTGAGTGTATCCGGTTTTTACACCAACACACCCCTCATACATTTTTAAAAGCTTGTTGTGATTAACAAGCACTCTTGTTTTTATATTACTGTTTATTTTCCGAGATTTTGTTGAGGAAATCTCTTTGAATTTAGGATTTTTCAGTGCCTCTGACGCTATAATTGCCAGCTCGCGCGCGGTGGTGTAGTGCTCCTGGGCATCTAATCCGTGTGGATTGCTGAAGTGGGTGTTTTCAAGTCCAATCATCCTGGCTCGCTCGTTCATCATATCGCAAAAACCTTCAATGCTTCCGCATATTTCATATGCCAGCGCCTCGGCCGCATCGTTGGCACTACTTAACATAAGCGCGTAGATAAGATCCTCCGCGCTCAGTATTTCGCCCTGCTCAAGATATATCGACGAGCCGTCTATTCCTATGGCACGGTCATCGACCTCTATCATCGCATCAAGCTCGATGCTTTCCAGTGCTATAAGCGCTGACATTATTTTTGTGGTGCTGGCCATTCCAAGTCGCTCGTTTGCGTTTTTAGTATAAATAAAGGATTTTGTTTCCGGCTCATAAAGAGCTGCCGACCTAGCGCTTATATTAGGTGTATTTTCAGAGTACACGTATATAGTGAACAGGGAAAAGAGCAGTGATATAAGCACAAGTATGGCAAAGATCCAGTCTTTTTTGTTTCTGTACATTTTATATTTCCGCCATATGTTATTTGTAGGTATTTTGCGCGGAAATATAAAATATATCAAATGAAATTTTAACCAAGCACATCCTTGATCTTCTGGATAATATCCGGGGACTGCTCGATAAGGGAAGTGACCCTATCTACACTTGTGTTGACCTTTTGGTCAATACTGATAAGGTTTATTTCTGCATTTTTTCCAATTGTAAGAAAGGCTATGGGGGTAACAGATACACCGCTACCTGTTCCGGTGCCGTAGTTTTGGTTTGCTCCAAGCTTTTTTCCGCTTATGTCAAGGCCACCTCCGGCAAATCCGACAGATATTTTCGATACAGGAATTACAGTTACTCCGCTTGGAGTGTGTATGGCACTGCCGATTGTGGTTTCCATATCGGTGAAGCTACGTACACCGTCTAATGAGGCTTTTATAATATCACTTATTCGATTTTCAGACATTCAGGGTTCTTATCCTCCTCTTAAGCTCTTCATATAAAAGAAGTATACCCGCAAAGAGGATATTGTATAATCTGGTTTCTAAAATGACATCAAATGACAGGGCGTCGACCAGGTTGCTTAGAGTAGGAAGCTGTAGTTGTCGGATTGTTATCCTTGAGGACTTTAGCACCGCTTTTGCAAATCTTGTAATTGCTTTTATTGAAGGTATGTGTTTCCTTTTGCGCTTCCTTTTATTATCGCTTGAAGGCTCAGCTATTAATGAAAAAAACGAGTAATCAAGGATGATGTAATATCCGTTATGCAACACGAATCGTAGTGAAATCGGTTGTATAAGAAGTAGCAATACAATTATTAATGCGATAGCAAATACGGTTAATTGCGCCATTTATTCGGCGTCCGCTTCTTCCTCCGCGCCCTCGGGCTCTTCCTCGCCGTTAGCGGGAATGTCGTATTCGACGAGCATGTCGTCAGCGATTATATCGTCTTCTGCGGACGGCTCCTCTATTTCGTTGGTTTCGGATGCTGCCGCTGCCTCCTCGGCCTCGACATCCTCGATTGTCATCTGAGCTCCGTCACCGTTATTTATTTCCGCATTTTCGTCATTTAATTCGTTGTTTTCCTCGCCGAGCTTTGCATTTGTAAACACCTCAGTCATCTCTTCGGTGGTCTTGGGAAGAGAATCAAGATCTCTGAGACCGAAGCAACGCAAAAAGTCGGATGTAGTGCCGTACAGCATAGGTCTGCCGGGCACGTCAAGTCTACCCTTACACTCAATAAGTCCGCGGTCGATAAGGCTGTTCATCGCATACGAGGAGTCAACCTTTCTTAACGTATCAACAAACAGACGTGTTACAGGCTGGTTGTATGCTACGATTGCAAGTGTTTCCATGGCGGAGGAGGAAAGAGTACCGCTCTTCTTTATGCCGAGCGCATCGCGTATCTCTGTAAGGTAATACTCCTTGGTGCAAAGCTGGCAGGAATCGGAATATGTAAGGAGAAGTACGCCGCGCGGAATTTCAGAGTTGTTGTACTTCAAGGAATACTCAGCGACGGTATCGCGCACCTTTGCGGGTGTTGATTCAAACACTCTTGCGAGCGTAGCGTATGATATTGGATGGCCGGCAGCAAAAAGTATTGCCTCTATTGCTTCTTCCATAACAATAGATCTTGGGAGTGCTACATCGGAGCTCTCCTGCTCGGTTTTTTCTTCTATTTCTTTGATTTCGTCACTCATCGTTGGTTAGACCTTTCCGTTGTTCTTTTCGTTGTTGTTGGTGTCCTCGGCCTGGGGCATTATGTCAAATTCACTTTCGAGAATATCATCTCCGGGAACGTAATCGGGGTTAAGTTTGAACTTCATTTCAAGTCCCTGGGCATCGTATTCTGCCACGTCCTCTACAAAGTGAACGGTTGTTATCGTAATTCGATGTATCTTTATCAGCTCGAGAACTCCCATAAAGCGGGCAACAAGCTCAGAGCGAGAGTCTGCGTCCTTTAACAGGAAGAAGAGGGAAGCCTCCTCGTGCTCGTCAAGCAACGCACATATTTCTTCAATCTTTTCCTCGACCGACACTATTTTGTGCTTTATAAGCGGATTAACAAGATCCTTAGGTGCTCTTTCGGCATTTGCGATTCTTATACGTCTCATTACCGAATTAAGCGCCTTTATAAGCAGATTGGGGTCAAGGTCAAGGGGCAGGCCCTTTTCAGGCGGAATGTCGTCAGTGCCTTTGACAAATCGACCGGAATATTCCTCGTAAAGCGAGCGCATTTCCTTTGCAGCGATCTTTGCCTGTTGGTAAAGCAAGAGCGCGTCTGCAATTTCACGACGCGGGTCGTTTTCAGTGCCTTCCTCGTGCGGCAGGATCATTCTGCTCTTGATGAGCATCAATTCACTTGCCATTACGATGAATTCACTCGCCACGTCAAGGTCCATTCGTTGGGCTTCATTTATATATTCCATATACTGGTCGCATATTATTGCAATCGGTATATCCGTGATGCTAACCTTGTTTTTTGTTATAAGCGTTAACAAAAGGTCAAGCGGGCCCTCAAATTGGTCGAGCCTATATGTCACTTGTTCTATCATTGATAATCTCCAATCGATTTAAAGAGCTTATTTGAGAAAGGGAATAAGCTGCCAGAATGCCATCATTCCTTTTGATATCCACGAGAATACGTCAGTGAGCCTGCCGGAAAGGTCAAGCAAGGATACCAGGAAAGAAAGAACAGCGTTGCTTGAAATAAAAGGGATAGCAAGGAGAAAGCTTGCTGCGTATCCTCCGAGAAGCAACCATCCTATAAGCGCGAGATAAATAATTCTCTCGTATTTCATAAGGCCAAAGTAGGCTTTAGGGGGCAGTACAACAGTGAGGATTCTCGAGCCGTCAAGCGGCGGCACGGGTATTAAGTTGAATACGGCGATACCTACGTTGATTATATGAAAGACGTAGATGAAATCGAGTGTATTCTGTGCGATGTTAAGGGCAAATTCTGTTTTGTACTCTATGTCGCGCAGTAAAGTGTAGGCAAGCAGGTATATGAATGCCGATATGAAAGCAGTTACAAGGTTAGAAAGCGGTCCTGCCAGTGCGGTTATTGCAAATCCACGCTTGGGATTTTTGAAGTTGCGGGCGTTTATTGGAACCGGCCTTGCCCAACCAAAGTGAAACAAGATCATGCATAAAGCACCAAACGGGTCAAGGTGCTTAAGCGGGTTAAGTGTAAGACGTCCGACGTTTTTTGCAGTGTCATCACCCAGCTTGTACGCTGCATAAGCGTGTGAGTATTCGTGTATAGTCAAAACAATGAGGACGGCCAAGGCTGACAGTGCGTAATAAAGTATATTAGCCAAACTCATTTACCTCCGTGTGACTTTTGGTTAAGATATGGCATCAAAAATTTTTTTCCAAAGCTCGTCCTTGCCTTCTCTTGTCACCGACGAGAAGGGAAGAATTTCGATTCCGGTGCCATTGAAATAGTTGTTGTGAATGGACTCTATAGCTTCGGAGAGTTGCTTTTTGGAGAGCTTGTCTGTTTTTGTAGCAACTACCAAAAAGGGTACGCCCATGTCGATCATCCAGTTGATCATGAGGATATCGTCATCGGTAGGGCCGGTACGGATGTCTATCAGCTGTATAACGAGCTTAAGGGCATCTGCTGAGGGATTTTTAACAAAATAATCCTCAGTAAGGGTGCTCCATACCTTTTTTGAATCCTTTGACCTTTTTGCATATCCGTAACCGGGAAGGTCTACCAGAAAAAGCTTTTTATCTACGTCAAAGTAATTGATAGTGATTGTCTTTCCGGGAGATGAGGATACGCGGGCGAGGGATTTTCTGCCTATGAGGGTGTTTATCAGTGAACTTTTTCCGACATTAGAGCGTCCGGAAAGAGCTATTTGAGGCTTGGGATCGCGTATAAACTGACGTTGCGTGCCAACCGTGATCGCAAGGGTCGTATTGTTAGTATTTACTCTCATTGTTATTTCCTTTTATCTTACCAAAGCATGCATCAAAACATCATCTGCAGTTTTGCAGGGGATAAATGTAAGGTGATTGCGCGCTTCGGTGTCAATTTCGTCGAGATCGCGCATGTTGTCTTCGGGAATAAGAACAGTGTTTATTCCGGAACGGTATGCCGCAAGTGTCTTTTCCTTGAGTCCACCAATGGCAAGAACCTTTCCGCGAAGAGTAATTTCTCCCGTCATGGCTACGTCACGTCTTACAGGAATGTTACCAAGGGCGCTTACTATCGCAGTTACCATGGTTACACCGGCAGAGGGGCCGTCTTTGGGAATAGCGCCCTCAGGAAAGTGAATGTGAATATCGCTTGCCTTGTGAAAATCGGGGTCGATCTTGTATTTTTTAGCGATCGTTCTGACGTAGGAGTGTGCAATGCTTGCCGACTCCTTCATTACGTCGCCGAGCGAACCTGTAATCTGAATTCTGCCGTCTCCGTCCATGGTTGCAACCTCTACCTTCAAGAGATCACCGCCGGTCTGAGTATAGGCAAGTCCGTTTACAATTCCTACGGGATTGGTCGCTTCGAGTGTTTCGGGAATAACCTTTCGCTTTCCAAGGAACTCGGAAATATTCTTTTCGGTTACCGTTACAGATTTTGCGCCACTTTCGGCAATCTTTTTTGCGCTTTTTCTGATGAGCGAAGCAATTTCACGCTCAAGGGTACGTACACCGGCCTCTTTAGTATAATTGGTAATAAGCGACATTATGCCACCGTCGGTGATTTTGAAACGACGCTTATTCATGCCGTTGCGCTTGAGCTGCTTGGGAATAAGGTGATTTTTAGCAATGGCGAGCTTCTCTGAATCTGTGTATGTGGAGAGCTCGATTATTTCCATTCTGTCAAGCAAGGGCAGGGGGATAGATGCATAGTTGTTTGCTGTTGCAATAAAAAGCACGTCGGAAAGGTCGATAGGAATTTCCATGAAATTATCACGGAAGAATTTGTTCTGTTCGGGGTCAAGCACCTCGAGAAGTGCAGAGGTGGGGTCTCCTCGGAAGTTGTTTGACATTTTGTCAATTTCATCGAGAACGATGACCGGGTTTTCAACCTTTGCGTTTATGAGCGCGGTAACGATTCTGCCCGGCATAGCACCTACGT
This sequence comes from Eubacteriales bacterium, assembly GCA_045659365.1. Classification (GTDB taxonomy): domain Bacteria; phylum Bacillota; class Clostridia; order Oscillospirales; family CAG-272; genus UBA1740. The sequence continues at coordinate 29,053 of JAZOWT010000124.1, read as the reverse complement.
AGGTCTTTCTGTGACCACGGATCTCCGCCTCGTCGTGCATACCGCCAAGCGAAACGCGGGAATATTTTCTCTTAAGCGCCTTTGCAATCGAGGCAGCTACGGAGGTTTTTCCGACACCGGGAGGGCCTACAAGGCAGATGATCTGATTCTTTACCTCGGGTGAGAACTGCTTGATAGCAACGAATTCGAGTATTCTTTCCTTTACCTTTTCAAGGCCGTCGTGATCCTCGTCAAGGATCTCTCTTGCCTCGGCAACCGTAACGGGCTCGCTTGTCTTTATACCGAAAGGAAAGTCAAGGCAGGTGTCAAGATAAGAGCGCAGAACCGTGCTTTCGGCAGCTCCAAAGGGTGTCTTAGCCAGCTTTGAGAGCTCCTTGAAAAGCTTGGTCTTGACGTCCTCCGGCATGTCTTTTGCTTCGATTTTCTCCTCGTACTCGCGTATTTCGTCGTCATCATCCTCTCCGAGCTCGGCTTGGATAGCCTTGATCTGCTCACGGAGGAAATAGTCCTTCTGATTTCGGTCTATCTTTTCTCTTACTTGGAGCTGTATATCGCGCTCGCATCTGAGAAGCATAGCCTCCTCCTCAAGTGCGACAAGAAGCTTGTCGAGTCTTGCCTTAACGTTCATAGCCTCAAGAACAGTCTGCTTGTTCTTGTAATCAATAAGCGCACTGGAGGCTACAAAGTCGGCAAAATAATCGGGCGCAGCGATAGCCTGCGCAGCCATGTTCATATCGTCATTGAACGAGGGATGTATGTCCTTAATTTCATTAATGGTAGATTTGATCTCGTGCATCAGGACGTCGATTTCCTCTGTTACTGCAGCCTTCTTGGCAGTCTTTCTCGCTGTTGCATATGCGATCATGAAATCCTGAGAAAGATCGAACTTTGCTACCTTTGCTCTCGAGATGCCCTCAAAGATAACAGTGAGAGTGCCCTGAGGATTCTTAACTACGTGCTTGATCTCTGCGAGCACGCCGACCTTATACATATCGTCTTCAGTAGGCTTTTCTATATTCAGCTCCTTCTGAGCGACAAGAAGCATCTTTGCATCGTGGAGTGTTGCCGCAGCGGTGAATGCCTTGAGAGAGGCGGGACGTGCGATCTCTATATTCATCTGCACGGCAGGGAAGCCAACTATACCGCGCAGGGGCAGTACAGGAAGCACAAGCTCTATGTAATTGTTGTTTAATTCTGACATTATGGTACCTCGCTAGTGAAAAAACGATAAAAATTCATTATATTATAACACACAATAAAAGAAAAATCTAGTGATAAAACAAAAAATATTAAAAATATTTTAAGAAATGTCCGAAATTGGTATGGGATTTGAAAAAAGCAAAAAAAGTTTTCGAAAAACTATTGACTTTTTACGAAAATAGTGGTATAATACCCTAGCAAGAAGCGAAAGGCTTCTACAACAAGCAGAATTTCCGTTCTCACCATACCACACAGGGTGCGTATGGTAAATACATTTATCCTACCTAAAAAAGGTGGAGTTTGTGTGCGTACGGAGATTCTCTGTATGCATTTTTTGTTTTTGGAGGTACAAAACCATTAGCGCTAACAACAACAAGGATTTGCTCATAAATGAAGAGATCAAGGCTCCTGAGGTAAGAGTTATCGGCCCCTCTAACGAGCAGGTAGGCATTATGAAGATCGACGATGCTAGAGCGTTTGCTTATAACAACGGTGTAGATCTTGTTCTCATAGTTCCTAACGCAGCTCCTCCCGTGTGCCGCGCAATCGATTACGGAAAGTTTTGTTTTGAGCGTGACAAGAGAGAAAAGGAAGCAAAGAAGAAGCAGGTTATCGTTAAGGTCAAGGAGGTTCAGCTCTCCTGCCGCATTGAGCAGCACGACTTTGATACCAGAGTAAATCAGGCTAAAAGGTTCCTCGGAGAAGGAAACAAGGTAAAGGCAGTAGTTCGTTTCAAGGGTAGAGAAATGACTCATATGGAGCTTGGCCGTGAGGTTATAGCAAAGTTTGAGGAGGCTTGCTCGGGCGTAGGCGCCGCAGAGAAGAAGCCCGTTCTTGAGGGAAGATACATGTCTATCATCCTCTCTCCCGTGAAGCAGGACAAAAAGTAATTCTAAATTTGTATTAAAATAGGGTACATCCCAAAAAGGAGAAATAAAAATGGCAAAGATCAAGACTCATAAGGCATCTGCCAAGAGATTTTCTCTTACTGGTAGCGGTAAGGTAAAGATGTCTCACAACAACCATCGTCATAACCTCGGTCACAAGACCTCGAAGCGTAAGAGAGGCCTTCGCAAGAGCGCAATCCTCAGCGAGTGCTTCGGACCCACCTACAGAACCCTTATTCAGAAGTAATAGGGAACAAAGAGAAAATTTGGAGGAAGATATAAAATGGCTAGAATTAAGGGCGCTATAATGACGCGCAAGAGAAGAAAGAGCGTACTCAAGGCTGCTAAGGGCTACTGGGGCGCAAAGTCCAAGCATTTCAAGATGGCAAAGCAGGCTGTTCTTAAGAGCGGCAACTATGCATTTGCAGGACGTAAGCTTAAGAAGAGAGATTTCCGTTCTCTTTGGATCACTCGTATTTCCGCTCAGGCAAAGGTTAACGGTATGAACTACTCCACCCTTATGCACGGCATCAAGGTTGCAGGTATCGATCTCAACCGTAAGATGCTTGCTGAGCTTGCAGTTTCCGATAAGGAAGCATTTGCAAAGATCTGCGAGATGGCAAAGGCTGCTCTCTAATATCAAATCCCGGTTAACCGCAAGGTGGACCGGGATTTTTTAACTCTGATGGAGGACTGTTATGAAAATACAAAAAACGGCACTTACTAGCAGGCAGAATGCCACAATTAAGTGGGTGGCAAGCCTGCATGATAAGAAGGGAAGACGTGCTTCCAGGGCATTTATTGCGGAGGGGGAAAAGCTCACGTTTGAGGCCGCTGAGGCCGGTCTGCCAATAACTCACGTGTTCGTTTCTGAGAAAAGATTTGATGCGATTTCTTCAAGAATAGAGTCGGCTTTTTCCTCGGATATTTACGCGGATACAGAGCTGATTATCGTCTCTGAAGGGGTTTTTGAAAAAATTTCTACCGAAAAAGCACCTCAGGGCATCATAAGTATTATGAAATATCTTGACTTTTTTAAAGAGTTGGATATAATATATAAGGAAGACTTTTTTTTACAGAACGGTGAAAGAGCCATTGCGCTGTGTTCGGTTCGCGACCCGGGTAACGTCGGATCCGTGATCAGAAGTGCTGTGGCTTTTGGTGCTCAGCACATTGTACTCAGCTCAGACTCTGCGGATATATACAATTTCAAAACCATAAGAAGTGCTATGGGCTCTTTGTTTAAGGTTAAGGTTAGCATTGTTCGTGACTTTGCTTCATTCATATCCTCGGCGCAGGCGAACGGCCGCTGTGTATATGCTGCCGAGCTGTCTGAGAACGCCATAGCTCTTAGCGATGTCCGGGCACGTTCTACAGATGTGTTTGTTATCGGCAACGAGGGACACGGTATTCCGGTGGAGATTTCATCCGCTTGTGACGGAAGTGTTTATATCCCGATTTCGGCAAACACCGAGTCGCTGAACGCATCGGTTGCGGCGGCGATCTTTATGTGGGAGCAGGGAAAGAATAACTGATTTTTACGTGGAGGGTGACACTATGCAGGAACTCATATATTGGATTTGGCTTTCGTTGGCATGTACTCCCGGCTCGCAGACATTTGCATCCTTGCTCGGCAAGTTCGATACTGCGAAAGAGGTATATGATGCCGATGACGATCAGATAGCTTCGGTTGTCACCTCACGTTCCCGTGACTATGAGTCTTTGACAAACAAAAGTCTCGAGCAGGCGGAGCTTGTTCTTGATTTTTGTACGTCAAAAAATGTTGGTATACTTACGTATGCTGACGACAGGTATCCCGAATCATTAAGGGATATCCCAACACCGCCGGTGCTCTTGTATTACCGCGGTGTATTACCCGATTTTTCAAGCCTGTTTACGATTGCGGTTGTCGGAACACGACGACTTACGGAATATGGCAAGAAAAATGCTTTTACAATCGCCTATGATCTTGCGCGTTCCGGAGCAACAATAGTTTCCGGTATGGCAATAGGAATTGACGCTGTCGCTCATGCAGGCGCACTTGCGGCAGGCAAAACAACCGTTGCGGTTATCGGTAGCGGCATTGACGTGTGTTATCCCAAGGAACACCGTCCGCTCGCCAGAGAAATCGTCAAAACCGGTTGTGTATTTACCGAGTATCCTCCGGGCGCCCGTCCTGATGGTCATAATTTTCCTGTGAGAAACCGTATAATTAGCGGTTTATCCAAGGTCGTGCTTGTCATCGAGGGTAAAGAACGCAGCGGCGCACTCTTGACCGCCCGCCATGCCAAGGAGCAGGGGCGTACAGTGTATGCTGTTCCCGGTAATATCGGCAATCCCAATAGCGAGGTTTGCAACCTGCTTCTTAAAAATGGTGCGAGAGTTTGTACCGGAGCGGATGATATCGTTCGTGATTTCGAGATGTCATCAATGGGCAAGCTTAATCCGTTTGAGCTGGCTAAAAATGTACCGATAAATATGCCGGAGGTTTTGTCGATGCTTAAGATAGCCTGTGTAACGCAGGATGATCCTATATTCAAGACATCGCGCTCAAGAACCAAGGTCAAGGAGAAGCCAGAGGTCAAGTCCGAGGAGCTTCCCGAACAAACGGAACAGCCTGTGCAGACACCGGACTTTTCCGGCTTTGGTGCAAAGGCGCTTAAAATTTATAAGAAAATACCGCTCGGTAGCGAGTGTACCATAGAGTCGCTTGCTGATTCCGAGCTTTCAATGAGAGACGTTATGAAAGGCATTCTCAAGCTCGAAATGGGCAGATTCATAACTGTCTTACCCGGCGAAAAGGTTCGTCGAAATTAAAGAAAGGAGCTTAGCTCACTCAATTATGGCAAATTTAGTAATCGTTGAGTCGCCTGCAAAGGCAAATACTATCAAAGGCTATCTCGGCTCAAACTACAAGGTCATAGCTTCCAAGGGTCATATCCGCGACCTCCCCAAAAGCACTCTTGGTATAGACGTTGACAACGGATTTGAGCCTCACTATATAAACATCCGCGGTAAGGGTGACGTAATCAAGGAATTGAAAAAAGAGGCAAAGGGCGCTTCTAAGATATTTCTCGCAACCGACCCTGACCGTGAGGGAGAGGCTATTTCATGGCATATAGCATCCCAACTTGACATTCCTGCAGAAAAGGAATGCAGAGTTACATTCAATGAGATTACAAAGGCGGCGGTCAAGGAGGCTATAAAGAAGCCCAGACGCATTAATATAGATCTTGTTAATTCCCAGCAGGCGCGTAGAATCCTTGATAGACTTATAGGATTCAATCTCAGCCAGATACTTTGGAAAAACGTTAAGAGCGGACTTTCTGGTGGACGTGTTCAGTCGGTGGCTATGCGTATAGTTACCGAAAGGGAAGAGGAGATACGCTCCTTTGTTCCTCAGGAGTATTGGACTGTAGAGGCTACTCTTCAGACCGATGATGCTGAAACCACAGTAAGATTTTTCGGTGATAAGAACGGAAAGGTCAAGCTCGAGAATGAGCAGATAGCCACCGAGGTCGCTGATGCAGTCAGTGGCAAGGCATTTAACGTAATTTCCGTTAAGCATCAGGAAAAGCAGAAGATGCCCGCACCGCCCTTCACAACCTCAACCCTCCAGCAGGAGGCATCAAAGAAGCTTGGCTTCCAGGCTCAGAAAACCATGAAGGTTGCACAGGAGCTTTATGACGGCTTGAACCTTGGCGCAGAGCTTGGCGGTGTACAGGGTCTTATTACGTACATGCGTACCGACTCTACCCGTATATCCGAGGCGGCACAGGATGCTGCTATCGCACTCATTAAGAAGAACTACGGCGAGGAGTATATTCCTGACTCGCCCCGCGTTTACAAGAGCGGTGCTAATTCTCAGGATGCGCACGAGGCTATCAGACCTGCAAACGTTGCAATAACTCCCAAGTCTGTTAGGAAGTTCCTTACCTCGGAGCAGCATAAGCTTTACAGACTTATATGGGAAAGATTCCTTGCCAGCCAGATGGTAAGTGCATCATTCGATACTGTATCTATCGAGCTTGAAAACTCGGGATATATATTTAAAACCGGCGGCTATCAGCTTAAGTCCAAGGGCTACCTTGTGCTTTACGGCGGTGAATTTGAGGACCTCGACGTAGAGGAGCTTATGATGCTCGGTCTTCCCAATATCAAGGAAAACCAGTCGCTTAAGTGCAATAACGTAGTTAAGCAGCAGCACTTTACCGAGCCCCCTGCGAGATATACCGAGGCATCCTTGATTAAGTTCCTTGAGGAGAACGGCATTGGCCGTCCCTCTACCTACGCGCCCATAATCTCCATAATTATTTCAAGAAATTATGTTAAGCGCGACGGAAAGTCGCTTGTTGCAACCGAGCTCGGAGAGGTAACCACCAAGTTCATGCGTGAGCATTTTCCCGAAATTATAGACTATGAATATACCGCGCTCATGGAGTCCAACCTCGACTCTATCGAGAACAAAGAAAATACGATAGTCGGCGTTTTGTCTGACTTCTATACCAAGTTCAACGAGGAGCTCGGCGCGGCATCCAAGCTCGAATCTAAGGTTAAGATCGAGTCTGAATATGAGGAAAGTGACGTAGTTTGCGAAAAATGCGGCACTAAGATGGTATATAAAAACGGCAGATTCGGCAAGTTCCTTGCTTGTCCCAACTACCCGGCATGTAAAAACACCAAGGCGGTAGATAAGGATGGCAACGTGGTTGTACGCGAGGAGGAAAAGCAGGTTGAGCTCGCAGGCTTCAAGTGTGAGGTTTGCGGTGAGGAGATGGTTGTCAGAAACGGCAGATATGGTGTATTCTATGCCTGCTCCAACTATCCTACCTGTACCTTTACAAAGCAGAAGACTGTAGAGACCGGAGTTCCTTGTCCTAAGTGTCAGTCTAAGGTGTTTGCGCGTCACGGTCGCGGAAGAACACTGTTTTATAGCTGCGAGAACTATCCTAAGTGTGATTTCTCCACTTGGGATATGCCTCTTGTTGAAAAATGTCCCGACTGTTCAGACATGCTTTATTACAGAAAGAGCAAAAAAACAGTTATGTGTAAAAATAAAGCCTGCGGATACAAGCGCGAGGAAGAAATGACGGTAATTGAGTGATGAACGATAAGCCCTCAATTAAAGTAATTGGCGCAGGCCTTGCAGGGTGCGAAGCGGCATATCAGGCTGCGAAGCTTGGAGTTAAGGTGGATCTGTATGAGATGAAGCCGGTGAAGTTTTCGCCGGCGCACCATAACTCCGACTTTGCGGAGCTTGTGTGCTCTAATTCGTTACGCTCCAACGATCCGTCCAATGCAGTAGGACTCCTTAAGGAGGAGCTGTCGGCACTTGGCTCGTTGATAATGGAATCTGCTTATGCTACCGCTGTACCTGCAGGTAGCGCGTTGGCTGTAAACCGTAATGATTTCAGTCGATATATAACCGAAAAGATCAAGTCTTGTGAGAATATAACCGTACACAACGAGGAGGTTGACAGGATCCCGGAGGACGGAATTACTGTAATTGCAACCGGTCCCCTGACCTCTGATGCACTTTCCGTGTGCATTGCAGAAATGACCGGCGGAACAGAGCTTCACTTTTTTGATGCTGCAGCGCCCATCGTTGATTTTTCTACTGTCAATACTGACGTTGCATTCTTTGCATCACGTTACGGCAAGGGGGAGCCTACCGATTATCTTAATTGCCCGATGACAAGGGAGCAGTACGACATATTCTACAATGCTCTTATTAGCGCAGAGCTGGCAGAACTCAAGGATTTTGATAAAAAAGAGCAGTCTGATCTGACTGTTTTTGAAGGATGTATGCCCGTTGAAGTAATGGCAAAAAGAGGATATGATACTCTTCGCTTTGGCCCTATGAAGCCGGTAGGACTTCCTTGTCCTGATACCGGTGAGGATGCCTTTGCTACCGTACAGCTCAGAAGGGAAAACAAAGAGGGAACGATGTATAATATCGTCGGATTCCAGACTCATCTTACCTTCGGTGAGCAGAAAAGGGTGTTCAGACTTATTCCCGGACTTGAGGAGGCCGAGTTCTTTAGATTTGGTGTTATGCACAGAAATACCTACCTCAACTCTCCCGGATTTCTTACTCCGACATACGCTACCACCACAAATGCAAATTTGTTTTTTGCAGGTCAGATGACAGGTGTAGAGGGGTACGTTGAGTCAACCTCATCAGGCTTTGTTGCAGGCGTCAATGCTGCGCTTTTGGCTCTCGGTGAGTCGGCTATGACATTTCCTAAGGAAACTGAGATCGGCGCGCTGGCGCACTACGTCAGTGAGGGGGGTGTAAGCTCGTCGTTCCAGCCCATGAATGCCAACTTCGGCATAATAGCACCTTTCGATAAAAAAATCAAGGGAGGAAAAAAAGCGAGAAACGCAGCATATGCCGAGCGCTCTGCTGAGATAATAAGGGAACGTTTTTCGCACCTCAAGAAATAAATGAGAATAGCAGTTGATGTAATGAGCGGCGATAATGCACCGCTTGAGCTTATAATCGGTGCTGTTGAAGCGGCATCCACATTTGATGCCGAAATTACGATAGTCGGAGATGAAAACGTTATTTCCGATATCGCCGTGAAAAACGAAATAGATATTTCCAAGCTTAATATTGTCAATGCCCCCTCTGTCATAACGATGGAGGATAAGCCCATGTGTGTCGTAAGAGAGAAAAAGGATTCCTCTATGAGTGTAGGTTTGCGCATGGTTGCAAACGGAGAGGCGGATGCATTTGTAAGTGCCGGAAACACTGGAGCGCTTATAACCGGTGCAACTCTTATTGTCAAGCGTATCCTGGGCATCAACCGTCCTGCGATTGCCTCGGTGCTTCCTCTTGCGAATCCCGTTTTGCTTATGGACTCGGGTGCTAACCTGACAGTGACGTCGGATAATATTATGCAGTTTGCGTTTATGGGCGCAAAATACATGGAAAAGATATACAATATAGACCGTCCGCGTGTCGGACAGTTGAATAACGGAACAGAGTACAACAAGGGAAATGCGCTTCAGGTTGAGTCATATCAGCTGCTTTCCGAAAGCGGATTGAACTTTGTTGGTAACGTAGAATCCAAAGCAGTTCCGTTCGGTGCTTGCGACGTTCTTGTCTGCGACGGATATACCGGAAATATTTTTCTTAAGAGCATAGAGGGAATGAGTAAGTTCATGATGGATATCCTTAAGGACATTCTTACGGCCAATCTTGCTACTCAGCTTTCCAGCCTTACAATTAAGGAGAAGCTTCGTGACGTAAAGCATCGCTTTGATGCCTCAGAGCACGGCGGCGCACCTATACTCGGTATTTCCAAGCCCGTCATAAAGGCGCACGGCTCGTCGGATGCAAAGGCCATAAAGAACGCGGTAAGACAGGCGATATACTTCGTTGAAACCGGTATAAATGCAGATATAGCAGGATATGCCGTGGATTATGACGAGAAGAAGATTATCGCAGAATCAGAAAGAATGTATAGCACAACAGATTAAGAAAGGTGAGGTGGCGCAGTGTCAATAGGAAATAGCATATTTGATTTAAGTCGGTCTATTGGCTACCATTTCAGAGATATAGTTCTCCTTGAAAATGCGCTAACACACTCCTCTTATGCAAACGAGCAACGCGCACGCGGTATCTCATATCCGTCAAATGAAAGGTTGGAGTTTCTTGGAGATGCCGTTTTACAGTTGCTTATATCAGAGCATTTATATGAAACCCTTTCAGGCAAGAGCGAGGGGGTGCTTACCAAGATGCGACAGCACCTGGTTTGCGAAAAAACACTTTCCCGCATAGCTATGTCGATAAAGCTCGGTGATTATCTCAACGTCGGTCACGGCGAGGAGCTTACGGATTGCCGTAGAAGACCCAAGGTGCTTGCCGATGCACTTGAGGCCCTGATTGCTGCAATTTATCTCGATTCGGATAATTTTGCTGCACCGGGCTCGAGAGATATAGTTTTGTCGCTGTTTATCGATGAAATAAACAACTGCAAAATGACTAATAACAACGACTATAAGACTGCACTTCAGCAGTTAGTCGAAAAGGACGGCTCCGCAACACTGAAATATAAGGTGATTGCAGAGGAGGGCCCCGAGCATGATAAGGTATTTACCGTGGAGGTCCGGGTCAATAATAACGTTGTTGGTACAGGAACCGCTACCACTAAGAAGGATGCAGAGCAGCAGGCCGCAAGAGTCGCGCTTGAGCTTTTTGGTGTTACGGTATGACAAGACACGTAAATATTCCGGTTTTTATTCCTCATCTCGGTTGCCCCAATCAGTGTGTCTTTTGTAATCAACGCTCAATAACCGGTGTTTCCGAGTTTGATATCAACTCAGTAAAAGCAGTTATAGATACAGCACTCGAAACCGTTGAATGCGATGCCGAGGCTGAAATTGCCTTTTTTGGTGGCTCGTTTACCGGAATCGACTACCGGCTTATGTGCGATTTGTTGAATATTGCTTATTCATACGTTTTGTCGGGTAGGGTGAGCTCGATCAGATGCTCTACGCGTCCCGATTACATAAATGAGAAGATATTAGATACACTTAAGCGCTACGGTGTTAAAACGATCGAGCTTGGACTTCAGTCCTCGTGTGACGAGGTTCTGATGCTTACTAAACGCGGACATACCTTTGAAAGCGAAGCCACAGCGTGTAAGATGATTGTAGATCGCGGCTTTTCGCTTGTCGGCCAGATGATGATCGGATTGCCCGGTTCAACTGCCGAAAGAGAAGAGCAAACTGCTCGCTTCATCGTGTCATCGGGTAGTGCTGGTGCTAGAATATATCCAACCGTAGTTTTCAAGGATACTGAGCTTTGTTATATGGCGGAGTGCGGTGAGTATCACCCTCTAGCGCTTGATGAGGCTATATCCAGGTCCGCAAGAGCATTCCGTATATTCAGGGATGCAGGTGTCGAGGTCATAAGAATAGGATTGTGCTCGTCAGATAATTTATCGGATGAGAATACTTATTATGCAGGCCCTAATCATCCGGCACTCGGTGAGCTTGTAGAAAGCGAATATTACTACGAAATAATTAAAGAGAAGATTATAGGAATGCGTATAGAAGATGCGTGCAACGTTGAGATATGCGGTGCGCCACGTACGCTTTCTAAGCTTATAGGTCAGAAAAAGAAAAACAAATTTCGCCTAAATTCGGATTTTCCGTCGCTTAGACTTCATTTTGCAGAATGCGATGAGGTTGCTGAGTATGAGGTCGATATCCGAATTTGGAAAGGAAAAAACAAATGTACTTAAAATCACTTGAGCTTCACGGATTTAAATCATTCCCGAATAGAACCGTACTCACATTCGAGCGTGGAGCTACTGTAATTGTCGGCCCTAACGGAAGTGGTAAATCCAACATATCCGATGCTATGCGTTGGGTTCTTGGTGAGCTTTCCAGCCGTAATATACGTGGTACAAAGATGGAGGACGTTATCTTCGGTGGTACCGATGAGCGCCGTCCTATGGGCTTTGCCGAGGTTTCGGTAACGTTCGACAATACTGATGCCGAAAACCGTCTTGACTCCGAGTATGATGAGGTTATAGTAACTAGACGCTATTTCCGTACCGGAGAGAGTGAATATCTCATCAACCGTCAGCCCTGCCGTCTTCGTGATATATACGAGCTTTTCATGAACACCGGTGTAGGTCGTGAGGGTTATTCGATAATCGGACAGGGTAAGATCGCGGAGATCATCTCTAAGAAGAGTGATGAGCGCCGTAGTATCTTCGAGGAAGCGGCAGGTATATCTAAATACCGCCACAGAAAGGAAGAGTCAGAGCGTAAGCTTAAGCAGACTCAGGATAACCTTGACCGTGTTAAGGATATCCTCTTAGAGCTTGAGGGACGTGTCGGACCTCTTGAAAAAGAGGCAGAAAAGGCACGTAAGGGACTTGCAATTTACGAGGAAAAGAAGCGCGCTGACGTCTCACTCTGGTTGTTCGATACTGAAAAGGTAAGAATCGATATTGAGGAGGCTGACAAGGCCTGGAAGCTTGCAAATCATGAGCTTGAAATAATCGACCAGATAATACTCGACCTTGACGCGCAGGAGCAGAACCTCTACGAAAAAACACAGGCTAACCGTGCTCTTTCTCACGAGCTTTCCGAGCAGATTATTCAGTCTAACCAGAAGCTCAGTAGCCTTGACACCGCACTTCGTACCGCAGACTCTGACTTCGCTCACTCTGCTGAGATGATAGAGCAGTGCAAGATCAGAATCGCTGAGATCGAAAATGCTATTGAGGTCATCAATTCCAGTAAAAAGGGATATGAGGACAAAAAGAGTGAATTTGAAGCCTCCTTGCAGGCTCTTATGGATAAAAGGCTTGAGTTCCTCTCCGAGCAGCAGCGTTTGGTTGAGGAAATTGCAAAAATCAAGCATGACCTTGACGAAGCACTTGATGAGCTTACCGTTGAGGAGGGCGCAGCGAACAACCTCCAGGTAAGAATAGGTGTCCTTAAAAACTCCAAGGTAAACGATAATACCAAGTCTGAAGACATTGAGCTTGAGATCAAGGAATATGAGAAGACCGGTAGAGCTCTCAAGGCTGAGGCAGATCGCTGTGAGAATGCTGCCGCAGATTTTAAGGTTAAGATAGCAGAGAAGGAAGAGGTAATCGCAGCCTCCAACGAGCGCGTAGAAGAGCTTCTTGGCGAGCGTGAGGAAATAAACGAAACACTTAATTCTCTTAAGCTTGAAAGAGATACGTTGGTTCAGCGCGCGGATGTTCTTCAGAGAATGAACGATCACTTTGAGGGATATGCTGAAAGCATTAAATTCGTAATGCGCGAGTATAATGCAGGACATATTTCCGGTGGAAAGATCCACGGCCCCCTTTCATCACTCATAAGCGTCGATAAGCAGTATATTACGGCTATCGAAACATCGCTTGGCGCAAGCCTTCAGAACATCGTTGTAGATAACGAGGATGTTGCTAATTCGGCAATTCGTGCACTTAAGCGCGCGAATGCCGGCCGTGCTACCTTCTATCCGATAAGCGCTATCAGATCCATGGGCGAGACCGATGAGATACGCGACTCGAAGAAGATGGCCGGATTTGTAGGTCGCGCAGATACACTTGTTGAAACTAACGACGAGTACCGTTCTATCATAGAGTGGTTGCTTCTCCGTACGGTAGTTTTCGATACGATCGAGAATGCTACCGCAGCGGCTAAAAAGCTTCGTTACCGCGTGAAAATAGTAACGCTTGATGGACAGCTTATCAGCGTTGGCGGTGCGTTCACCGGTGGTAGTGCGAAGAAGGATAGCGGAATTCTTTCCAGACTTACCGAGATCGCTACACTCCGTGAGAATGCAGAAAAGCTTAGCGCTAAGATAAACGATACCGTAAGCGCTATCAACGAGATCAATGAAGAACTCACTGCATCGCAGGATGCTTTGCACACGGCAGAGCAGGATAAGGAGCTTCTTCTTACACTCTCACGTTCTCAGTTTGCCGCTCTTGATAATGCGAATGCGAAGTATGAAGCGAATTGCAATATACTTGAAAAGCTCAAGTATGATTATAACAACCTTATCGGTCAGCAGAATGAGGCTGATGCCGAGATCAAGCGCCTCGAGGCTGAGTACTCCGCTGCACTTGAGCGCATAGCCGCACTCAAGGACTTCAGGTTGAAGCGCGGCTCAGAGATGGGTGTGCTTGATGAAAAGAGCGATGAGCTTGCAGGAAAGGCAAACGAAACCTACATATCGATAGCAGAGGCTCGTAAGGATATTGAGGGCGTTCAGCAGATGATCGACAGCTTCAATGACCGTATTGCCGAGCACGAAAGCGATAAGGGGGTTCAGAATGCCAGAATCAGAGACCTTACCTCTAAGAGAGATAATATAGACAATATCAAGGCTGAAAATAAAGCCGAATACCTTGAGCTTGAGAAGAAGATCAAGGAGCTCATGCAGCTTCGTAGCGAAACCGATAAGGGTGGAGATGAGTTCGAGCGCGAGCTCAGATCTATTCGCGAGAGCAAGGATGAAAAGAACAGAAGCAGAAGTGTTGTACAGGAGTCAACTCTCCGTGCTGAAAACCGCTTTGAGCAGTTAAAGGAGAAACAGGATAAGCTTGGACACCAGATATGGGATGAATATGAAATCACCTATGAGCAGGCTGTTGAGCTTGAGTATCCTCCCGTAACGGCAGAAAACAGAGAAGAGGTGGCGGCTATTCAGACCTCGTGTAAGAACCGCTTGAGAGCCCTGGGTAGCTATAATCCCGGTGCTATCGAGGAGTATGCTGAGGTTAAGGTAAGATACGATGCACTTAATGCACAGTATACCGACCTTACGAATTCTTACACCGAGCTTGTAGATATCATTGCGCGTATCGAAAGCGAGATGAGAACAAGCTTCGTTTCCGCATTTGAGGCTATCAACCACAACTTCGGAATCACGTTCAGAGACCTGTTTGGTGGCGGTAATGCAGAGCTTCAGCTTACCGATCCCGAGGATGTTCTTACATCAGGTATCGAAATCAAGGCGGCACCTCCCGGCAAGATCATTAAGAGCCTTGCGCTTCTTTCGGGTGGTGAGCAGTCATTCGTTGCAATAGCGCTTCTCTTCGCAATACTTAAGGTTAACCCCACGCCGTTCTGTATACTCGACGAGATCGAGGCGGCGCTTGACGAGGTTAACGTATTCAGATTTGGTGAATACATTAAGCGCTTTGGCGACGGAACACAGTTTATTCTTATTACTCACCGTCGTGGTACTATGGAAATCGGTGACCGTCTGTACGGTGTAACGATGCCTCAGCGCGGTATATCTCAGGCAATAGAGCTTGATGTACAGGAAATAGAAGGAAAGCAGAAGGAGCTACTCGATGGGGTTCTTTGATAAATTAAAAAGCGGTCTTAACAAGACCAAAAATGCAATAGTCGGTAAAATAGACAGTATTGTCAAGAGCTTTAGAAAGGTTGACGAAGAGCTTTTCGAGGAGCTTGAGGAAGCACTTATATCCGCAGATATCGGTGTTTACGTTACCGAAGAAATACTCGACAGACTTCGCGACACCGTAAAGGATAAGAACATTAAGGAGTCGGAAGAGGTCAAGAATGAGCTTTTTGCCATTCTTAGTGAGATGGTAGGTGACCACGAGCCGCTTAACCTTTCCACCAAGCCCGCAGTAATTCTTGTTATAGGTGTCAATGGTGTAGGAAAAACTACTTCCATAGGAAAAATCTCGGCAGAACACAAATCTCAGGGTAAAAAGGTTGTTGTTGCGGCAGCGGATACATTCCGTGCGGCAGCCGCGGAGCAGCTTACCGTTTGGTGTGACCGTGCCGGAGTTGACATCGTTAAGCAGGCCGCAGGCGCAGATCCCGCGTCGGTTGTATTTGATGCAATCGGTGCGGTGAAGAGCCGCGGCGCAGACGTTCTGATCATCGATACAGCCGGTAGACTTCACAACAAGAAGAACCTCATGGACGAGCTTGCAAAGATCGATAGAGTCATCTCTCGTGAGCTTCCTGATGCCGCAAAGGAAACTCTGCTTGTTCTTGATGCGACAACCGGTCAGAATGCAGTCCTTCAGGCAAAGGAATTCAAGGAAGCCTCCAAGATTACAGGCCTTGTTCTCACTAAGCTCGACGGTACCGCAAAGGGCGGTATAGTTCTTTCGATTAAGCAGGAGCTTGGAATTCCTGTGAAGTTCATCGGTGTCGGTGAAAAGATAGATGATATGAAGCCGTTTAACGGTGCAGAGTTCGCAAGTGCACTTTTTGAAAGGGAGGAAGCATGATAACTAGTAAGCAAAGAGCATATCTTCGCTCTCTTTCGCAGAATCTTGATACAATCTTTCAGATCGGCAAGGGCGGTATAACCGAGGAAATATGCACCCAGATCGCCAATGCCCTCGAGGCCAGAGAGCTTATTAAGGCTCGTGTGCTCGATAATAGCGGCTACACCGCAAAGGAGGCTGCAAACGAGATCGCTGAGGTAATTTCGTGCGACGTTGTTTCCTGTGTTGGTACTCGCTTCGTGCTCTATAAGGAGTCACAGAAGAAAAAGAGGATCGAGATTTGAGCTCGGGTGCAAGAAGCATAGGTATTTTTGGCGGAACGTTTAATCCGCCCCATATCGCTCACGTTGCCGCGGCAGAAGCATTTTCAAGGCAGATAAATCCGGACGTTCTTATGATAATTCCGGATTTTATCCCACCGCACAAGAGCTTTGCCGGCAGTGTAACTCCGGACCAGCGCCTCGACATGTGCAAGCTTGCATTTTCTCATATAAAGAACGTTGAGATCTCGGATATAGAGATCGCGCGCGGCGGAAAAAGCTATACTGCCAATACGTTAACGGAGCTTTCCTGCGCCGATAGGGAGCTGTATTTCCTTTGCGGAACGGATATGTTTTTGACGTTGGATAGCTGGTATTCGCCCGAAACGATATTCAAGCTTGCGACGATATGCTACGTAAGGCGCGAGGCAGACGTATCTTTAGAAAAAGAAATAGCAAGATGCACCGAGCTTTATAAAGAGAAGTATAATGCCAGAATAATCCCGGTTGATATGAATGCCGTATTACTTTCCTCAACCGAGGTTCGCCAGGCTTTGTCTTCGGCTGGCAAAACTGATTCTATACCGCTTTCGGTTATGGAATACATAGAGCGAGAAGGTTTGTATAAATGAGTGGTTTTGGCAAAGAGCTCAAAGCATTAGAGAGTAAGGTAAAATCGATGCTTTCGAGCAAGAGATTTGAGCATACTCTCGGTGTGTGCAGCATGGCCGGTATTTTGGCTGATTGCTGCTTGCCGCAGGATAAGGATGAGATCATAGTAGCCGCTTTGCTTCACGATATAGCAAAGGAGCTTCCGACAGAGGAACTGGTCGCCATGATAAACGAGGAGGGGATTGTGCTTAACAGCGCAGACGCGACTCCGATCCTTCACTCTTATGCCGCGCCGCACGTAATAAAAAGCGAATTTCCGGAATTCGCGACTCAAAATATTTTATCAGCAGTATTCAATCATACCGTTGGAAGTGTTGATATGACGGTGTTTGATGAAATAATTTTCTTGGCTGATTACATTGAAGAAGGGCGCACGTACAAGGATTGTATTGAAACCCGTGAGTTCATGCTTTCATCCTTGGTGAAGGATAACGTTGCGGAGAACGTCAATACGTTGCATAAGGCATGCGTAATGTCTATGCAGCGCACGTGTGATAGCCTTCTCAAAAAAGGAGCAGTTGTCAATCCGAAAACATTGGATTCGATCAAGGCTCTTATGACTAAAATACATTAGCGCAAATGCGCAGCGTTCCCACGGGGGAGAAAGGTGGTTTTGAATGGAGTCAACAAATAAGACATTGTTGAATTCGGACTCTGTTACGCTTGCAGAAGCGGCAGCGGCAGTTCTGATTGAGAAGAAAGCACTAGATCTACGAATGTACAACGTAGGTGAGGAAAATCCCATTACTGATTATTATATCAACGTAACCGGTAGATCCCTTACACAGGTAGCAGCCTTGGCAGACGAGGTTGCATACAAGCTTTCAGAACAGGGTGTTGAGGCATTAAGAATTGAGGGTAAGCGCGGTAACGCGTGGATACTCGTAGATTACGGAAATGTGATCGTTAACGTGTTTGATAAGGAATCAAGAGAGTTTTATAACCTGGATAGACTGATGCCGGCCGGCTCGGAAAGAGATATTTCCGAGATTGTCGCACGAGTTGACGCCAAATTAAAAATCAACAGCACAGAGGAATAAAAATGAATTACAATTATCAGAAAATCGAAGAAAAATGGCAGCAGAAATGGGATGAAGTGCAGCCCTTCGCTGCAAAGCAGGACTATACGCTTCCCAAATATTTCGCCCTCGTAGAGTTCCCGTATCCCTCGGGACAGGGACTTCACGTTGGTCACCCTCGTCCCTATACCGCACTTGATATCGTATCAAGAAAGAAGAGAATGCAGGGCTATAACGTCCTCTTTCCTATGGGCTGGGATGCTTTCGGTCTGCCTACTGAAAACTTTGCAATAAAGAACAAGATCCATCCCAAGATCGTAACCGAAAGAAACGTTGCACGCTTTAAGTCTCAGCTTAAGGCACTTGGTCTTTCCTTCGACTGGTCCAGAGAAATAAACACCACCGATCCTAACTACTACAAGTGGACTCAGTGGATATTCCTTAAGCTGTTTGAAAAAGGCCTCGCATACAAAAAGGAGATGGCAGTATACTTCTGTACCTCTTGTAAGGTAGTTCTTGCGAATGAGGAGGTTGTTAACGGTGTATGTGAGAGATGTCAGTCCGCTGTAATCCGTAAGGTAAAGAGTCAGTGGATGCTTAAGATCACCGAGTATGCGGATAGACTTATATCCGACCTTGACGGCCTTGACTACATTGAGAGAGTTAAGACACAGCAGATCAACTGGATCGGCAAGTCAAACGGTGCAGAGATAGATTTCACCACTACCACCGGTGATAAGCTCAGAGTATATACCACCAGATGCGATACACTCTTTGGTGCGACGTACATGGTAATCGCTCCTGAGCACGAGATGATAGAGAAGTGGAGTGCCGTTATCACCAACCTTCCCGAGCTTGAGGAGTATAAGGTTGCGGCTTCCAAGAAGAGTGACTTCGAGAGAACCGAGCTTGTTAAGGAAAAGACCGGTGTTGAGATCAAGGGTGTAAGAGCTATCAACCCCGCAACCGGCAAAGAAATTCCGATTTTCGTATCCGACTACGTTCTTGCCGGCTACGGAACAGGCGCTATCATGGCAGTTCCTGCCCATGATGAGCGTGACTGGGCGTTTGCAAAGAAGTTTGATCTCCCCATTATCGAGGTTGTTGCAGGCGGTGACGTGCAGAACGAAGCATTTACTGACGTTGCAACCGGTAAGCTCGTGAATTCCGGCTTCCTTAACGGACTTGACGTTGCGGATGCAAAGGCCGCTATGATCAAGTTCCTTGAGGAGAACAATATCGGAACCGAAAGAGTAAACTTCAAGCTTCGTGACTGGGTATTCTCAAGACAGAGATACTGGGGCGAGCCTATTCCTCTTGTTAACTGTGAGAAGTGTGGTTGGGTAGCAATCCCTGAGGATCAGCTTCCTGTTGAGCTTCCTGAGGTAGAGTCATACGAGCCTACTGAGAACGGTGAATCTCCTCTTTCTCTTATGACAGACTGGGTAAATTGCTCTTGTCCTAAGTGTAACGGTCCCGCAAAACGCGAAACCGACACCATGCCTCAGTGGGCTGGTTCCTCTTGGTATTTCCTTAGATATTGTGATCCTCACAACGATAAGGAGCTCGCGTCCAGAGAGGCACTTGAGTACTGGATGCCTGTTGACTGGTACAATGGCGGTATGGAGCACACCACACTCCACCTTCTTTATTCCAGATTCTGGTCCAAGTTCCTTTACGATATTGATACACTTCCCGAAAAGGAGCCCTACCTTAAGCGTACAAGCCATGGTATGATCCTTGGCGAGAACGGTGAGAAGATGTCTAAATCTCGCGGTAACGTTGTAAATCCCGATGACATCATCAGAGATTACGGTGCTGATACTATGCGTCTTTATGAGATGTTCATAGGCGATTTCGAGCAGGCCGCCCCCTGGAACACCCAGTCCATCAAGGGCTGTAAGCGCTTCCTTGAAAGATTCTACAATCTTCTTGACATAGTTGACGGTGAAGGCTTTACTCCCGAACTCGAGAAGCACATCCATAAGCTCATCAAAAAGGTAACCGACGATATTGATGCAATGAAGTTCAATACCGCAATTGCTGCTATGATGGGTACTCTCAATACAATTTACGAGGTTGGAAAGATCACTAAAACCGAGCTTTCCGTTCTTACTTGCCTTCTTTCTCCCTTTGCTCCTCACTTGGCAGAGGAAATATACGAGGCTCTTGGCGGCGAGGGACTTATCTCTCTTGCACAGTGGCCTGTATACGACGAAGCTAAGATGGTAGACGACACTGTTGAAATGCCTGTACAGATAAACGGCAAGGTAAAGGGTGTTATTACTGTTGCAAAGACGGCAGATAAGGATAGCGTTCTTGCAATTGCACGCGCCGATGAAAAGGTTGCTGCGGCAATTGAGGGCAAAACCGTAGTTAAAGAAATTGTTGTTCCCGGCAAGATCGTAAATATCGTTGTAAAGTAAAAAAATAAGCCCTCCCGCTGAGGGAGGGCTTATTTTTTATTCTATTGAGATAAGCTTGGCACCGCCAACCTTTTCTATTTTATTGATGTTTTTCACCAATGCCTCCACCTCGCAGGAAAGCCCTGATACGTCAAGAGTGAGGATTACGTGTGCTCTTGCGTTTATGGGGAGATTCTGAGTGATAGTCAGAATGTTAGCGCCGTTCTCCGAAAGCATAGTCAGCACCTTGCTGAGAATTCCGGGCTTGTGTGAAAGGGAAAACGAAATTATCGCTTTTCTTCCATCAAGTGCAGAGTTTGTGGCAAAAACATAGTCCTTGTATTTGTAGTAGGTGCTTCTGGATATGCCTACCATTTTTACAGCCTTGGAAACATCCTTAGTGGTGCCACCGGCAAGAAGCTCGCGCGCTTCAATTACCTTCTCAAAGTAGGGAGGTAAGATTCTTTTATCAACCAGAAGATATTTATTGTTCGTCATAGATTTCCTTTGCTCCTTCATTGTCTACCGAAACACTGTAAGCGACCCAGTTGTTTTCAAGATTTGAAATTTTATCGTTCAGTTCTTTTGCTAGCGGAAGCTCTGAATACACAAGACATGTCGGTCCCGCACCGCTTATTGTTGTGGCAATTGCACCGCACTCATATACAGCCTTTTCTACGAGATCGATGTTCTTGAACAGTGGCTTTCTGTAAACCTCATGCAGCTTGTCTTGGGTTACAAGCTTGATAAGCTCTATATCTCCTTGCTCAAATGCAATAGGCAGTAGTGCAACTCTCTGCATGTTGAAAACTGCATCATTTCTTGATATATTTTTGGGCAGAACGCCTCTTGCTTCTTTCGTATCCACCCTGAAATCGGGTACTACCACAGAGAAGCATACCGCATCGGATACCGAGCATTTCTGAGTTTTGGGCTTTCCGTTTGCTACGATCGAGGTGCACAAGCCACCGAAAAGTGCAGGCGCAATATTGTCGGGGTGACCTTCGATTTCGTTACATATTTCGAAAAGCTCCTGTACCGAAAGCTTTTGACCTGTGAGTAGATTTGCGGCATATGCGCCGGCGACGATCAGAGCGGCCGACGAGCCGAGTCCTCTGGTTATCGGTATTTCGGTTTTTATGCTTTTTATCCTTACAAATGCCTCGCAACCAACCCTATCGCATACTTTTTTGTAGGCTATATACGCTAGGTTGTCCTCGTTTGAAAAAACAGGCTCAAAGTTCTCAAATTCTACCGTTTTGTCAGTTTTTTCGAATGAGAAAACGTCGTATTTTCTAAAAGCAATTCCGGTGCAGTCAAATCCTGAGCCCAGGTTCGCGGATGTAGCGGGTACTCTTACGATTACCTTATCCTTTCTTATCACTCTGTTGACAAGGTTGATCATGCTTTCCTTTTTGATTGTATTGGAATGAACTACCTTTTTGTTCCTTATACCCGATATTACCTTAGGCGGAGTTACACCCGTTCTCTTTGCCAATATTTCTATTGCATCAAATTCGTTAGGGCACTCAAGTCCCAGTGAATGGAGCACACCGGATGAGAACTTGTATGCAGACGCGGTGGAGAGTATAACACTCTTATGGCCGTTTGAGTTTGCCTTTGCCCACTTTTCATAAACACACCATGCAACCGCGGTGTGTGTGTCGATAAGGTATCCGTGCTTGTCGTATACGCTTTTAATGGCTTCGTAGGTTTCCTCGTCGTCCGCATAACCGGCATCAAAGGTTTCGCGCATTTTAGCAAGCTCATCTGGGCTGATCTGGTATTTTCCGCGCTTTGCAAGGTCGGACATATATTCCTTGCATTTTTCACTGCCGCAAATGAAGTAGAGCAGTCTTTCAAGATTGCTGGAGATCAATATGTCCATAGAGGGTGATTTCGTGACATGGAAGTCGCGGTTTTTATCGTATATACCGCTCTCAAAGAAATCAGCAAGAACGTTGTTTTTGTTTGATGCGCATATCAGCTTTGCAACCGGGAGTCCCATTAGCTTTGCAAAATATCCTGCAAGTATGTCGCCAAAGTTACCGGTCGGAACTACAAAGTTGATTTTATCGCCAAACTTTATTTCACCGTGGTTTACAAGGTCGCGATAGCTCTTGAAATAGTATGCTATCTGCGGCGCAAGTCTACCTATGTTTATAGAGTTTGCGCTTGAGAGTCTTACACCGTCGGGAACCTCCAGTGTATTGAAGATGTTTTTTACACCGCTTTGTGCATCGTCAAAGTTTCCTTCAACCGCGCATACGTAAGTATTCTTTCCCGAGCAAGATACCATTTGCCTTTCTTGAACGGCACTGGTGCCATGCTTGGGGTAGAAAACTACTATCTTAATTCCCGGAATGTCAGAGAAGCCCTCAAGTGCCGCACTTCCGGTATCACCGCTTGTTGCGGTGAGGATGACGATGTCATCGCTCATTCCGAGGGATCTTTTTGCCTCTGATATCAGATGAGGTAAAAGTTGGAGCGCAACGTCCTTGAATGCAGACGTCGGGCCGTGATAAAGCTCCATAACAAATGTATCGCCAACCTTTGCAATCGGAGCAAAATCTCCGTTTTCAAACTTGCCGTCATATGCTTTTGAAACAGCATTGATAAACTTTTCCATGTCGGCTTCAAACATAGAGCCGTCATCAAAGAGCAGTGAGAGTACGGTGGCGGATATTTCCTTTTCAGAAAGTCTTGCAAGCTTGTCCATAGGGAACTTTACAGACTTAATGTCGGAGGGGATATACAGACCGCCATCATCTGCAATACCCATGAGTATTGCTTCGGCTGCGGTTCTTTGTATATTTTCATTTCGAGTGCTTATGTAAAACATTTTCGTATACCTCTTGACTTTTCATAGTTTATATGATACACTATTTTTCATCCAAATACAAGTGTTTTTGAAATAAAGACACAAAAATTTTTATTTTGTCTGGTTTTGCTGTTTGATTATACACTATTTATGTAGCATTTTTTCAAATTTGTTGCATTAAAAATCCAGTCAGCCACATAATGCATATCATAAGAAAGGAAGATTGTTCATGAAAATTGCAATCCTTGGATTTGGTATAGTCGGTTCCGGTGCATATGAAATCCTCAAGGCCTCCGGATATACAGTGGGGAAGGTTCTTGATATCCGCGCACATGACGAGCTTGGTGATGTACTTACCACGAATTACGATGATATATTGAATGATAAAGAGATTGGTGTTGTTGCGGAGGCAATTGGCGGCCTTGAGCCTGCGCATACATTTTTGGTAAAAGCAATAAAGGCAGGGAAGCACGTAGTCAGCTCTAACAAGCACCTTATATGCACGTATTACGACGAGCTTTTGACGCTGGCAAAGGAGTATGGTGTGACCGTGCGCTTTTCTGCCAGTGCAGGCGGCGGAATCCCATGGCTTCATAATCTTCGTAGAGCAACCCGCTGCGATAACATAACCAAGGTATTTGGAATAATGAACGGAACAACCAACTTTATTCTTGATGCTATGATAACCGACTCGGCTGATTTTTCTGAGGTTTTGGCAGTTGCTCAAAAGCTCGGTTATGCAGAGGCAGATCCTTCTGCTGACATCGACGGTCTTGATACTGCGCGCAAAACCGCTATTTCCTCATCGATTGCCTTTGATACTGAGATCTCAGACGATCAGGTGGCTATATTCGGTCTCAGGAACATCAAAAAATGCGATGTCGATTACATCATGGGCGAGATGGGAATGTCTGTTAGGTACGTTGGCACCGGTGTCCGCAACGGAAATACTGCTTCTGCATACGTTGAGCCTACTATCATTGATAACGACTCACTGTTATCCTGTGTTAAGAAGAACAACAATATGATATCGCTGGTAGGCGACAACGTCGGTCAGCTTTCATTCTTCGGACAGGGGGCGGGAAAGTACCCGACCGGTACCGCAGTTGCGCATGACGTTATCGACATTATAAACGGTGACGTTTCGACCATTTCTCCCGGAGCGAACATCAAGGTAGATAACAGCTCTGTTTCAAAGAATTATTATGTAAGAACCAAGGCTGACGTTCCGGCCGAAATCATTAAGAGCAATAAAGTAATTAACGGATATAATTTTATAATTACAAACCTTATAAGCGTTTCTGCGATGCATGAAATCGCAGAAGAAATTTTAAAGAAGGACGGTGAGAGTTTCTTTGCAGGTATCGAGAGGTAAAATAGTAAAAGTAGTAAAATTTGGTGGCTCGTCTGTTGCGACGGGTGAGTGCTTCGATATGGTAAAGGGCATTGTGAATGCCGATCCGGCAAGAGCGCTGGTCGTTGTTTCTGCTCCTGGTAAAAGACATAGCACTGACATAAAGGTCACCGATTTGTTGTATCTGCTCCGCGCACATATCAAGTATAATGCACCGTATGATGAAATACTGAGCAAAATAAAGGCCAGATATGACGAAATTTGTGAGTATTGCGGAATAGAAAAGTTCCTCGATGATGATTTTGAGGAGTTTAAGGCTAACCTGAGCAAGAAAACCAGTGTTGATTACATCGTATCGCGCGGTGAGTACTGGAATGCGCGGATAATGGCAAAGCATCTTGGGTATACGTTTGTAGATAGCGCAGATTGGCTTGTATTCAATTATAACGGTAAGGTAAATCTTGAGGAGTCGTATGCTAATCTTTCACGTATTGCAGAGACTGAGCAGCGTATGGTTTTCCCTGGATTTTACGGTGCGATGCCTGATAAGAGCATCAAGACCTTCACTCGCGGCGGCTCGGATATCACCGGCTCGATAGTAGCGGCGGCGCTTAGCACAACTGCTTACGAGAACTGGACTGACGTTTCCGGAATTCTCGCTGCCGACCCGCGAATAGTTGAAAATCCTCGCCCGATTGATAAAATTACTTACTCGGAGCTCCGCGAGCTTTCCTATATGGGTGCAGACGTTCTTCATGAGGAGGCGGTTTTTCCCGTAAGAAACAAGTGTATCCCTTTGTATATCAAGAACACAAAGGATATTACCGCTAACGGAACGTTGGTTATGGAAACTTTCGACGAGGATAAGGATGCTCAGGCACAGCTTCGTCCCATCACCGGTATTTCCGGAAAGAAGGACTACTCAATCGTTACTGTAGTTAAAGC
This sequence comes from Eubacteriales bacterium, assembly GCA_045659365.1. Lineage (GTDB taxonomy): Bacteria > Bacillota > Clostridia > Oscillospirales > CAG-272 > UBA1740. Next base: position 3,730 of record JAZOWT010000124.1, on the reverse strand, counting down.
TGGAATGCGCGAGGAGCCCGGTTGCATCAGAAGGGCGCTTGAAATTTTTGAGGATTTTGAGATAAATATCGATCAGATCCCCTGTAGCATAGATACTTTCTCGTTTATTGTCAGAAGTAGTGCTATCAAAGACAAATTCCACGCAGTGGTGACACGTTTAGAGCAGGAGCTTGCTCCCGATTCCGTAAAGATCGTAAACGATATCAGCCTTATTGCGGTCGTTGGACGAAATCTTAGCCGAAACGTCGGTATTGCCGGAAAGATATTTACCGCTCTCGGAGAAGCAGGCGTAAACATTCGCGTAATTTCTCAGGGCGCTGACGAAGTAAATATTATGATCGGTGTCGATAATGACAATTACGAGAAAGCAATCACAGTGCTTCACGATTTCTAATATTTTATCGCAAGTTTACGAAGGAAAACACAATTATGAAAAAGTATAATGTAGGTATTCTCGGTGCCAGTGGCGCCGTGGGTAGGGAAATGATAAAGGTACTCGAGGAGAGGAATTTTCCAATAAATACTCTTAAGCTTTTTGCAAGCGAGAGAAGTGTTGGCAAAAAGGTTCCGTTTGCCGGCAGTGAGCTTACTATAGAGCTTGCTGACTTTGGAGCCTTCAAAGGCCTCGACTTCGTTCTTGGTGCGGCATCAAACGCAGTTGCAAAGCAGTTTGCCGAGGACATTGTTGCATCCGGAGCGATCTTTATCGATAACTCCAGTGCTTTTCGCATGGATCCTGATATTCCGCTTGTAGTTCCCGAAATTAATGCAGAGGATGCTCTTAATAACAAAAAGGGCATTATATCCAACCCCAACTGCTCTACGATCATCACACTCGTTGCAGTAAACGCTATCAATAAGCTTTCTAAGATAAAAGGTATTGTGGCTTCCACATATCAGGCAACCAGCGGTGCCGGTGCGGCAGGTCCCGTCGAGCTTGGCGACCAGATGCGCGCTATTGTAAACGGCGGTGAGATCACAAACTCTGTGTTCCAGTACCAGATTGCCGAAAACCTTATTCCTCAGATTGGCTCATTCCTTGAAAACGGATATACTACCGAGGAAATGAAGATGCAGAACGAGGGAAGAAAGATTCTTCACAATCCCGACCTTAAGGTAACTTGCACCTGTGTCCGCGTTCCTGTTGTTCGATCTCACTCTATTTCGGCTACTGTTATTACCGAGGATAAGCTTTCCGTTGAGGCGGTTAAGGCGGCAATTGCTGAATGTGCCGGCTGTAAGCTCTATGATGACGCAGAAAACAAGATTTACCCCATGCCTCTTATTACCAGTGATCAGGACCTTGTCTACGTCGGTAGGATCCGCGAGGATATAGTTAACGATAATGCCATAACTCTTTGGTGCTGTGGTGACCAGGTTCGCAAGGGAGCGGCAACAAATGCTATACAGATTGCAGAGGCTATGATAGAAAAATGAAGATATTTCGCGTAACCGGAATAAGCGGCGAGTACGCAACACTTACCGATGCAAACGGAGAAGAGCTTTTTATAGCATTGGCGCTCTTGCCGTTCGGCACAGATATTGGTACCGTGTTGTCGTATGAGAACCTCGAATTTGCTATAATCGGATAAAACAAAAAGCAACACGCCAAGGAGCTAGTCCTTGGCGTTTTTATATTACTTTTTAAATCAGTCCTCGCCTGCAAAGTTGTCGTTGATAAGATCCTTTGCAGTCTTTCCTGCAAGGTCCTTCGCGTCACCGTGCTTAACAAAGAACATAGTAACAAATGAGAATGCTACGAATATCGCACCAAAGGTGAAGAATGTGTAGCGCATTCCGAGGTTATCGTAGAATACACCGGAAAGAATGGGGGCAACGATCTGTGCCGCCATAGATGCTGTGTAATAGTAACCGGTGTACTTTCCTACGTTGCCGCCTCTTGCAAGCTCAACAACCATGGGGAAGGAGTTTACGTTAATGGTTGCCCATCCCATTCCTGCAAGAATGAAAACAGGGAACATTATAAACTCGGGGGTGGTGGGCTCAATGAAAATACCGATAGCAAAGGCACATGCAAGCATAGTAACACCGGCAAGAATTGTCTTTCTTCTACCCATCTTGGAGGCGATAATACCAACAGGGATGTAGGAAACAATTGCCGCTGCCTGTGCTATTATGAGTGTCATATTGAAGTCAAATCCAAGAATGTTGGATGCATATACCGAGTACTTACTGGTGATAGAATTGTAACCGATGTACCAAAGCGCAACGGATGCAAGAATGAGAAGAAGTGATTTGAACTCTCCCTTGGTAAGGTTGCGACTTTCGGTAGCAACCGCGCTCTCGACAGGCTCCTCAAGGTTGAGGCGAAGAGTATCCGCTTCCATTTCTGCGGCCCATTTCTTTTCCTTAACCGTGAGCATGAAGACGATAAGGCCGGTTATCATTATTGCTACAACCGCTATAACGTAGCCGATGTACTGCATGCTGAGGGTAGAGGTCTTGAATACCATACCAAGAACGAGCACGAGAATACCGCCGGCAGTACCGGTAAGGTTGATTATTGCATTGCCCTTTGAACGGAGGGGCTTAACTGTAACGTCAGGCATAAGCGCAACCGCGGGGGAGCGGAAGGTTGCCATAGAGATAAGCACGAGAAGAAGCACACCGATAAATGCAACGAGGGGCCAGATGTTGGAAAGAGTGAGCTCAAGAACCTCGTTTCTGATGTTGTCGATGTTTGCGTTTATGGTATCGATTAATGCGTTAGCCGCTTCAATACCTGCCTGATCTCCGACTGCCTTTGCCTCACTGAGAGCTGCCTTTGCCGAATCCATAAGTGTTTGTGCTGCTACATATCTATCATGTATGCCGGCTTCAATCAGGGTGTTAAACTGCATGGAGTCTACAAATGCAAGGAACACGAAGAATATTACCGCCGCAACAGTACCAATGAGAATGAATGGAGTTCTGCGGCCCCATTTTTTTGTACAGAGCTTGTCCGAAATAGTACCGAAAATAGGGAGAAGAAATACTGCCAGAATATTATCGAGTGACATTACTGCGCCCGATGCAGTCTGAGGAAGTCCGAAGTGATTGGTAAGTATAAGCGGTACGATAGCATCATAGGCCTGCCAGAATGCCGAAATCAGGAAAAAGGCAAAACCGACGAGTATAGTACGCTTAACGTTTAACTTTAAGCCGTTCATATAGCTCTCCTTTACCCGTTAGGGGATTATTTTTTCCAACCAATATTCTATCATAAATATTTATAAAAGTAAATATTAACACATCAAAATAGTCGTTTTGTACAGTTTGATCGTGATATATCTCTCGAATATTCGATTTGTTTTAGTTAATTTAACCATTGTTCGCTTACAGATACGCGTGATAAATCAAATTGGGAGCAAAAAACAAAAAAAAGAAGCCTTAGCCGAACCACAGGGGTCCATCTAAGACTTCTTTTGGCGCGCCCAGGAGGATTCGATTCTCGCGCGGCTACGCGCTCGGTCTTCCACGGTCGCGGACGTCCACCGGAAGTCCGCTCTGTGCCGTTTCCCCTTCGAATCCACCAAGACGAAAAAAAGAAGCCTTAGCCGAACCACAGGGGTCCATCTAAGACTTCTTTTGGCGCGCCCAGGAGGATTCGAACCTTCGACCTACCGGTTCGTAGCCGGGCACTCTATCCACTGAGCTATGGGCGCGTACTTTGGAGCGAGTGATGGGAATCGAACCCACGCGACCAGCTTGGAAGGCTGGAATTCTACCA
>JAZOWT010000123.1:0-7714 GCA_045659365.1 Eubacteriales bacterium | reverse complement strand
CGAGAGACTCGCCGAGCGCCTTTGCGTTCGTCCCACCTCGGAGACTCTCTTCTGCGAGCACTATGCTAACATAATCAAGTCGTATAGAGACCTTCCCAAGAACTACAACCAGTGGTGCTCGGTCGTTCGTTGGGAAAAGACCACCCGTCCCTTCCTCCGCTCGCGTGAGTTCCTCTGGCAGGAGGGTCACACCATGCACAGAACCGCAGAGGAGGCAGAGGCAAGAACAGTTCAGATGCTGAACGTGTACGCCGATTTCTTTGAGAAGGATCTCGGCATGCCCGTTATCAGAGGTCAGAAAACCGACAAGGAGAAGTTTGCAGGCGCGCTTGCTACCTACACCGTTGAGGCACTTATGCACGACGGTAAGGCGCTTCAGGGCGGTACCTCGCACAACTTCGGTGACGGATTTGCAAAGGCATTCAACATTCAGTACCTTGACAATGACAATACTCTTAAGTACTGCCACCAGACCTCTTGGGGGGTTTGCACAAGAATCATCGGCGGTATCATAATGACTCACGGCGACGACTCCGGTCTTGTGCTTCCCCCTGCCGTTGCACCCATTCAGGTAGTTGTTATTCCCGTACAGCAGCACAAGGAGGGTGTTCTTGAGGCGGCAGGCAAGATTGCAGATGCGCTCAAGGCAGCCGGCGTGCGCGTAAAGGTTGACGATTCCGAGCAGTCGCCCGGATGGAAGTTCTCCGAGTACGAGATGAAGGGTGTTCCCCTCCGCATCGAGATCGGTCCCCGCGATATTGCAGACAACAAGTGCGTTATCGTACGTCGCGACAACAGAGAGAAGAGCTTTATCTCCCTTGACGACCTTGTACCCAGCGTAGAAAACGGCCTTAAGGCACTTACCGAGGCACTCTTCAACAAGGCGCTTCAGCACAGAGAGGAGCGCACCTACTCTGCAGAAACTCTTGAGGAGCTTATCGCGATCGCAAACGAGAAGCCCGGCTACATCAAGGCTATGTGGTGCGGAGACCTCGAGTGTGAGCTCAAGCTCAAGGAGGAGGCGGACGTTTCCTCACGTTGTATGCCCTTCGGCATGGAGCCTACCGGTAACAAGTGCGTTTGCTGTGGCAGAGAGGCTAAGAAGCTCGTTTACTGGGGTAAGGCATACTAATTAATACACAGAGAGTGAGAAAGGAGTCGGAAAATGCAGCCCGAGCTTATAAGCATACGCGAATCGGACAACAACATAGTAAAGCTTGAATGCTACAACCGACTCGACTCTACAACGAAGCTGGCGCGTGCTTATGCACGAGACGGTTATCCCGACAGATACGTTATCGTAGCAGAATACCTCGGCAACAGTGATGAGCGCGGAATTCATATGTCCATAATTCTGCGCCCCTCGATCTTCCCCTCTCAGGCGGGATTGCTCTCCTCACTTTCGACGGTTGCACTGGCAAGCGCACTTGAGGAGCACACGCAGAAGAAGATGGGCATCGGCTGGGTAAGTAACGTATTTTGCGAGGGTGTACAGATCGGAAACGTGAGCATTGAGGGAAAGCTTGATAACTTCACCTCTTACGAGTATATCATTATCACGTTTTCCGCACTTCTTCCAAACGAGACGTTCCCGCCGAGAATGTCCGACCTCATTCAAAAGGTGTTTGCAAACGAGAGCACAACGATCGCGACGATCATCGCAAAGACCGTCATATCCAAGTTCTTCCCGATTTATGCATCACTGAAAACCCCCGAGAGATTCATGGCGATGTATATTCAGAAATTCATCCTTACAGGCACTAAGGTAAAGCTGCTTAAGGACGGAAAGAGATATACCTGCAAGGTTTTGGGAATAGACCCTAAGACCTGCTCGCTTTTACTCGAGGGACAGGGAAAGACCAAGTACACAGTAACCTCACCGACCAGCGTTTTAATTCCCAAGATCATTAAGTAAATAACAGAGCAAGGGGTGCATTGTTGCACCCCTTGCTTTTTTATATTTGCGTTTTCCAAAGGCCGTGGAGATTGCAGTATGAGTAGACCGCGAGGGGCAGCTCATCGTTGAGGGTGAATCTGACGACGGGCTCTTCACCGGGGATAAGGAACTTGCGATGGTGACCGTGATTGGTGATAAGAGCGACCCACGTTATTGCGTGATCCTCGCTCATTGGATGCGTTTTTGAGCCTACGTTGACGATTATTTCGTCCCCTTCCCTTTTAACGACGGGCTGATGCTTCTCTGCTCCGGCATCGGTGTATTCGGGCTCCATGTTATCCATAGGCGCGCCACAGCAGTATATTACAGCGCCCGAGGAGTTGATCATTCCCACAAGATTGCGGCATCGACTACAGATAAAAAAGTTGCTTTTCTTGTCCATATTTTACCTCCGTTTCATCAGTTATTATTATACGTCTTTGCGGCTTTTATTCACGGTGAGAATATTTCGGACGCGGCTTGCATAAGTTGATTTGAAACGAAACAAAACGGAGGCATACGCTATGACGGAGAACAGCATATATCAGGACATTGCAAAGAGGACGGGAGGAGATATCTACATAGGTGTAGTAGGCCCTGTCAGGACAGGAAAGTCTACATTTATACAAAAGCTGCTTGACAACCTTGTAATACCGAATATCGAGAATGAATACGACAGGGCGCGTGCAACCGACGGCACACCTCAAAGCGCCTCGGGACGTACGGTTATGACAACTGAGCCGAAGTTTATCCCGGATGAGTCGGTGAAGGTGCGTATGGACGACGGCACCGAGCTTAACGTGAAGATGATAGACTGTGTAGGCTACCTTGTTGACGGGGCGCTTGGCAACGAGGAAAACGGAGAGTACCGCATGGTAATGACACCATGGAGTGATGAGGCAATGCCTTTTTCAGAGGCGGCGGAGCTTGGTACATCTAAGGTAATCACCGAGCACTCTACGATCGCGATACTGGTTACAAGTGACGGCAGCTTTGGAGATATTCCGCGCGCAAGCTTCGTTGAAGCAGAGGAGCGCGTTGTACGAGAGCTTAAGGAAAAGAAAAAGCCGTTTGCAATAGTTCTTAACTCACGCGATCCGCACAGTGAGGGAGCGAGAGAGCTGGCGATGTCGTTGGAGGAGAAGTACGGAGCACCTGTTGCGCTTGTAAACTGTACCGAGCTTACCGGAGAGGATATTGCCGAAATACTGAAGCTGGTGCTATCCGAGTTCCCCCTTTCCTCTCTCACATTCAACCTGCCGGCCTGGTGCGAGCTTTTACCACACGATCATCACATCTATACATCGATTTTAAGCGAGATAAACGACTTTACAGACGAGGTATGTACACTCGGCGACATAGACAGAAAAATCGGCACGTATACAGGAATTAAGACTGTTGCGCTATCGGCAAAGGACGGTACAGGAGAGTTCGACGTGCCTGTATCAAGCGAGAGCTTCTATGCCGCTATGTCTGACATGACCGGCATTGAGGTACGCGACCAGAAGAGCCTTATGACGACGATGGTATCGCTTGCAAAAACGGAAAAGGAATATAAAAAGGTAGAGTCTGCACTGCGCGAGGTAGAGGAAAAGGGCTACGGAATTGTGATGCCATCACCTGATGAATTGACCCTTGAAGAGCCGCGGATAACAAAGCAGTCTGGCGGCTGGGGAGTTAAGGTGACCGCGCACGCCAGCTCAATTCACATGATAAAGACCGGCATCAAAACCGAGCTATGCCCTGTTGTCGGAACCGAGGAGCAAAGCGAGGCGGTAGTGAAATACCTGGTCGGTGAGATCGAGGATGAGCCGCAAAAGGTGTGGGAGTCGAATATGTTCGGGCGCTCTCTTTACGACCTTGTAAACGACGGTCTTAACGCGAAGCTTGAGAACATTCCCGACGAGGCAAGAGAAAAGCTGTCGGAGACTCTGGAGAGGATAGTCAACGAGGGCGCCAATGGGTTAGTTTGCATATTGCTGTAAGCGAATTTGAATAAAAAAAGAGGCGGACACACGTGTTTTAAAGTTACACGGGTGTCTGCCTTGCTATTTTTTGATGAAAAACAAAAAAGGATAGATTTTATCCAGTCTACCCTTTTTATCTTATTTCGGGCTCGAGATTACGGAACAAATCACATGCCCAGAATTCCTCGATCTGCATATCCAAGCCATCGCAAATCTTCTTGATTGTCGAGGTGTTAGCGGTATTTCGTCCGCTTACTATGTTATTCAAGGTTGATTGCGTAATTCCGCATATTGTGCCAAGCTTGTTAATCGTAATGTTATTCTTATCGCACAGCTCAAGAATTCTCAAACGAACTGCTTCTCCAACTAACAATTGCATCACCCTCTCGTTTATGATACTATTATTTTAACCGTTTTGAGTTAAAAAGTTTAACTCAAATGAGTTGACTTTGCGGAATCCATGAAACAAGAATAAAAAAGAGGCGGACACACGTGTTTTAAAGTTACACGGGTGTCCGCTTCTTTTGTTTTTAGCCGCCCAGGATGGATGCGAGGAATTCCTTGAAAAGGACCTCGGTTTCTTCAAGCGACTTATCATTTGTAAAGTAATAATCGTAAGAATAATTCTCGACCTCGTCGTCGGAAACATTGCCATAATTAGACTTTTTCATACGGTCGCCGCCACGGATAAGAAGCGTTTTTGCCTCGCCACCGGTTGCGTCAACGAACTTCTGAATCTCCCCTGCTTCTCTTATATGTACAAAGAGAATATCGAGGCTATCGTCCTTAAGGAACTCGTGATAGCGCTCAAGCGCCCAGTTCGTAGGAAAGTCATTATACTCTACACACAGGCGCTTAAGGTCGGAGAGAAATCTGCGCGCACGCGCATCCTTTGTACCGTCCCAGCCGCACTGCGCAGCAATCTCCTTTATAGGAGTTATGGTAGAGATATTCATAACGCCGAAATGCTTATCGGCCAGGTCACAAAGCGTGTCCTTTCCGACACCGCCTGCGCCGTTTATAACCATAGCAATCTTTTTCATTGAGATCTCCGTTTTAGAAGTCATAGATCATCTGAGCATCAGCGACACAATAAGGAATGCGACGGTGATGATCATCATAACGACGATCATCGGGAAAAACATAGTCTTCACCGCCGCCCAGTACGTTTGCCACACCTCTTTACCGGAGGCACGGCGCTTGCCACGGGAGGAGCCCTTCAAGGAGGAGCCGCCAAGCAGGGGGTTTGCCCTGCTTGTACCCGACATATCGGCAATAGTACGGCCGTCGTCAATATATTTGATCTTTTCTTTTTTCTTACTGTTCTTTTTACTCATTTTCAAATCAGCCCAACAGATGGCAGGATGCGAAGTGACCGGGCTCGTACTCCTTGTATTCGGGGGTTACGTGCTTGCATATTTCGGTTGCATAGGGGCAACGAGTATGGAAGCGGCAGCCCTTGGGAGGATTAGCAGGCGAGGGGATATCGCCCTTCAGCACTATGCGGTTCATCTTTATATCGGGATTCGGGTGAGGAATTGCCGAGAAGAGAGCCTTGGTGTAGGGGTGGAGGGGATTGGAGAAGATATCTTCCTTTTTACCAAACTCAACCATGGTACCAAGATACATAACGCCGATCTTATCCGAGATGAACTTAACTACCGACAAATCGTGAGAAATGAAGAGGTAGGTGAGGTTCATCGACTGCTGAAGCTCCTTCAGAAGATTGATGATCTGTGCCTGAATGGAAACGTCGAGCGCGGATACGGGCTCGTCACAAACCACGAGCTTGGGGTTTACGGACAGTGCGCGCGCGATACAGATACGCTGACGCTGACCGCCTGAGAACTCATGGGGATATCTCTCATAGTAGTAATCACGAAGACCGCACTTCTCCATAAGCTCGATAACGTAATCCTTAACCTCGCTCTTAGGAACGATCTTATGTACGTTTACAGGCTCGGAGAGGATACCGCCAACGGTACTTCTGGGAGGAAGAGATGAATAGGGATCCTGGAAGATGATCTGCATCTGCTTACGGATCTCGCGCATCTCAGAGGACTTGAGGTTGGTTATGTCACGTCCGTCGAAGAATACCTGTCCACCGCTCGAGGGGTGAAGCTTAAGAAGAGTACGACCCATAGTGGTCTTACCGCATCCGGACTCACCAACGATACCGAGGGTTTCGCCGGGCTTAAGCTTAAAGGATACGTCATCAACTGCTACGAGCTCCTGAAGCACCTTACCGGTAATGCTCTTCTTGATCGGGAAGCACTTACGGAGGTGACGAACCTCAAGGAGCGCCTCGGGATCGAGGGGCTTATTCTTATCCTCTTCTATCTGACGGGCACGAGCCTCGAGGAACTTCTTTTCCTCTGCTGCATCGTCCCAAAGAGGAGCTTCGACTACGGGCGCAGTCTCTACGACTTCATCCGCGCCATTGACTATCTTTTCATCAGTCATTGTTATTCTCCTCCTTTTCAGTGTAGAGGTGGCAAGCTACGTAGTGAGTGGGGCTTACCTGGATCATACCCGGATACTCACCCGAGCACTTTGCCGTACACTGCGAGCATCTTTCCTTGAAGTAGCAGTGCGAAGGCATATTGATGGGGTTAGGAACGTTACCGGGGATGTTGAAGAGGGTGTCACTGTCAGAGTCAAGCGTAGGCTTGGACTTCTGAAGTCCCTGGGTATAGGGGTGCATGGGATTATGGAAAATCTCGCGCACGGTACCCTGCTCTATTACACGGCCGGCATACATTACAACGACGTAATCCGCCATCTCGGCAATGATACCAAGGTCGTGAGTGATAAGCATGATAGATCCGTCCATCTTGTCCTTCAGGTCACGAAGCAAATCGAGGATCTGCGCCTGAATGGTAACGTCAAGAGCCGTGGTGGGCTCGTCGGCGATGATAAGACGGGGGTTACAAGCGAGCGCCATAGCGATCATAACACGCTGACGCATACCGCCGGAAAGCTCGTGGGGATAAGACTTATATACACGCTCGGGCATTGCGATACCAACGAGGTTGAGCATCTCCATGGACTTAGCCTTAGCCATTTCCTTGGTTGCGCCGGGAACGTGGATAAAGGTTACCTCATCAAGCTGCTGGCCTATGGTAAATACGGGATTCAAGGAGGTCATCGGCTCCTGGAAGATCATAGCGATCTGCTTACCGCGGATGCGGTGAATCTCACGCATAGGCATCTTTGCGATGTCGTAGACCTTCTCCTCGGTTTCATACTGAAGAACGCCCTGAGCATCAGTCTTTTGCTTGGGAGCCATTACAGTATTACCCTTTTTGTCGGTTATCTCCTCGTATACTACCTCACCGTTTTCATCGGTTTCGTAGATAGGCTTGGGATTGCCCTTTTCATCAAGGACGTAATCGTAAGCCTTGAAGCGGATAGAACCGGAATAGATCTGTCCCTGCGGGCCCTGAAGAAGGCGCATAACAGACATACTGGTAACCGACTTACCGCAGCCGGACTCACCAACGATACCAACGGTAGCATTCTTGGGAATTTTGAAGGAAACACCGTTTACCGCCTTAACAACACCCTGATCGGTGAAGAAATAGGTGTGGAGGTCATCGATCTCAAGGATGTTTTTCTCATCCTGCATCTCGGTTACGAACTCCGACTCAGGTGCTCTACGCTTCTTGTATTTTTCAAGTGCGTTCATAACCTTGGCATTTGCCTTAGCTATCTCACGAATCTCCTTACCGGAGAGGTAATTTGTGCTTTTCGTGGAGGTTTTTATCTCCAGCTTTTCATTTTTGTTAGCCATATATTACCTCCTCATCTT
>JAZOWT010000122.1:0-2681 GCA_045659365.1 Eubacteriales bacterium | reverse complement strand
GGAATAAACGGTGCGGGCAAATCTACCCTGCTCCGTCTTTTGTCGGGCGTGTATCTGCCTGACGAGGGCAGCATAGCGTACGACGGTAAAAGTCCGTCGGAGGCTGAAATGCGCAAGGATATCTTCTTCCTGCCGGACGATCCCTATTCCACGGCGTTTATGACACCGGCGGATCTGTACGATTATTATACTCCGTTCTATCCCGATATGGATAAAACAGTCTTTTTCGACCTGCTTTCTGTTTATAAAATTGACACGGGTGGCAAGATGCGCAACTTTTCGAAGGGTATGCGCCGTCAGTTGTTCATCGCGCTTGCACTTGCGATAAAGCCGAGATATCTGCTGCTTGACGAGGCGTGTGACGGTCTTGACCCTCTTTCTAGAAAGATATTCAAGGACGCGATAATCGACCTTGTCGAGGAGGGGAAGACGACCGTGCTTATAGCAAGCCACTCGCTAAGAGAGCTTGAGGATTTTTGCGATAGGTTTATACTTATCGACTCAAACAGCATAAAGAGTCAGGGCGACATTGCCGAGCACGTCGGACGGCTTTGCAAGTTTGAGCTTGCTTTTACCGATGCGGTGATGGAAAGCGCCTTTCACGGTCTGCCGATCGTGTCACTCACCATCAAAAACAGGTTTGTGCAGATCGTCCTTGAGGGTGACGGCATCGAGATGCGCGAGCGACTCGAGGCACTCTCTCCTGCGGTAATGGACGAGATGCCGCTTGACTTTGAGGAGACCTTCATACACGACGTAAGGAAGGAGGGAATGCTGAAATGACAGGCTTTAAGTCTTATTTTTCTGCACACGTGCGTTCAAATTTAAAGCCACTTATGTACATATTGATCGTGGTTATGGTGCTGTCTTTCATAATGGGAATAAACGGTCAGCCGCACGAGGAGTGGGATTACGTAACGCAAACTTATTATGACGACTTTAACTCTACCCTTTATATTCCCGTGCTTTTCTTATGCGTGCTTTGCTACGTAGTGCCGGTTATGGAATTTTCCTTCTTCAAGAAGCGCAGAAACCTTGACTGTGCCTATGCCCTGCCCATCTCACGCAGGGCGATGGGAGTTGCGCACTACCTTTCGGGCGCGATAACCGTAATCGGAGTATTTACTCTTTCATATCTTCAAAACCTTATACTTCTCCTTGCGCGCGGCGTACAGTATTTTAATTTTCCGCCGATGATAGCGCACTATTTCTTGTGCGTTCTGCTCGGGCTTGCGCTCTACTCCATAATGGTATTCCAGTTCAACGAGGCAAACACGACGGGGGACGGAATATGGTTTATGATACTGGGTACGTTCATATTCATTCTCGCTATCGCTGCGATAGAGACGGTGACGGACAACTGGCGGATATTCAACGCAGACTACTGCGCGATCCCCTGGGGTACGATCGATATGATGACCGCAACGTATCAGTATATCGTGGAAAAGGGCGACCTCGGATTTGCGACCTTCTGGAAAACGCCCGAATGTGTGATCTGGTTTGTCGGCTGGGTTGTTGCCGGTATTGTAGCGGCTATCGAATTCTTTGTGAAATTTGGAAAAAGACCGATGGAAAAGACCGAAGAGATCTCTGACTCGTTCAGCGGCTTCCGCACGCTTATCCCTGCTTACGCCGTGCTTGGAATGCTGGCATTTTCGGATATCGGTGTGATCGGCTGGGCGATAATCGAGCTGCTTGCTTTTGTCGGATACACCATTTACCGCAGGGGATTCCACTACAAAAAGAGTGATTTGATCTTCCTTGCCGCAATGATAGTATTTTTGTTTTTAGGCTTAAATAATTAAAATAAACAGAGGCATTGCAGGTGCAGTGCCTCTGTTCTTGTTTAAATTGTGTTCTTGGCGACAAAAACGAAAGCGGGACGCCGAGGACGTCGTCCCCTACAAAAGCTCGTGCCAAGACAAACAGGCACACCAATCAATAAAAATAGCCACTCGCAAGGAGTGGCAGGGTAGCAAGGTATTCGCAATGGCGAAGATACACACGCTTGACACTTACGAGCCAGCTCGACGTGCTCTGCGCGGTGTATGTGAACTTGCAGCACTCACCAAAAAATGGCTCGTGCCAAGACAAACAGGCACACCAATCAACAAAAATAGCCACTCGCAAGGAGTGGCGGGGTAGCAAGGTATTCGCAATGGCGAAGATTCTTTCGGCTTGCCACTTACGAGCGAGCTCGACGTGCTCTGCGCCGAGAATGTGAACTTGCGCACTTGCGATGCAAGTGCCAAGACAAATCAGCACACCAAGCAACAAAAATGACCACTCACGAGGAGTGGTCATTTTTGTTGGCAGGGGTAGCAAGATTTGAACTTGCGAATAGAGGAGTCAAAGTCCTGTGCCTTACCGCTTGGCGATACCCCTTTTCGGTTGTGCGACAAATAGTATACCATAATTTTTGGTAACTGTCAATATAAAATATTCAAGTTTTGCCCCGCATAGATCAAACTTTTAAATAAAACTCAAAAATTTTTAAAAAAGCTATTGACAAACGAAAAAATATTTGATATAATAAACAACGTTGACGCGCTGGTGTGGCTCAATGGCAGAGCAGCTGATTTGTAATCAGCAGGTTGATGGTTCGACTCCGTTCACCAGCTCCAGTGTTTATGGGGGAATTCCCGAGCGGCCAAAGGGGGCAGACTGTAAATCTGTTGTCA
>JAZOWT010000121.1:0-10933 GCA_045659365.1 Eubacteriales bacterium | reverse complement strand
CTCCGTCAGTCGAACTTCGACGGCCTCACTATGACGCGCTAAACTGCGCCTTCTCCTGCGGGGAGAATGGTGTAGCGATGAAGGTGTAGGGGACGGTCTCATTGCGACTCGGTCACGCTCGGGGTCTGACAGCGCATCGCGTTGTCATTCAACACCCTCGCGCCGCTTCGCTACCTCCCGGGCGTCCCGCCTTTCGAAAAGATTTTTGGGTCGCCGAGGACGTCGACCCCTACATACTTTTCCCTTAAATACCTTCCTCTCTCCCTTGACTTTTCGGGAAAAGTGTAGTATAATAGTCTAAAACCATTATTTTAAAGGAGTGCATAGGCACAAAATGACGAAAATAGATATTTTTTCCGGTTTCCTCGGAGCCGGTAAAACCACTCTTATAAAGAAGCTTCTTAAGGAAGCGTATGCCGGAGAAAAGGTTGTTCTTATCGAGAACGAATTTGGCGAGATCGGTATCGACGGTGGATTTCTTCAGGATGCAGGCATCGAGATCACCGAGATGAACTCCGGCTGCATCTGTTGCTCCCTCGTCGGTGACTTCTCCAAGGCGCTTGCACAGGTTCTTGCAGAGTACAATCCCGACAGAGTAATCATCGAGCCCTCGGGCGTTGGCAAGCTTTCTGACGTTATCCGTGCAGTTCGCGGAGTTGAAACCGAAACTGCAAAGCTTAACTGCTTCACCACCGTTGTCGATGCAGGTAAGTGCAAGATGTATATGAAAAACTTCGGTGAGTTCTTCAACGATCAGGTTGAGAACGCATCCACCGTTATCTTCTCTCACACCGACGTTGCTAAGGCATTCAAGGTTGAGGAGGCAGTAAAGCTCGTACGTGAGCATAATGCCGAGGCGGTTATCGTTACCACCCCCTGGTCCGACATTAACGGTAAGGATATCCTCTGTGCTATGGAAGAGCGCGATACCCTTGCAAAGGATCTCGAGGAGCTCGAGCACGATCATAAGCACCATCACCACCATCATCACCACGATCACGATGAGCACTGTGATTGCGGTTGCCACGAGCACGAGCATCACCACCACGACCATGACGAGCACTGTGAGTGCGGTTGCCACGAGCACGAGCATCACCATCACGACCACGACGAGCACTGTGAGTGCGGTTGCCACGAGCACGAGCATCATCACCACGATCACGATGAGCACTGCGACTGCGGTTGTCACGAGCACGAGCATCATCACCACGATCACGACGATCACTGCGACTGCGGCTGCCATGATCATCACCATCACCACCATGCTGACGAGGTATTCTCCAGCTACGGTGTGGAAACCGCAAAGAAATTCACCGCTGAGGGCATCACCGCTATTCTTGAGGCACTTGACGAGGGTGACTACGGAATGATTCTGCGCGCAAAGGGAATAGTTGCCGCTGAGGACGGCAAGTGGATCCACTTCGATTACGTTCCCGGCGAGCCTGACGTAAGATACGGCACTCCCTCTGTTATCGGTCGTATTTGTGTTATCGGCTCCGGAATCGATAAAGAAAAGATCAAGGAGCTTATAGAGGGCTGATATGGAAACACCGGTATATCTTTTCACCGGCTTTCTCGAAGCCGGCAAGACTAAATTTATTGCTGAAACCATGCAGGATGAGGGCTTCAACGACGGTGAGCGCAAGTACCTCGTTATAACCTGCGAGGAGGGTGAAGAGGAGCTTACACCCGAGGATCTTGGCCCTAACGTTGTTTTTGCATCCTTTGACGACGAGCAGAAGATAACTCCCGACCGCCTTTCTGCTATGCAGAAGCGCGCAGGCGCTGACGTTATCGTTGTTGAGTATAACGGCATGTGGTCTATCGACCGTTTCTACAACGCGCTCCCCGACGGTTGGATGGTATATCAGGAGATCCTTATTGCCGATTCCACCACCATTCTTTCCTACAATGCAAATATGCGCCAGCTCGTAGCGGACAAGCTTACCAGCTGTGAGATGGTAGTATTCAACCGCACCACCCCCGCAACCGATAAGGAAGCACTTCACAAGCTCGTCCGCGGTATTTCTCGCGGTGCAAAGATCTGCTTCGAGGACGTAAACGGTGAGATCGAGTTTGACACGATCGAGGACCCGCTTCCTTACGATATCGAAGCACCCATAATCGAGGTCAAGGATATCGATTTCGCTATCTTCTACCGCGATATGAGTGAGGATTTTGCAAAGTACAACGGCAAGCGCGTGCGCTTCAAGGGTATCTGCGCTCTCGATTCCACTCTCCCCAAGGGCAATTTCGCAATCGGCCGTCATATTATGACCTGCTGCGAGGCAGATATCGCCTACCGCGGAGTTGTGGCAAAGGGAATGGGCAACCTCAATATCCAGACTCGCGATTGGGTTATCGTTGAGGGTGTTCTTAACGAGGAGTACTCAAAGCTTTATAAGGCTCACGGTCCTGTCCTCACTGTCGAAAAGATTGCAAAGGCTGAAAAGCCCGAGCAGGAGGTCGCAACCTTTTATTAATTAACGTCAATGGAGTATTGCTATGAACGATACCGGCTTTCCCTTTAAGATATACGCCCACAGCGGAGAGGGCAGACTTATAAATTCCGCGATACACGAAAAGTCAATGGAGATAATTGAGGTTACCTACGGTAAGGTCAACATCCGCGTAGGCACCGAGCTTCTCTTTGCAAGTGCAGGTGATTTCGTATATGTACCCCCGACGGCGGTATACCGCGTCGATACCGTAGACGGTCCTGCCGCAGTCCGTGGAATAAGCTTTAATGCCGAAATCATCAAGAACAATATGGATAACTTCGATGAGGAGGTATTCTATATGTTCGACGTCCAGTCGAAGAACCGTATCTCCGTATTCAGAGAGGGACATCCCGTATATCCTACGCTCTCGCACTATATGTCCGAGTCATATGACGAGTACGTTTCCAAGGACGTTTGCTACAAGCTTCCGATCAGAGCCAACATCTACCTTATGGTAACTGCGCTTCTTCGCTATTATTGTGGCTCAAAGGACGAGTCCGATCGCATGATCTATCACAACGTTCTTCGTCTTGCACCCGTTATCACCTATATCTCAGAGCATTTCTGCGAGAAGATATACGTTGAGAAGCTTGCGGATATGATCAACGTTTCAGCAGACTACTTTACTAAGATGTTCAAGGACTCTATCGGCAAAACTCCTATTGAGTATATAAACGGACTCCGTGTCAACCGCTCAATGGAGCTTCTTTTCAAGACCGAGAAGTCGATGTCCGAGATCGCTGACGAGATCGGATTCTGCAATCCCAACTACTTCCACAAGATCTTCAAGCAGTATACCGATCAGAGCCCCCTTGCTTACAGAAAGAGCACAAGATAGGATCGTATTATGACGGGAAACAAAAAACTGTTGGTCTATATTTTAGGAGCGATTGCACTTGTTGCGTTAATTTCGCTCCTGATA
Source organism: Eubacteriales bacterium (assembly GCA_045659365.1). Classification (GTDB taxonomy): domain Bacteria; phylum Bacillota; class Clostridia; order Oscillospirales; family CAG-272; genus UBA1740. The sequence goes on along the minus strand of JAZOWT010000121.1, from coordinate 7,510 downwards.
AGCACGTGTGTTTTTCAAAGCTCAAAATGTGATTGCGATTCGCATATCGAGCTCGACGGCGACAACAAATGCGAGAGCTGTGGCGGTTATCTGAAGCATGAGCACGCGTCAATAAACGGTCGCTGCGTCTATTGCCGCAAATGCACTGAGCATACTGACAAAAACAGCGACGGCATTTGTGACAATTGTAGGGCTAAAGCCTGACCGCATAACAATCGATGCGATCATATGTAGTTAGATTTTCTCCGTCATTTTATACAAAAAAGCGCCAATTGTTTTGTACGATTGGCGCTTTTTTATTTTCTGCTGTTTGCAATAATAAAAAATGGCATAACATAATCAAAAAATGGCACGAAATGTTCATAAATAGATGATAAAATGTAATTAGTAAACTATAATATTTTTTTGGGAGGTCATTTATAATGAAAAGATCAAGACGGATACTCTCTGTTTTGGCACTCCTCGTACTGCTGTGCATGACGGTATTTGCTGTATCTGCATGTGGCACCGATGAGCCTGAGCCCGAGCCCGAGTGTACCGATCACATCGACAATAACTGTGATAACAAGTGTGACACCTGCCAGGCAGACGTTCAGCTTGGACACACAGACTCCGACGGTGACGGCAAGTGTGATAAGTGCCGCCGTTGTGTAACTCACTATGACGACAACTGTAACGGTGAGTGTGACAGATGCTATGAGGAGGTTCCCGTTGTCCACCAGGATGCTGACAAGAACAGCATTTGTGACAATTGCGGTGACGTAGTTGCATCAGAATATCTTACCGCGGTTAAAAGCGCATCGATCTCTCCCGGTATGACACTTAGCCCCTCGTATTATATCGATTGGAGCTATACCACCATAAAGGGCTCTACCGTAACTATTACTATTGACGTTACAAACAGCGGTGACCAGGAGCTTACCGCAATTATAAAGGACGTTGTACCCGAGGGCACCCGCTATATCTCCGGATGCAGTGATAAGGTCAACGACCGACTTACCTGGACGGAGGTTATTCCTATGGGAGAAACTAAATCTGTTAGCTACACTATCGAGGTAACCGGTGATCACGATAACGGTGACATATGCATTTCCGCAGACAGTGCAACCGTTAACGGTGCTCGTGCTACCGGCTATAACACTTACGTCAGCCAGACTTTTAACGAGGTAGACGCAGCTTACATTGACAAAGCTATAAAGATACTTTCCACCTCTACTTATGAGGGCCGTGATTTTGCAAAGTTTGCATATTACGTAGCATTCAGCAACTCTTCCGCGGTCTCTAAGGCTATGCCCGAAGGCTCAGCCCTCGATGCAATTACCGAGCTTTTCTCAAAGAATTCCGATTTTGCAGCTGCTATCGCTCCCGGTATGTACGGCGGTACCTCCGGAAAGGAGCTTAGCGGTGCAAAGGGTACCATGAATACACCTGTTACAACTGCAGACCTCGTTAGCGGTGACATAATTTACGTTAAGGCTAACAAAGAGGGAAGAATGTACATTGTCTGTGAGGGCGGTGTTTATGACATTACCGCAACCGCCAAAAAGGCAGACGTCAATGCAGTAATTGCATCCTTGCCCGATGCCGAAAGATACGCTATTGTCAGACCCTCTATGGTTATGACCGCATTCACTCCCTCTGATCCTAACGCACTCCCCGTTACTATGAACGAGTATCAGGAGGCTATCGTTAAGACTGCCGAGGCGTTTATGCTTCGCGGTGAGAATCTTCAGTACGAGGACGTATGGTACGGACTTAACAGTAACTCAGGTGAGCACCGTTGGACTCACGGTGAGAAGCAGCCCGAGGAATACACCTACGATGAGTGGGGCTACGTAAACTGCGCGGTATTTACCTACGACGTTTACAAGATGGCTCTCGGTTACTCTCTCCCCAGTGGAATGTATACCACCGCCGCTCTTACCTCTAACTCCAAGTCACAGGGAATGCGCGAGTTCTACTTTGAGAACACCACTCCCGGTGAATATACCGATGCAGAAATGCTTGAGATACAGCAGGAGTTTATGAATACCCTCCAGGTTGGCGACCTTATGGTCGTAAGACGTAAGGAAAAGGGTAAGGATAACGAGGTCAGCGGCCACGTAATGCTTTACATAGGCAACGGTATGTTTATTCACTCCTCCGGCTCCAGCTATAAGAGTGTCAGCGGTGTCGGTACAGAGGTTGTAGAGCCTACGATCCGTTACCACAAGGTAGTTGACTACTTCTTCAACCCCACCTCCGTAAGCGGCAACCCCTTCAGAGGTCCGGATGAATACGGAGACAAGTACGTAAACAAGCTTCTTATCGTTCGTCCTCTTAACAGAGTTGACGATTATGCTCCTAACGGTATCCCTCAGAACACAGTGGCCCGCGTTGAGAATATGCAGGATATACGAGCTGATAAGACCTCGAGCCACGCATCCTCCATTACAGTTAACCCCGGTGATCTTATCACCTTTACGTTCACCCTTTTCAACATTGGCAACCACACAAAAACTATCGATATCTTTGATAAGGCGCCCGCAGGCACTACCTACGTCTCCGGATGTGATAACGTTACCGGTGATGAGTTAAGGTGGAACGTGACGGTCGGCCCCGATGAAATAGTAAAGGTTTCTTATACAGTTCGTGTAAACAACGTGCCCGACGGCACCGTTATCGACGGTAACGATGCAAGAGTTGGCGGTGTTATGCACAGATGTGCCGCTATCAAGGTAAAGAACACTCTCACCTTGACCGAGCAGGAGGCTATCAAGGCTGCTCTTGACGAGCTTCGCGAGGAGGATACCGAGCTTAAGGGTCTTGCTCTTGTAAACGAGATCTACAAGCGCGCTCTTGGAAAGACCAAGATATTTGCGACTACCGATATCAACAAGGTGTTTGATGATAGCGATGAAAGTATCTTCGTAAAGACTGCCACCGTGCATAACGGACATAATATGAACCTTGTTCGCAAGACCGACGGTTATTACAGAAGCATGCTCGTAGACCACCTCTACGGCGGTATGCGTGTTGACAGCGCGGATACTCCTAACGACAGAACCAAGATGCTTAAGGTTCACAACCTCGTTGTAGGTGACGTTCTTATCTGCCGTACCAACTCCGCAGAGTACGTTTATATGTACGCGGGTGACGGCTATCTTATCAACCTCACCGAGGGTGTCGGTGTTGAAGCTGATTTTGAGAACCTCGCACAGAGAATTCTGTACTACGGCCGTAACTTCGCAGTAGTCCGTCCCTCGTTCGTATTCGAGGACTGATTATCTTAAAACCGAAAAAAGGCTATCTCAAATCATTTTGAGATAGCCTTTTATTTGTTTTTAGCCCTCTGTATGGCTCATTTCTTTTTTGATCCTTGCTATGATACGCTTGATAATAGCAAAAAGTTGTTTTCTGAACGTTTCTGCCACACAACCCGCCGCAAACGTCAATAGGGCAAAGCCCACAACTATAAGCGCCGCCTGCGGATGTCCCCAGAATCTCGAGGTGTCGAACACCTTGACATAAAGCACGTCACGGAATTTCGGAGCCTCATGGAACAGATAAACACCAAAGGTACAGCTACCTATATAGCATATAAATCTATGGAAGACAGATCCGTTGCTCTTTATTCCCTTAAAGGTGAGAAACAGGCATATCGCCGCAAAAAGTGTCAGTGGCTCGGTGTATTCCGTGCTGCAGTATACAAGCTTTTCTACAAGCTTTGAGGTATCATTAAGATAGTATCTGAACACCATATGAATAACAACAGTCACAAGATATGCAATGGCCGGGTAAACGCGCTTTACGTTAATAGGATACTTTCTTATGTATGCACCAACACAGAAGAGCATTATAAACCAAAGCACACTGTAGCCGCCGGTGAGTGAAAGCACCCTCGTTATATCAAATCTGGTTGATAAATACGCGCATACAAATATGCCGATAACCAATGCCAGGTGTTGCTTCTTCGTTATTCCGTTTAGCATCGCCGAGAGGAAGGGCATGATTAAAAACAGGATGAAATAAGCGCTGAAAAACCAATAATAGCGGTAAATTATAGGAGCAAAGCTCGTGTAGACGTACTCATTTGAAATGCTCGCGCCAAGTACCGAAGCGACAGGAAGCATAGCAACTGAATAAAACAGAACCTGTAACCATAGCTCTGCACCCTTTTTTATCTTCAGCGCGCGCGTGTTGACTCCGAAATATCCGCTTATGATCACAAATACGTTTACTGCAGGCGCGAATAGAACGTGAATTAAATTGAGGAAAAGCTCGTTTTCTCCGGCGTTCTTCAAAAATCCACCGTGATTCATAAAATGCTGACATACGATCAGCAGCATTGATATTATCCTGATCAGCTCGATTCCCAGGTCCTTTGCCGGCTTTTCTTTTACAGCCATATTATCAGATTGAAAACTCATAGTGAACTCCGAGTGGTGTTTGTAAATGTGATGGCCGAGCGAGTGCGCCCGGCCGTTGTTTTATTTAGTAATAAGCTTCAATTCCTCGTCGCCTCTTACGAATGCGGCGGTAACGATAGCCTTTTCAACGTCATCTCTGCCGGGCAGCTCGTACATGGGCTTCATCATAACGCCTTCAATTATTGAGCGCAAGCCACGTGCACCGGTATTTCTCTCGATTGCAAGCTTGGCGATCGCCTCAAATGCCTCGTCCTCAAACTCGAGCTGAATGCCGTCCATCTCGAAAAGGCGCTGGTACTGTTTGAAAAGCGCGTTCTTGGGCTCCTTGAGAATTCTCACAAGTGCCTTTTCGTCAAGATTTTCGAGTGCTACGATAACAGGGAGTCGTCCTACAAGCTCGGGAATGATTCCGTACTTGACAACGTCGTGTGCGATAACGTCGCGATATACACCCTTTTCGACCTTCTCCTTTTTGGTTACCTTGTCGGTAGAGAAACCGATCTGCTGACTACCCTTACGGTGCTCGATTATCGATTCGATGCCGTCAAATGCGCCGCCGCAGATAAAGAGTATGTTCTTGGTATTGATCTGTATAAATTCCTGATTGGGATGCTTTCTTCCACCCTGAGGAGGTACGTTCGCAGTCGTGCCCTCAAGTATTTTGAGCAGTGCCTGCTGCACACCCTCGCCTGAAACGTCGCGGGTGATCGAGCGGTTTTCTCCCTTGCGCGAGATCTTGTCGATCTCATCGATGTAGATTATTCCGCGTTCGGCACGCTCAACGTCATAATCAGCCGCCTGAATAAGGCGCAGAAGAATGTTCTCAACGTCCTCGCCGACGTATCCCGCCTCGGTAAGAGTGGTCGCGTCTGCGATAGCAAAGGGAACCTTGAAGCTCTTTGCAAGAGTCTGTGCAATATAGGTCTTACCAACACCGGTAGGTCCAAGCAAAAGCACGTTCGACTTCTGTATCTCTACCTCGTCGATATGCTCCTTAGCCTCTTCCTTTTTTCTGGTCTTGCGACCCCTTGCCGCCTCGTCAAGAGTGAGGATGCGCTTGTAGTGATTGTATACCGCTACGGAAAGCGCAAGCTTTGCATCGTCCTGTCCGATAACGTACTCGTCGAGCATAGCCTTTATTTCCTTGGGGCGGGGCAGAGTATCAAAGGTAAGAAGCTCGCCGTCCTCATCGGATGCCGCAACAGAGAACTGCTCCTCAAGGAAATCTGCGCATACTTCAATACAGCTATCGCAAATATAACTCTTGCCATCGCGCGCAGGAATGAGCACCATAACCTCGCTCTCGTCCCTTCCGCAGAAGGCGCAGTGACGCACGATGCCCGTTGTGTTGTTGTTTTCTGCCATGGATTAAATGTCCTTCTTGGTGATTACTTTGTCGATAAGGCCGTATTCACATGCCTCGTCAGCGCTCATGAAGTTATCTCTCTCGGTGTCGCGCTCAATGGTCTTGAGGGGCTTGCCGGTCTGCTCTGCAAGAAGAGAGTTAAGCTTGTTCTTGATTCTGATAATTCTATCCGCGTGGATCTTGATATCGGTTGCCTGACCCTGCATTCCGCCAAGAGGCTGGTGGATCATGATCTCCGCGTTGGGAAGTGCCATTCTCTTGCCCTTTGCACCGCTTGAAAGAAGAAATGCGCTCATATAAGCCGCCATACCTACGCATATGGTGCATACGTCACACTTGATGTAATTCATGGTGTCGTAGATAGCCATACCGGATGTGATGGATCCTCCGGGAGAGTTGATGTAAAGATAGATATCCTTATCGGGATCCTGTGCCTCAAGGAAAAGCATCTGCGCAACGACAAGGGAAGCGGTTACGTCGTTGACCTCATCAGAGAGAAAAATTATTCTGTCGTTTAAAAGTCTGGAATAGATGTCGAATGAGCGCTCGCCGTGTGCGGTCTGCTCAACGACCATTGGTACAAGTGCCATAATATGGTACTCCTTTCGTTTTAAATAGCCGACGATCAAGGATCATTCGTTCATGTCTTGACCGTCGGCTGATAAATATTGTGATTATGCCTTAACTACTGCGTTTTCCTTAACAACGTCCATAGCCTTTGCAACCGCGAGATCTGCCTTGAGATCCTCTGCTGCAACCATGGTCTTTACGTTGTCAACGGGTACGTTGTAAGCCTCGGAGATTCTCTTGTACTCAGCCTCAACAGCCTCGTCATCGATGGTGATGGACTCGAGCTGTGCGATCTTTTCAAGAGCAAGTCTGACCTTAACCTGGCGCTCTGCCTGGGGTCTCATCTGCTCGCGAAGTGCCTCGATGGTAAGACCGGTGTACTTGAAGTAGGTGTTCATATCAAGGCCGCTCTGACGAAGGCGCATGTCGTAGTCACGTACGTAGTTGTCGGTCTCTGCCTCGAACATGGGCTCGGGAATCTCAGCAACAAGCTTCTCCATAAGAGCCTCAGCAAGTGCGTTCTCGAACTCGCCCTGTGCCTTGTCCTCGTTTCTCTTTACCATTTTAGCCTTGAGATCAGCCTTGTATTCATCAAGAGTGTCAAATTCGGATACGTCCTTAGCAAACTCGTCGTCAGCCTCGGGAAGCTCCTCGAACTTGATAGTGTTAAGAGTGGTCTTGAATACTGCTGCCTTGCCTGCAAGCTCCTCAGCGTGGTACTCGGTGGGGAAGGTTACGTTAACGTCAAAGGTCTCGCCAATGTTCTTGCCAACGATCTGCTCCTCGAAGCCGGGGATGAACTGACCGGAGCCAAGCTTGAGGTCGTGCTTCTCACCCTTGCCGCCTGCAAAGGGAACACCGTCAACAGAACCCTCGTAGTCGATGTTAGCGATATCGCCCATAGCTGCAGCTCTGTCGGGGATCTCAACAGTTCTTGCGTTTCTCTCTCTTACCTTGGTGAGCTCAGCCTCAACTGCCTCGTCGGTAACCTCTTCTTCTTCTCAGCCTCGATGCCCTTGTAGCCCTCGATGGTAACCTCAGGCTTAACAAAGCCCTCAGCCTTAAGGATGATCTCGTCCTCAGCGGAAACGAGGTCGAACTTAGAAGTCGGATCGTAGCCATGTCGTTCTGTGGGCGAAGGAGTTGGCCAGGAAGGTGGTCTTGA
>JAZOWT010000120.1:0-2990 GCA_045659365.1 Eubacteriales bacterium | reverse complement strand
TGCAACGTAGGGCACCCAGATGCCCGAATCCTTGTAGATGGTTTCCTGAAGGGTGGTGGCTGCACTCTTTGCGATCTTGGAATTCGCGGTGTAGGTGATTACGTACTCGCTCACGGGATTTTCGTCTATGGTAAACTCGGAAATATCGTAATCGGTGGGGATGGACTCGTATTTCGTGCCTGCAGGAATTACAAGCTCGTCTATGACGTTCTCACCGTATTTTTCAAGGTTAAAGAGGGTGTCCTCAAGATACTCTATAGCATCCTGGTATCCCTTATCACCGCCGCCAAGCACGAAAAGCTTGTTGCCGATAAGCTCTATGGAGAAGCCCTTGTAGCCAAGGTAATGCTCGTCCTTGGTAAAGGCGTCGCCACGGTACTTTGCAGAGCCGAAAATGATCTCTATGGCGTCGTCAAAGCCGGGTGCGTCGTAGTGTTGTTTAAGATTGCTGTCGTCAAGATAGTATCGGTTCAGCGTGTTCATAAAATCGATAACGTATCCTGTCGCCTTGTCGGAAATGGAATCTGTACATACGATGGCAAAGCCGGTCACAGAGTCTGTGACAAGCACCAGATCATCGCTGGTGTTGTCGCCACCGCCGTTGCCCTCGGGCTCGACAGTAGCATCACAGTTATCACATTTGCCGTTGTTATCTGCATCAACGTGGGAGGTGCAGGTGGCATCGTCGCCGCCGCAGGCTACGAGAGCGAAGCAAAGGATGGATGCGAGAAGCAAAATAAATATTTTTTTCATAGTTTATATATCTCCTGGTTAGGATAGGCTTTCTTCTTGTGAAAAAGGCCTACGTTAGGATTAAATCATTCTTCCTGAAGCTCTCCGTCTATATAGACCTTGGTATCTTCAAATTGAGGTGTGTCGGGTACTACAATTTTGAGGCTGCCGCAGTTGTTGATATATATCTCCTCGGTGGGAGTGTACGGATTTGCATTAGTGCTTCTGTCCGGCTCCTTCTCAAAGCCCCAGCACCATACGTCGTAGACGTCATCCGGATTGGCATCGTTTTCGCATCTGCCGTCACCGTCGGTATCTTTAAAGGTCTTTGTGCCATTGTATACCTCTTCGCAGTTACACTTTTTCCAATCGTTAGGTGTGTTTGACATATCGGCATCCGGGCTTGATAGGTCTACGCTGGAGTATTGCTCAAGGTCTCTGTACAGAGAGAGCGGCATTGCATTAGTGGAGATATCCCACTCGCTTCTGACACCGTTTTTCATCTCGTAGCCGTACTGTACAACCTTGATGTTGTTCAGTTCTACTTTGCGAGGAAGGTAGCAGTCAAAGCCGAAATAATGGTTGATGTAGGTAACCCTGATCAGAGAAATGATATGGGGATTCTTTGAAGAACGCAGGGTGAGACCGTTAATTATAACGTCACCGTTCCAGGTTGAGCCGTAGTCCAGTCTTAAGACTATACCCGCATGGTTACCGTCGGTGTAAACGGTAACGTTCTCAAGAAGGATAGTGCCCGCACCGATGAAGTTAAGGTGCTCGGCAACAACGTCCACCAGAGTTGCATTGTAGAGGTTCTTGTGTGCGTCGAAGGAGCAGGAGAGCATATCCTCAAATTTAAGGTTTCTGGAGTAGTCGGTATTCATATATCCGTTGCTCTTAACGCTGCCGTCCGGCTCGAAGAAGTTAGACTGTCTGCAATGACGCCAGGTTACCTTGTTGGAGAATTCAGACTGTATTTCGTACGAGCCCATACCTACGTCCTTGCCCTCTGCACCTATCGTGCTGAAGGACTTTTGCTTCTGGAATATCATACCCTCAATAGTGACGTCGGAGGCGTTCAGAACGGCAATAAAGCCGTGGTAGGGTGCGGATTGCTCAACGTCATCGTGGAGCACGTGCTGGATATTCTTAATAGTTACGTTTGAGCGAGTTATCTGAATGTTTCGGTTAAAGTAGGTGTATGCAGAGGGGGCGTCGTTAAAGTAAGTTTCAACTACGGCACGGTCGATAACGTCAAAGTTATCAAACTTACCCATTGCGGAGTAATTGTCCACCTGATCCTTTTTGCCGCCGGAGAAGGTGAGGGGTTCCTCGTCGTAGTGGTAAACGACCATTTTGGAGAGGTGTGTGTAATCCCACTGTACGGGGGTCTCGGGATCGATAGTTCCGTCTGCGTTAACTATTATTATTTCCGTCTGCGGCTGACCGTTATCCTGGTTAAGACCGTGACGTATGTAGCGGTGCTTGGTGTTGTCGTAGAGTGCTACGAGCACTTTCTCACCGGGCTTCCAGTCGCCAATGGTAGTTGCACCGGAGGGGATGGAGGTCACGGGAAGAGCCGCACCGGTAATCTTTACTTCGGGCTTGTCGGGAAGTATGCGGAATATGTTTGCCAGATAATCCCTGCCATTTTCGGGATCGGGAACGTCGCTGTCATCCCAGATAAAGCGGCAGAGATTCCAATAGGTATCGGTCTTTACGGGAATGCTCTGCGTGCCGTTTTCAGCACGGATATAGTAGGTATGTCCCTCGGTTCCGTTAACGGTGTGTCCCCACTCGTTTGCGTATTCGTGGCACGCCTTTATAGCGAAGAAATCGTCGTTGATGTCGTTACCGACTGCACCGAAGTCCTCGTAGTATATGTTACGAACGTCCTTTGAGTAGGTGTAGTTTGAAGAGATCTTTACCTTTTGGGAGGAGAGCTTGGATTCGACGAAGGAGTGGATCATATCCTCGAATTTGTTTTCAAATTCGCACTCGATGTGAAGGTCGCCATCCTTTACGTACAGCGCAAAGCCGTCGTCAGTGGTGCGATCCTTATCACCCTTGGTTAATTCCACGTATATCACCTTCTGATCGTCGGTAATTTTTGTGAGTGCAACGTAGGGCACCCAGATGCCCGAATCCTTGTAGATGGTTTCCTGAAGGGTGGTGGCTGCACTCTTTGCGATCTTGGAATTCGCGGTGTAGGTGATTACGTACTCGCTCACGGGATTTTCGTCTATGGTAAACTCGGA
>JAZOWT010000119.1:0-3081 GCA_045659365.1 Eubacteriales bacterium | reverse complement strand
ACCGAAAAGGGTGTTGGTAAGAGAACAAACTTCTCCGACTTCAGAGAGATGAAGCATCGCGGCGGCCGTGGTGTAACCTGCCAGAACATTACCGAAAAGACCGGTAAGCTTGCATCTATCATTACCGTTGCCGAGGATGATGATATCATGATCATTACCAACGAGGGTACGATCATCAGAACTCCTGTATCCAGCATCAACGTATATTCAAGAACCGCGACCGGCGTTATCGTAATGCGACTTTCCGGCGACTCGTTCATCAACAATATTACAAGACTTGAAAAGGACGAGAAGATCGAGGAGGAAAGCAAGGCTATCGACGAGGAAATCAAGGTAGAGGAGCAGAATAACCCCACCCCCGTGTCGCAAAAAGTAGAAAAAGAAGAGCTTAATTCTGACGAGGAATCCTTCAGATGAATAAAAAGCTTATAGAAAAAATAGCGCTTGCGGTTGCCGCACTTCTGCTTATCGGACTTATTGTCTGGATAATTATCGCAAACCTCAATAAAGAGGACAAGGTAGATAACAGAGAATACGATAAAGCAGAGGTCGAGGCTGCTGCGATACAGCTTCTTGAGGAGTCAAAGCTTCTTAACGAAATCTATTGGGGAAAGGGAATTCCCTATGAGCATGATGAAAGTCACTCGTCGGGTAGCTACTATCCCGCTAATGATATTTACCTTGAATCGATAGGTATCGAAACGATAGACGACCTCAAGGCATTGACCGAAAAGACCTACTCAAAGGATATGTGTACGAGAATATATACAAGCATACTTTCAAGCGTTTACAGTGACACGGGTGCCGTCTCACTTGCGCGTTATGAGCAGGTTTACAACGGTGATATTCCCGATTACATAAGAGTTTATACAGAGGCAAAGTGCTGGTTTGAGGACACTGTTGAGTATCACTCAGAGGTCGAGGCACTTTACTCCGAGGGTGATGTAGTATACGTTCAGATTTTGGCGATCGTTACGAATCCCGAGGGAAAGGTTATGAACAAGAACCTTACCATAGGACTTATCGAGGAAGAGGACGGCTGGCGTCTTAATACCCCCACTTACGTGAAATATTACGAAGAATTAACAAGCTAACGAAACGAGGACTTGAAGGATGAAGTTTAACGAGAAAATCGTAAGACTTAGAAAAATCAGAGGAATAACGCAGGACGAATTTGCAAGCGCGGTCGGTGTTTCAAGACAGGCAGTCTACAAGTGGGAGAGCGGTCAGTCCTACCCCGAGGTAGCAAAGCTCCTTGAGATCAAGCTGCTTTTCAACATCAGCATAGATGACCTTCTTGATGATAATTTCGATATTGCTATGCCTGAAAAGAAAAAGAGAAAGAGACTTCCTAAGACTGAGAAGAAGACTGTACTCGAGGTTAAGCCCGTGGTTGAGCCCGTAGTCGAGGATACTGTCAAGGAAGAGGAGCCTGATACGGTTGTTGAGGAGGTTGTAGAAACTCCCGTAGCCGAGACCGTTACCGCTGAGGTGGCACCTGTTGTAGAGGAAAAGACCGAGGTAGTAAAGGAAGAAAGTGCGCCTGTTGTAGAGGAAGCACGTGAAGAGATTGTAGACGAGAAGAAGCGTGGCTTCTTTGGCAGACTCTTCGGAAGAAAGTAATATTTAAGGCTCCCTCTATAAAAAGTGGGAGCCTTTTGCAAAAACAGTGATTTTTTAGATCAGAATTGAATAAAATGTGGTGTATTATCCTATAATCGAGTATAAAAAAGAGGGGTAATACAAAATAAAAAACGAAAATAACACTACACGGGGTATGGTGTACGAGGCAGAGAGGCTTATAGACAGAAGGTTTGGCCGCTCTCGTGTCAGGCGGCGCTTAATAGCAATAGTGGGTGCCGGCACAGTACTTTTAAGTATATCCATAACTCTTCTGATAGTGATTTTAATAAGGAAAATATGACAAACAAAAAGAACAATACAAGGAGTGGCGCAAAGCTGCGCGTTATGTCCCTTGGCGGTCTTCAGGAGATAGGAAAGAACATGACTGTTCTCGAGTACGGCAACGACATTATCGTTGTTGACTGCGGTATGGGATTCCCTGATGACGATATGCTGGGTGTTGACCTTGTCATACCCGATATATCCTATCTTGTAAAGAACGCTGATAAGATCAGAGGTATTCTGATCACACACGGTCATGAGGACCATATCGGAGCAGTTCCCTACGTGCTCCAGCAGATAAACGTTCCGATCTACGGAACAAGGCTTTCTCTCGGTATAATCGAGGGCAAGCTTGACGAAAATTCTCCAGGATACGATCCTGAACTTTACACCGTTGAGGCGGGTGACGTCATCAATCTTGGTGTTTTTAAGGCGGAATTCATACACGTCAATCACTCTATTGCCGATGCTTGCGCGATTGCGATAAAGACACCTGTCGGCACAGTATTTCACACGGGTGACTTCAAGCTTGACGTTTCCCCCATCGATGGCAAGATGATGGACCTTACGCGTATCGGTGAGATAGGTCGCGACGGAGTTCAGCTTTTGCTTTGCGAGTCCACAAATGCCGAAAGAGCGGGATACACCCCCTCCGAGCGTACTGTTGGTGGCTCGCTTGAAAGAATACTTACCCAATACGAGGACAAGCGCGTAATAATAGCCACGTTCTCATCAAACGTACACAGAGTTCAACAGATAATTAATGCCAGTGCAAACCACGGCCGTAAGGTTGCCATACTCGGAAGAAGCATGGAGAACGTTATCGGTGCGGCGGCAGAGCTTGGATATATCGATCTGCCCGACGGTGTGCTTATAAACGTCGGTGATATGAAGAGATACCGTCCGAACGAGGTTACTCTCATCACCACCGGAAGCCAGGGTGAGCCGATGTCGGCACTTTACAGAATCGCCTTTGGTGAGCATGACAAGGTCAAGCTTACCCCCGGGAGTGACGTGGTTGTTCTCAGCTCCAGTGCGATACCCGGAAATGAGAAATTGGTCGGAAAAATCATCAACGCTCTTGCAAAAAACGGTGTCAAGGTAGTAAACGACTCGGTTGATGCGGTGCATGTTTCAGGTCACGCATGCCGCGAGGAGATCAAGCTTCTTATGGCA
>JAZOWT010000118.1:0-32993 GCA_045659365.1 Eubacteriales bacterium | reverse complement strand
CATTTACCACAATGACGGTGCTCAAAACGAGTACGACCAGCATAAGACAAATCAAAAATGATTTTGGTTTGATGTTCATTTCTTACCTCCAATTTCGATGATATTAACTGTAAAATACTGTTATATTTTAACATATCTTTTACTTTATTGAAATAATCAAATATATTATAGCAGCTTTACATTGTAAGATAAGGCGAACTTTTAACAGTTACCGGAATAGACACGACAGGTTCGGTTTGTTTATTCACCGGGGACTTTATTCTGTTGCGGCTTGATGCCATACATACACGGCGTTGCCGTGATTCCATCCGGCCCTTGGGCTGATTCCATACCGCAACAAGTTGCGGATTCCATACAAGGCTTACGCCTTGATTTGTTGGCGAAAGTATGGTATAATGTTATTGTAGATTGCGAAAAGAGATTGCTATGGGTAAAAAAGATAACAAGCGGCATTTATGTCCGCCATTAACTTTTCTTGATAAAAGTATATATTTCTTGTGCATCATCTTCTCCTTTTTAGGCGCATTATTGTTAGTATTCTGCTTCGACGATTACGACACCGCATTCGAAAAGCTCTCAAACCTCTTGAAATAAGTAAAAACGGCACTGAAAGATCAGTGCCGTTTTTATTTAGCTTAATCCAAAAAACAAGAATAATAGCATCGATGTAAGAATGATTATATCACTCGTTTTATAGTGGAATCCACGTCGGTATATCGTGTATCCAAGAAGTGCCAGGATCTCGATTATCACCCAGAATATCAGGTCAATCGCCGCAAACGTCAGCATTCCCGAAACCGCATAAACAGGAATCAGAATGCGATATCCAAAGAAGGAATCTGAGATCTCCTCCGTCCGCTCCATTCTGCGCTTTCCAAAGGAAAGGAAGAAGCCGACCGCCGCCGCAATTCCGATAGCGCACCATACGAACAACCAAACGAAGCACTCGGGCCTTTCCCAAAAGTCTGCAAATTCAAGATGGTCCATCTCAACGATGTACTGATACGATGTTGTCATCGAGTCTATAACGCCCCACGGAATTGCGCATCCGCCGTATACCAGGGAGTGTCCGTTGTCGCCACCAATTTCACAAACAGCGAACATAACGAGCTCTATAGCGAACGTCCAAAGCAGCATAAACCAGATTCCGTCGCCCTTTGTGTTTGCCTCGTTGAATACAAAAACCATGATCGAATAGAGCGCAAGTCCAAGCACAACGCACAAAAAATAATGCGCGATCATTGGCGGAAAATTAAAATACTCCACACCTCGAGCAAGGAGAAGTATAAGGTTCTGAAGATATGAAAGAGTGAACACCCCGATTACGGTTATCGCACCCGAAATGTAGTGCGTAAGTCCCATCGCCTTGCGAGAGATGGGCAGGGCATAGGCGCAGTCAAGGTTGCGGCGCTTCTTGAAAAAAGAAAATTCCATTACCGGCACTATGTAGCATAGTACGCACATAAATAAGACGGGAATATAAAGAGTGGATTTATAGTCGTCATTATAAGTTTGTGTTGCGTAATCCCACTCCTCATACGGCTGATCGCTCATTCCCATTATGAACGACAGCACCAGCACCACGATCACAATGTACATCAGCGACTTGAAATTAGAGCGCACGTGTGCGGAAAAATAAGACTTAAAGCCCGTCATTTCAGCATACCCTCCTTCCTTACGTCATGTATGAAGGTCTCCTCAAAGTCAAGCGGCATCTCATCCATAACCGCAGGCGACAGGGCAGAGAGCCGTTCTCTCATCTCTACTGCATCGCCCTCAAGCACGATCTGTACAAATCTGTTCTTTATAGTCAGCGACACGATGGGCAAGCCGTGGAATGCGCTCTCCGTAATACCGTTGGTAAACGCAAGCTCAAACTTACAAAGACGGCCTACGTGCTCGGCAATATCGCCCTGATTCTTAATTCTATTTGAATCAATAAGGATAAATCTGTCACAAAAGTCCTCAAGCTCTCTTAGCGAGTGGCTCGCTATAAGAACTGTCGTCTTGCCTTCCTCAACAAGGTCGATTATAGCATCCTTGAATATCTTTCTCGACAACGGATCAAGACCGTCAAACGCCTCGTCAAGCAGTAGATATTTCGGCTTGACTGCAAGCGCCAGTGCAATAAACACCTGGCGGCGCATACCCTTCGAAAAGTTGCGCATCTTACCACCCGTGTCAATTTTATAGGCAGAAAGCAGGTCAAAAAATACCGCTTTATCCATATCGGGGTAGAATGGCTTGTAATAATCGTAAAGCCCCATCGGGGTCATAAACGCCGTGTAATAAGGATCATCGGGCAAAAAGAAGATGTCCTTTCTTGTCTGTGCATCTTTCGGATCCTTTCCGTCAAACTGAATGCTTCCTTCATCCGGCAGATACACGCCCGACAAAAGGCGAAGCAGGGTAGACTTACCCGCGCCGTTTATTCCAACAATGCCAAGCACGGTATTGTCGGGAATTTCAAGGCTTATCTCCCTGAGCACAAGCCTGCCGCCCAGCGAGTGCGATAAATTGCGTATCTCAATCATTCGCATATACCTCCTCAATAATTTTTGAAAGCTCCTCGCGCGATGCGCCCATTTCCTTAAGGCGCACTATCGTGCTTACCGCCTCGCGCCGAAGCTCGCCGGTCTCCTCGCTCGCCTCGCCAAACGTGACGAACACGCCCTTTTTGGGTATCGTGTGTATAAATCCACGCTCCTCAAGCAGGGTGTATGCGCGCTGCACCGTGTTCGGGTTTACTCCGAGCTCGCCTGCCGCCACTCTCACGGACGGAAGCCTCTCGCCAGACTTCAGCACACCGAGCGAAATATACCTTTCGTAGCGCTCCGCTATCTCTAAATAAACGTCGCGCTTAGCCGAAAACACCTTTGCCATTCAAGCACCCCTTTCCTGTATTATCTGTATTATCTGTATTAACTGTACTAACTGTATTATATCACCGAGCTACATGCTTGTCAATATTTATGCCCTAAAAAATGCAGGGGTGTTTGACAAAGCTCTCGTAGATGATGGATCCATGTAGAATCGAACGCGAGTAATCCGCGCCACCAATGCCCTTAAAGTATATCGTGTTGCCTTTCCTCGTCTTGATACGTAGAGGAGAGCGCAAGCCCTTGTAAAAGCCGGATATACCCAGCTCGTCGGCAGTTGCGAGGATCTCGTCGAGCCTTTCGTCTAAAAGCTCGCCCCAAGAAAAAGGAAAGACGGGTGTTGCATTTATGGGTTGCCACACTCCGTCTCGCTTAAGTGATACTGTAAATTTATTCACTTTTCCTCCAAATAAAAGAGAGCGACTATTCGTCGCCCTCTATCTTTTTAATTTTAGCCTTTAGTCTGCTTACTTTTCTTTGCTGTGCCTTTTCTTTGTTGTTTTCTATTTTCGATTTTATGATAAGAATTGACTCTTGGAAGTAAAAATCGAATAGAATGAAAAAGGCATTTAGAACAAGCATTATAAACACCGCGCAATAAGGCATTATCTTGGTAACAAAACCTTTTGTGATAGATTTTACTACTTCGGTTGATTCGTGCTTGCTTATGGCGCTTATGTATTGCGCCGCTTCGAAAATTAAGGTAACTGTTACAATTCCGCACCATATAGACAATGCAAACAAAAGCACAACAGCAATAATTTTAATAGTCTTTTTCATAATCCACCTCCCTGCATATTTTAGCACGGCAGGGAGAATTTGTCAATAGGTCGCTCTGCCGTGGCGGTCACCACCTGCACCGGCGCGGATATTCGCCATACCGATACCGATGTTTTCAACCCTGCGCTCGAGTCTGATATTCTCGGCAGCGATAGAATAATCGACAGCCGTATCAATGGCACTTACAACGCCGCCAACAACGGCGAGGTAGTTTTGAGTAGCTGCACCGCCAACGATCGCTCCGACGATGCTTAATCCCTTAAGCGCGGTCGAATACTGCTATTGCAAATTTTACTACTACACTTTTACTACGCAAAAACCTACCTCAAACGGTGTGAAACGGAATGAACAAAAATAGAAAAAAGCCTTGAAATCCCTAGAACCCTAGGAAAATCAAGGCTTTTTGTTTTGGAAGGGGCGGAAGGTGAGCGAGGGGGAAAACAGTTGATCACTGTTTTTCCTGACGCGCCCGAAGTAAATAAGGAGTTGAAGAAGCGAGTGTATCGAGCGACGCGCAACGACTATATTTACGAGCCGTCGGAGAACCGAAGGTGAGAGTTCGATACGCTACTGCCAATAAAAAAACAAAGTCCAAGTCATAAAACTTGGACTTTTGGCAGGGGCGGAAGGACTCGAACCCACGACCCATGGTTTTGGAGACCAGTACTCTACCAACTGAGCTACACCCCTTCAAACAAGGGTATTATATCAAATTGAGTGGCGTTTGTCAATATGTTTTTGAAAAATAGTTTCCATTTGTTTTTAAAACTCGGTTGTCCGATTGACAGCCAGACTTGCGTGTGCTATAATACTTCTTAAATTATGCTTATTTTACGAGGCAATATATGATCACAACCTTTTTAGCCACCCTGACACCCATGCTAACATTGTTCGTATGCATAGCGGTAGGCTTCGTATTCACAAAACTGAAAATACTCCCCGAGGGCTCAAGCAAGGTGATGGCAAAGCTCGAAACATGGATATTCTGCCCGGCGCTCAGCTTTATGACAATGGTGCGCTTCTGCACTATAGAAACCATCGGTGAGCATATTATAAATATCACCCTTGCGGTGATCGGTGTTGCTTTTGCTATGGGTGTGGCAATGCTCCTCTCCCGCTTCTTTGCTAAGCGCGGCTCGTACGAGCGCGGAGTTTATGCATATGCGCTCTCGTTTGCCAACGGTAGCTACATGGGCGACCCGATAGTGCTCTCACTCTTTGGCGACATCGGGCTCTCCTACTATAAGCTCTTCTATCTGCCGTTCTCGATTATGATCAACTCATGGGGCATCACCGTTCTCACCCCGGCAACCGAAAAGAAAAGCAACCTCTGGCGAAAGCTTCTGAACGCGCCCACTATTGCAATGCTCGCAGGTATTGCGGTCGGCCTTTCGGGGCTTGGCGGCAATATGCCCGCCTTTGTTACCGGCTCACTTGATGCACTCAAATCATGTATGGGACCGGTGGCAATGCTCCTTGCCGGCGCAACGATAGCAAAGTATGATGTATTTGCAATGCTCAAAAAGACAAAGGTATACGTTGCTACCGCGTATAGCCTTCTGGTAAAGCCGGCACTTGTCGTCGCAGTTATCTTCGGTGCAAAGACGCTTGCCAATTTGTTCTTCGGCTTTGCGATCGGCAACGACGTCCTCTTCCTTGCATTTTTCGGTAGTGCAACGGCAATAGGCCTCAACACCGTCGTTTTCCCCGAGGCATACGGCGGCGATCCTGAAACCGGCGCAAGCATAACACTTGTCTCACACACCATGTGTGTTATCACGATACCCCTGCTTTATGCCCTTATGGTTGCAATATTTGGTACCCCGTTTGCATAAAATAACGACCCCCGATGGATTTTATCCCATCGGGGGTATATTTTTTAAAGTTGCTTTTTGTTGAGTAGCGGAACACTCACCGCAAATGATATGATTATTACAACCGCGGTTATAATGATCGATGCCACGTAATCGCCGGGCTCGTTCAACCCGTAAACCAAGGATGCGCCACCCATAAGCATCGAGGGTAAATACTCGATCGCCTTGGGAATAATTGAGATAAGCGATTCGACAAAAATCACACCGCCAACGCCAAGTATCACACCGCCAAATCCTGAAAATACAGTTGAGAACATCGTGATAAGCGCCACGATCAGAATGCCGTAAAACCACCAGCAGAATGCGGCAAATCCGAGATGCTGAGCAATCGAATTATCCCAGAAAATCTCGGTGAAAGTATATGAAACACCGAAGCAAAGCCAGTATGCCACAGTCCATACCGTAGCAAGAATAATACCCTTCGAAACGATGACCTTGTATCTCTCAAGACCCTTGGTTAAAGAGAGAACAAGGGTACCCGTGCGAAATTCTCTGGTAAAAATACCGCCGTAAACCGTACCAAAAACTATCATTGCTACGGAAATGTTGCTGAAAAACTCAGCCCACGAGTCGAGCGCGTTAACGTCGGTGACCGTGATGTTCATTCCGCTCTCCGCGAGTACGTCCTGCATCGCCTCTAGCATCCACGGAGTCACAAGGGTGAGTCCGGGGTTCATAACTCCAAACAGTACAAAAACACCTAAAACTATCCAGAGCTTTGCTGAGCGCATCTGCTCGGTAAGCTCCTTTTTCATAAGGGCAACAGTCGATCTCATCTTGCGGTCACCTCCATGAAAAGATCCTCAAGGTCAAGCTCTGCTCGTTCAATTCTGATGATCGAAATTTCCTCATCCGCCACAAAGCGAAGTACGTTCGATGCCGCATAGTCGCTTTCATAGAAGACGGCCTTGTTCTTGTCGGTGCGCTTCATTTTATCGAATGCGCCGCAAAGCCTTGCGATGTCCTCCTCGCGTTCGGTCTCTATCTGATACTCGTTTCCGCGAGCGTTGGCCTTGATGTCGGCAAGCTTGCCATGAATCTCGATAACGCCGCCATTCAGGAATGCCACGTCGGTGCATATACGCTCAACGTCCGAAAGAATATGGGTGGAGAAGAGAACCGTTGTCTGCTCCTTCACCGCAACGAGAATATCGAGAATTTCCTTTCTTCCGACCGGGTCAAGCGCCGAGGTCGGCTCGTCACATATCAAAAGCTTAGGTCTGTTCAAAAGCGCCTGCGCAATGCCAAGGCGCTGCTTCATACCCCTCGAATACCCCTTTATGCGGTGCTTTTCATCTGCAAGACCGACAAGGGTGAGCAGCTCGCTTACACGCGCATCGATCTCATCACGGCACATATCCGTGATCTCCGCGCAAAAGTGCAGGTATTCCTCCGCCGTCATAAACGAATAAAATTCGGGTACGTCAGGCAGGTAGCCTATGTATTTGTTTGTGCTTGTCTGACCGTAAACGACCTTTTCGCCATTAACCGTTATCTCACCGGCATCCGGCTTGAGGAGTCCTAAAACAGTCTTCATCGTGGTGGTCTTGCCTGAGCCGTTTTTACCGATAAAGCCGTAGATACTGTGCTCCGGAACGGAAAGCTCAACGCCACGCAAAACCTCCTTATTGCCGAACCTCTTGCATAGACCGGTAATGTGTAGCATATCCATGTAAAATCTCCTTTCGCTTGCAGTATAGCATCAAGCGATGACAAAAGCAACCCACGGACCGTAGAGTCCGTCACGGGTAGAGTATTTATCTTTATTTTAACATATGTTGCCTTGTTTTTCAATATTGGACGCTTAATAATTTAAAATAGATTGACAAAAGACTTGCACGAGTGGTATAATATTCAGAGTTGATCCGACATATTTATAAAACAACAGGGTGGATTATGAATAATAAAAAGAAGTCGAAAAAAAGCGTAGGAAAGGCTAACCGCATTCTATACGCTACGATCTACGCGCTTCTCAAAAGAAAATACACCAAAAAATTTAATATAACCTATGACAAGTCCATCGTCAAGGATATCAAGGGCCCGGCAATTGTCGTTGCCACCCACACCTGTGACGTTGACCATATACTCTCCGCACTGACGCTTTATCCCATTCGCCCGACATACATAGTCAGTGAACACTTTATGCGCAACCCCTCGACTGCAAGACTTCTTAAGCTTATGCACGTCATTACCAAGAAGATGTTTACCCCCGATGCGTCAACGATACTCAACATCATGCGCGCGAAAAAGGAGAATGCTGTTATAGTCATATTCCCCGAGGGCAGACTTTCCTGCTACGGTCACACGCTTCCTGTTGCCGATGGCACGGCTGAGCTTATCAAAAAGCTCGGTATCGACCTCTACCACTGGAAGGCTGACGGTGCTTACCTCTCCTTCCCGAAGTGGAGAGATAAGGGTGATAACAGACAGGGCAAAATACATGCCTCGGTTTCCCGTCTGCTTACCGCAGATGAGGTCAAGGCAAGCAGCATTGATGAAATCAAGGAAATTACCGCGAAGGCCATACTCCATGATGACGAGGCCTCAATGCGCGGTGTAGAATACAAGTCCCCCAATATTGCCAAGGGCGTTGATAAGGTTCTTTTTAAGTGTCCTAAGTGCTTAAAGGAGGGAACTATCACCTCAGAGGGGGACCGTATCCGTTGCGAGTGCGGACTTGATGCAACACTCGACTCCACATACCGACTTCACGATGCTCCCTTCGGAAGCATCAACGAGTGGTTCGAGTGGCAGCAGGCATCTATCGATACCGATAACGAGGCTCTTTCCTCTGCGGCAAGGCTCGGCTGCTGCGGTGAGGACGGCTTTATGGATCCTGATGCCGGAGAGGGAAGCATATACATTGATAAAAACGAGTTCAGGCTTTCCGGCTCACTCCACGGCGAGCTTATCGAGTTTTCTATCCCTACCGACAAGATCGGCGCTTTCCCGATAACACCCGGTGACCACTTCGACGTTTATCACAACGGCCGCCTTATATACGTTTACCCGCTCCCCGATCTTCGCGCATCTGTGAAGTGGGTGTGCTTCCTTGATGAGTTTAATGCAAAAACAAAAGCATAAACCGTCTGAAAATGTAAAAAAATAAACCTTAACGGTACAAAAACCTATAAAATATAGTAAAAACGTGGCAAACAGTGTAAAATCTGTCTGCCACGTTTTTGCTTTTATTAAGCTATATTCTCGCGAAATATCCGTCGTATGCGACGGTCATTCCGAGCTTTGCCGCGACGGGAGAAAGCTCATCGTGTATCTCGCGCTTCTTGTCAGTCGGGACGTGTGAGAGAATGAATCTGGTCTTCTCGTTGGTGATGCCGCTCTGCTCATAGATTCGCTTGATCCTCGCAATGGCAGAGAGGTCGTTGTGGTAGAGATTTGCCTCGCAGGGCTCGGACATTTCAAGTGCTGCATCGCATATAACTGCATCCAGATTGATGAGCTTAAGCACGTTCCATGCGCGGCTGTTGATCCATCCACCGTCCAGTGCGTAGAGCAGACATCTGTCGCCCGTGATAAGAAAGTTGAAGCAATCCTCCGACAAATTCGCCGTGCTGTGATTGCAGGGGAGGGTAGCGACGTAGTATTCTCCCACGGCAAACTGCACAAACACACCGATCTCGTACTTGATGATGTTGGGATTGTCGGTAAGCTGTACGAGAACCTCGCGCGAGGCATAAACACGTATCTTACGCCTTTTTGCCATTTTGTCGATTACTGTGGGAGAGAAGTGTCCCTCGTGCGAGTGCGATATTACAATATCAGTAACTGTTTTTAGCATATCGGAGATGCCAAGCTCATCTGCAACGTCCAATAAATCGTGCGGCGCGTCAATGAGCAGGGTGTCGTCAATAAGCACACCACCTCTTCCGCGGTATTCCTTTGAGGTTCGCTTCTTAAGACTGCATTCTCCGTATCCTGTACCCAGCATACGTATCTTCATCTGAAAAATTCCTTTTTACTTCTTTTCTATTTTGTACACCGTTGTATGTGTGTACTCTTCGCCATTGTCATAGAATCCTATGCCGTGGTTGATGCAGTTTGGCTCGGTTTGTGTTTCAAGGCAGAACGCTCCGTGAAGCACTCGCTTGACTCCACCCTTGAAGTCGGGGGCACCGCCAAGGAAATTGCCTATGTAAAACTGTATACCGGGCTGGTCGGTGTAAACCGACATGTTAAGATCTTCTCCGCATACCCTCGCCGCAAGGCCGAGTCCACCTTCGTATTCGGTGGGGCAGAGTATAAAGTTGTGATCGTATCCGATAAAGTCGGGGCCTACGTGCTTGCCGATTTTTATCGGACTTCTAAGGTCAAATACAGTGCCGGCTACCTCGGGACGGTTGCCGTTAGGGATAAGGTCGTCGCCTACCTCGGTGTAACGGTCGGCAAAAATCTCAACCGTATGATCAAGAATCGTTCCGCCAAGTCCGTTAAGATTGAAATAGGAATGGTTTGTGAGCGCTATAGGTGTCTTGCCGTAAGGCTTTGCCGAGTACTCGATCTTAAGGGACGTACCCTCAAGTGTGTAACGTACGGTAAGGTCGACCTCGGCAGGGAAGCCCTCCTCCATGTCCTCTGATTTTAAGGAAAAAAGTATAGACGTGTCAGTAGATTCGAGGACACCCCATACGCGTCTGTCAAAGCCGCATCCACCGTGAAGACAGTTTTCTCCGTCATTTTTCGGCAACTTGTATTCAACACCGTCCATCACAAATTTTGCATCAGCGATCCTGTTTGCCACGCGACCTATGATGCCGCCCTGGTGGGAGGTGTCGTTAAGATAATCTTCAATATTATCATATCCGCCGAGTATATCGGTGCCGAAAACACAGAATCTTCTCACAATAGCGCCATACGTTATAATCGACACCTCGGCATCGCTATTTTTGAGTATATATTCATATATGGTGTCACCCGTGTCAAGTTTTCCAAATGTTTTCATAACCGTCTTACACTCCTGATTGTAAATATAAGTTTGCATTTATAAAGGTTTATCGCCTTCGCGATGTTATTGTACATCTCAATTATATAACAAACCGGCAAAAAAGTAAAGGCTCAAGCAGGTAAAATTTTCGCACGTGCAGACAGGCGGCCTTGCGGCGGAATATGTGAACGATTGTTAAATAATATGCGTATATTTAAATTTTACTTGATTTTTATCGCATTTTATGATAGAATGTTTACATCTCACATTCATTCGTTGCGTTATATACGCACAAATTAAAGACGAATACATTTAAAGGAGAAAATAAATGAAAAAGAAAATGAGAAGAATTCTCGCGCTTGCTCTTGCACTTGTGATGCTTGTAGCATGTGCAGCGCCTCTCACTTCCTGCGGCGATGAAGCCTGCACATCTCACGTTGATGCAGACACCAATGGCAAGTGTGACAGCTGTGGCGCCGACATGTCCAATGGTGGCGGCGGGGACAACGGCGGTGCTACCGGCGGCAAAAAGACCTATACCGTTACCCTTAAGACCGGTGCCGGCAAGGTGCTTTCGGGTGTCAGCGTTTTCATCGTTGATACTGCAAACCCCGACTTCCTCAAGCACGCTAAGACCGACGACCAGGGTAAGGCTACCTTTGAGCTTGAGCAGTCAAATACCTATGCTATCGAGCTTGATAACGTACCATCCGGTTACGTTTACAATGCCCAGTATCCCGTGACCTCAACCACTACTAATCTTACGATCAATTCTCAGCTTCGTGAGGACACCGGACTTTCCAACGTTAAGTACAAGGTTGGCGATATTGCTTACGATGCAACTCTTACCGATCCGGACGGCAACAAGATCAACTTTGCCGAGATCCTTAAGACCAAGAAGGCTATCGTTCTTAATTTCTGGTATACCACATGTACTTACTGTCTTCAGGAATTCCCCTACATCCAGGATGCTTACGCTCAGTACAGTGACAACATCGAGGTTATCGCTATCAACGATTATGCCGATGACGATAATAACGACGTAAGACAGTTCCAGGAGCAGTATGGATACACCTTCCCGATGGTAAAGGATGATGCAGGTCTTTACAATGCTTTCGGCTTTACCGTTGCTCCCTGTACCGTGGTTATAGACCGTTACGGTATGATCACCGTTATGGAGGCAGGTGCTATCCTCGGTACAAGATATTGGACTAACCTCTTTGACTACCTTCAGTCTCCCACCTACGATCAGAGAATACTTGAGTCCATAATGCAGCTCTCTCCCGTTATTAAGCCCGACGTTGAGATGGAGTCCTCCGACGTTATCGCAGACGCGATCAACGGCTCCGATGACCTTAAGGTCACCTATCATCCCGAGACCAACCCCGAGGATGCAGAGTACGCGTGGCCCTTCATCACCACCACCAAGGGTGACGTAAGCTGCATCAAGCCCTCTAACCAGGGCATTGATTCCTCCTATGCTATCATATATGCTACCGTCGAGCTTAAGGCAGGCGAGGCACTTATGTTTGATTACCTCTCCTCAACACAGGCAGACGATGTCAATGGCTATTACGATACTCTTTATGTTATCGTTGACGGCAACGACATTTGCTCCATCCAGGGCGCTGATGAGATAGAGGAGTGGAAGAAGTGCTGCGCGTACGTAGCACCTGCTGATGGCACTTACGAGGTTGCCCTTTGCTACGTCAAGGATACCAGCGAGGGTGAGGGCGACGTTGATGACGCGGTTTATATCGCAAATCTGCGCACTGTTGCTGCAGAGGATGTTGACGTAGAGTCCTACATTTACCGTGAAGCAGCTACCGATATGAAGGAGGACCACTCCGGATACAACAGCTACGTTGAGATATTCCTCGGTGCTGACGGCTACTACCACGTTGGTAGCGCAACCGGTCCTATCCTTCTTGCAAAGCTTATTGATTACAGCAACTTTGAGTCTGATAACTACGTTTCCTACAGACTTTACAACCTCCCCACCGACAGAGTGTTCAACGTTACCGATGGCTCCGGCAATACAGTAAACAAGTTCAATCACCTTGAGCTTTATTGCTCCTACGCGTCCAACGCGTCTATGTACGGCTATTGTCCTGTAACCCCCGAGCTTAAGACCTACCTTGAGGTGTACACCGAGATGTTCGCAAGCGAGGCCGGTAAGCTCCCTGATGAAAATATGTGGATGCAGCTTTGCGTTTACTACGATGCATACGGTACAAACGGCAAGCAGCTTGAGGACCCCATCAAGGGACTTACCTCGTTTTCTGCTTACGAGGCAGAGCTCTCTACCGAAAACAACAAGGTTTACAACGACGTAACCTACAAGAGAGTAATTATGCCCAGAGGCTATTTCTACAAGTTTACTCCCACCGTTTCCGGTGTTTACCGCGTTCTCTCCCAGAGCGCATACGAGGTTGACGGTTGGATATTCACCGGCTCTCACGACGATTGGGCAGAACTTGGCGACAGACGCATACTTGTCGATAGCGAGCAGGCAGAGCGTATCGTACCCCAGCTTCTTATCGATACCAACAACGACGGTCAGCTTGAATTCGATACCAAAAACTGCACCATGATCGCATATCTTGAGGCAGGCGTTGATTACTACATCGATATCGCTTTCTACGATACCTATCAGTTCGGCTCATTCACCTTCACTGTGGAGTACGTTGGTGAGAGCTTTGATATGTTCGCTATGGCAAGCCCCGGCCCCTTCACCTATGAGATCAACCCCGACGGCTCTATGGGCAACCTTATCGTTGGCGGTATTGAAGTAGTTCTTGACGAGGACGGCTATTACTACCACAAGCTTGGCGAGGACGCAAACGGTGATCCCATTCTCGGCTCTATGATCTATGCCGACTTCATTATGACCACCAATTCCTTCCCCTCACACACTATGCAGCAGCTTATAAACAACGGTGCATTTGATTTCTCCAAGACCGAGAGGGACCTTGAGGCCATCGCTCTTCTTAATAAGTACGGCACAGACAACAACTATGCTGCGCTTCGTACCTATTGGGGTGCCGATTTCGAGGCAAACTGGGAGCTTTATGAGATGGATGACGTTGTTCTTGGCGTATACCACGGTAAAGGTCAGGATCTTACCGAGAAGATGCAGCAGATCTACGATGCAGCTATCCAGTACACCGATTCGGATAAGACTGATATCGTATATCCCGAGGGTCACCCCGAGCTTCAGGGCTGTGTGGCGGTCAATGAAGAGCTTGCCGAGATCCTTCAGATGCTTATGGATAAGTTCACCTTTAACGGTGTTGCTAATTCATGGATAAAGCTGTGCTACTACTACAACAATCTCGGTCCTACCGCATAATAAAATAAGACTTTTGGATTATGCGGCACGAGCTCATCGATGCCGCATAATCATATAAGGACTACAATTATGAAAATGAAAAAGATAAAGCTCCTCGCTCTCGCGTGCGCGCTTTTAATAACAATGCTTGTGATCTGCTCCTGCGGTGATACAGGCGAAACACCCGAGCCCGATGCTCCCGTAACTTACACCCTCAATGTTGTAGATTACTCAAATACACCTGCTGACGTAGTAGCTGTCGTTGAGTTCTATAAGGGCGATGAGGTAGTTGCTACCAAGCGCCTTTCCAATGCGGGTACGGCAAGCTTTGAGGCTATGCCCGGTGACTATATTGCTGAGATATCATTCCCCAACGTGGAGTATGCCTACGATAAGACACAGGCGGTATTCACTGCTACAAAAACCGAGGCGACCGTCACGGTTTACAACGTTCCCGGTGACGCTCATGCCGTCTACGTGCCTTGTAACGCTCACGTTGACTCCGACGAGAACGGCAAGTGTGACTGGTGTCTTACCGCTATGGAGGACAATATGTTCGAGGGCCGCGCTGAATACGACGCAAAAGAGGTTTCCGTCGGCGCGACGTACGTTACGATCGACAGGGCAGAGATGTCATACTTCCTCTTTACCCCTGAGGTAAGCGGTATATACCGTTTCTTCTGCCAGACTGCCGATGCAGAGCTTGGATATTACGGTGCAGTGCATTTTATCCAGGCATACAATCTTGCCGACAAGGTTGACGGTGCATTCGACATTACCGTTCCTGACAGCGGCATCAATGCCGGCTCCGGAGGTACATCACAGTTCGTTCTCGGTGTTAATTCCGATACCGCAAAGAATGCCGTTATCGTTATTGAGCGCATCGGCAACTATATCCCCGAAATGGGATACACCGATATTCATCCGGCACAGCCCCTTGATAAGGTGGATAACCTTTTAAATAACTCATTGACTGACGTTGATATCACAGATCCTATGCTTAACGTTGTTTATAGTGAGGCTGACGGATATTACCACCTTGGCACCGTTGACGGCCCTGTGATCTACGTTAAGATATCTGCCGCAGGCAACACCCACGTGCCCGGTCTTATACTTCCGTCATTCGTTACCATTTGCGAAACCGACCGTATGGTCTGCTACGTTTACGATGACAACGGAACCCTTGTAAGAAAGGAAAGCTATAATACTCTCATCGAAGCGTATGCAGCCGCATGCGGCTCCAAGGGAGTTATCCCCATGGATAAGACTATTGCCGATGCAATTAAGAACACCGGTGACCACCGCGATTGGTGGAGCGGTATGATCTTTGGCGATGATGCAGACTCTGTTGTTACTGAAAATGCATGGCTTTTTGCGTGCTGCTATGAGGTCGAGGGTACGTTCGGAAGCGAGGCATCTCCCATTAACGTAACTCCTCTTTCTGCAGAAGACAGCAAGGATCTTGCCGTGCTTGTTAATACCGCAAGTCCTGTGAATGTGTTTGTAAGCACCACAAAGGCGACTCTTACCTTTACTGCAGCGAAGGGTATTACAGTTACTGTCGGAGGCACCGATTACACCCCCGATGCAGATGGCAATATCACCGTTGTAGTTAATCCCAATACCACTATTACTATCGCTTATTCATCTTCCGATCAGGATAGCGTTATAGCGCATTTTACCTGTGTGACCTACTCTGCATCCTGATTGCGACAAAATATAACAAAACAACACTATGGAGGTACAAAAACATGAATTTCAAGAAGATTTTTAGCATTTTGCTTGTTCTTTCTCTTGTTCTTTCTCTCGGTATGCTCATCACCTCATGCGGCGATGATGCAAGCTGTACCGATCACGTTGATAACGATTCCAACGGCAAGTGTGATACCTGTGGCACTGACGTTGGAGGCAATACGGACGACGGAAAGACTGAGTATTCCGTAATCGTTATGGACGTTAACAATCGCGCTATTCCCGGTGTAGTTCTTACTCTTTCTACCCGCAACTACACATCCGCTCAGATCACCACCGACTCCGAGGGTAAGGCTACTGCTTCTCTTAAGGCGGTTGGCTACGTAAAGGCAAACATCGTTTCCGTTCCCGAGGGATACATCATGAGCACCACCGAGATGCAGTTTGATGACGATAAGACTACTCTTGTTATTTCTCTTGCAGCTGACACCAGAGTGGCTCACACCATCACGCTCGTTGACAATAACGGCAATGCACTCTCCGGAGTTCTTGTTCAGATATGCGAGGGTGGTGTATGCCAGACTCCCGTAGCTACCGATGCAAACGGCAAGGCGGTAGTCCGCTTCAATCCCAGCGGAGAGGAGCTTAAGGCAAGAGTGCTCAGCGTTCCTACCGGTTACGCTTATCCCAGTGACGTTGATGCTGAGGGTTATATCCACGTATCTGCAGGTACTACCGAGATCACCCTTACTCTTATCGCACAGTAATATAACCAAAAAATAAAAAATGCGTTCCGTTTGGAACGCATTTTTTGTTTTAATCTGCAAGCTCGCCATCGATCACCGACTTCAACTCGTCGTATGTGACCTCGTGCATGAACTTTGCAATTATAATGCCCTCATCATCAAGAATGAGAGTGATAGGATATGATCCTGAGCCTCCGAGCATTGTGTAATACTCGTCAGCATTTACGCCGGTCATAGCCTCATCCTTACCGAATATCATATCGGAATCGGGGTAATTCTCAAGCACGTACTGTGCCGCAGAGAAATTCGCATCGTTAAAGAGCATATCCGTGTGGATCGCAAGCACGGTAACGTCGTTCTTGTATTCGGTGGCTATCTGATCGAAATATGGAAGCTCCTTAAGACAGCCGGAGCACCATGTACCCCAGAAGTTTATAATGGTGATCTTTCCGTGGTTGTTCGCGGGGTTAAAGGTCTCGCCGGTAAGTCCGTTTTCATCAAAGAGCTTGATATCGTAGCCGTAGCATGCCGCACCGACTACGTTTCCGATAAGAGAATCACACTCGTCACAGGTTCCGTCACCGTCTTTATCTACGTGCAGGGTGTGTGCATCCTCGTAGATAAAGTTGTAATAAACGAGTGCCGAGCCAAGCAAAGCAACAGAAAGCACTGCCGCAACGATCTTTACAATGAACGTGCGCTTCTTGACCTTTTCGCGCTTTTCTGCGAGGATCTGCTTTTCCTCATCGTTAAGGGGCGCTCCCTTCTTTTTCTCCTCATCGATCTCGTTGGGAGGAAGGAAGATCTGACTGCCGCGCCAGCTTATCGCATTAGTGGGGCAGACCTCAAGACATTCGCCGCAGTTGATACACTCGTGGTCACCGACCTGGCTTATGTCCATCTTACATTTGTTGATACATCTTCCGCAATCCACACACTTGGGCTTTTCAAGCTTGATGCCGAGGATCGCGAACTTGTTGAATATGCCGTACAGCGCACCAAGAGGGCAGAAGAAACGGCAGAAGAAACGGTAAATGAATATGCATGCCAGAACAAAGCTTACAAGCAATGCAAATTTCCATGTAAAGAGCGGGCCAAGCATTCCAAGGCTAGACTCGTTTACCTTGTTGGAGAGGAGTCCCATCGCACCCTCAAGTGTTCCTGCGGGGCAGATGTACTTACAGAATGCAGGCAGGGGAACGTTGCGAAGTCCGTAGAGAATGGGTACTATCACGACAAGGAAAACAAGCAATACGTACTTAATATAAGAGAGAACCTTCGTTACCTTGTTCTTCTTGAGCTTAGGTGTGGGAATCTTGTGCAAAAGATCCTGTATAAGACCGAACGGGCACAAAAAACCGCATATCGTACGTCCTAAAATGATACCATACAGCATTATTATGCCGATGACGTAGTAGGGCGCGCGCTTACCGGATGAGGCAAATGCGTTCTGCAATGCACCGAGAGGACAAGCACCGGATGCACCGGGACAGGAGTAACAGTTAAGACCGGGGGTACAAATGTTTTTAAGCGGTCCCTTGTAGATCTGACCGGTGATAAAGCCCTTTACCTGTGCGTTGAAGAGCAGGGCGCAGTAAAGCTGTATCAGACGTCTTTTTGAGGGTAAGAAAAATCTTACACCCTTTCTTTCTTTTGTATCGGATCTGCTTGTACGACCGCTTGATGTACAGTAAACGATCCATGAAATGGTAGCTGTCGCGACAACAGAAATGATCGAAAGTATAAGTGTCAGTGCAGAGCCGTGGAAGAGTGCGAAGAAGAACAATACAAGCTCTGCTACAAAGCAGGCAATAGAACCTATAAGATACGGTAAGTAACCTTTTTTGATATTCTTCACTTAAATCACCCCATTCCTATACATTCGGTACAAATACGTACAGCCTTCTGGAGCACGTCGTTCATACCGCCGTTGCTGATACCGAGTATTATAAACACGATCGCAACCACGGGGATCACGCATCTTGCGATAAGCGTAAGCTTGCTTTTGATAAGGGGCTCGGCTTCCTTTTCGGGAGTTACCTTGATGCCGTCCTTTGTAAGTCTTGCGATTGCTTCCTTAATATATTCTATCTCGCGCGTCATGCTCGCGTTAACATAAAATGAAGCAACCAGTGCATAGACCAACGACTGAAGGAAATATGCGAAGACAACGACCACTGCCGTTGCAATCTCCTCGTTGACGTCCTCGTAGGGAAATCTGCCGGGTGTGAGAACGTATATAAGGGAGAAGATCATAGACAGGGCAACGATTACCGCGCCGCCGTATATAAGTATGCGTCTTACCAATCTTTCGCGTTCGATCTTCGCACGCTCGGATTCTGTACATGATGCCATCGGACATCTCTTCGTAAGGCGGTTAAGAGTCATCGACAGGGGGATGCTTGCCTTGTCCTTTTTAGTGTAGGGAAGCACGATCTTGAGTGCAACTGCACCTGCAATAGCGGCGATAGCGATATACACTACAGGGGCTATTCGCCTGAATGCGGCACCTATGCTTTCTCGTGTAAATGGGCGGTCACCACTGGTGTAAATGCCTATGCAGGATGCTATAAAAAGTACGGATACCGCAAGCAACAGTCCGCTGAGCACGCACGCATAGACGAGGTGAATGCGCCTTATTTTGCTTTCATTCATATAGAAAAAACACTGTCCTTTCATTTAAGTTTTGGTGGATAAAATTTATGCATCGCGGTGTTTTTAAGCATCTCCGATGTATATTTATCCGATTGCGCAAATTTTATTATACCATAATGTGTTGTCAAAGTCAATAGATTTGTTGATCTGCAGGCAACGTTGATAAATGCGCAAAAATGAAGGATTGACGGTGCGAAATTTCAAAAAATGACACCAAAAAATCACACGGGGGGAAAAATGACAGGAAAAACCGAAATTTCGATGTCATTTTCCGTCATTTTTCGTTTTGTGATCATCTCTATAAAATCGCGCAAAAAAATCATAAAAATCTTTATTTTTTGCGCCTAATTGTAAACATTTAATTTTTATACGGGTAAATACGAAAAAACTCTTGCATTTTTTCTAAAAATATGCTAGAATAATAAACGCGTGTCCATACGCTATAATATGTGTTTAATAAAATTTAGCATAAACTCAGAAGGGAAATCAAACCAATGAACAAGAAGATCCTTACAAAAGTATCGTCGTCACTTGTCATTATTGCAATGGCAGTCGCCATACTTCTTGCCAACGTTCTCCCCGCATACGGTGAGACCGCTGAGGGCATTAAGCAGGTGTACAACGTCGATACCAACTACCAGCAGTATCTTGATGGATCGGTAGCATATCAGCTCCCCGAAACCGTCAAGGATGATCAGGAGATTTCAGTCATCGTCATGATGAGTGAGTCCGCTATCATCGATGCTTATGAAAAGAGCGATAAGTCTATGACTCTCGCAGAGTTCGCACTCTCCGAGCAGGCTGTTGCTATCAGAAGCGAGGTAACCGCACAGAAGAATGCGCTTACCAAGAAGCTTAGTGATAAGAACATTTCCTACTCCACCGGACTCTCTTACGATACTATCTTCACCGGATTTGAGATCCTTATCAAGGCAGGTGACTTTGCAGATGCGTGCTCACTTCTTGAAAAGGGACAGACTCCCGTAGTCGGTGAGGTTTACGAGCTTTCAGAGAACAAGCTTGTAAACAACAACGTTGACTACTACGAGGAAACCGGTATCTTCAACAGCTCGAACTTCGGATACGACGGAACCGGCATTGTTGTAGCAGTCCTTGACACAGGTCTTGACTACACTCACTCCGCATTCAGCGTAGCGAACTTCACCGCTGACAGAAGCAAGCTTGGTCTTACCAAGGCTCAGGTAGCGGCTCTGTACGAAAAGACCGAGGCATACAAGCGTTATCCCGGCCTTACCGTAGATGACCTCTACCTTAACGATAAGGTTCCTTTCGCATTCGACTATGCGGATTACGATCCCGATGTTTACTCTCTGCAGAGCAACCACGGTACTCACGTATCCGGTGTTATTGTAGGAAGTGACGATACCATCACCGGTGTTGCACCCAATGCACAGCTCGTTTCGATGAAGATATTCTCCGATATTTACCAGTCGGCTTATACCTCATGGATCCTTGCTGCACTTGAGGACTGTGCAATTCTCGGTGTTGACGTTATCAACATGTCCCTCGGTACTGCCTGCGGCTTCAGCCGTGAGACCGATGAGGTTCACATCAATGAGGTTTACGACAAGCTTCGCGAGTGCGGTGTCAGCGTTGTTGTAGCAGCATCCAACAGCTACAGCTCGGCTTTCGGCTCTGAGAAGAACGGTAACCTTCCTCTTACCTCCAACCCCGACGTTGGTACTGTTGGTTCTCCCTCTACCTACAAGGGCTCTCTCTCCGTAGCATCCATTAAGGGTGTAAAGACTCCTTACATGCTTAACGGAGACGATATCATTTACTTCGTTGAGGCAACCAACAGCGCATCCAAGGAGAAGAACTTCTTTGATGAGCTGCTTGTAGACGGCAAGACCTCAATGGAAATTGAATACGTAGTAATCCCCGGCGCCGGACGTCCCGTTGACTATACCGGACTTGATATGACCGGCAAGATCGCACTTGTCCGCCGTGGATCCACCACCTTCGAAGAGAAGGCAACCGCAGCTCAGAAGGCCGGCGCAGCAGGTGTTATCATTTATAACAACGTTGCCGGTGACATTAAGATGAATGCAGGTAGAACCACTGTTCCTCTTTGCTCCATCAGCCAGGACGACGGTGAGAAGCTTGCTGCACAGGGCGGCGGCATTCTTAAGATCGCAGCTGATCAGAAGTCCGGTCCCTTCATGTCTGACTTCTCCTCCTGGGGTCCTACTCCCAGCCTTGAGATCAAGCCCGAGATCACCGCACACGGTGGTGACATTCTTTCCGCACTTACCGGTGGTGGATACGAGCGTATCTCCGGTACCTCAATGGCATCTCCCAACATGGCAGGCGTTGTAGCGCTCATGCGCCAGTACGTAGTCGAGGCATTCCCCGAGATTGCTAGCGATTCCGTTGCTGTAGCCGCTATGGTAAACAGACTCATCATGTCCACTGCGGACATCGTATATAACCAGACAGGTCTTCCTTATGCAGTAAGAAAGCAGGGCGCAGGTCTTGCAAACCTTACCTCCGCAGGTGCTACCAAGGCATACATCATGACCTACGACAGAGAAGACGGATCTCTTATGGATAAGACCAAGATCGAGCTTGGCGACGATCCTGCAAAGACCGGTGTATACAACCTTAACTTCTCCGTAAACAACTTCGGCACTACCTCTCTTTCCTACGACATCTCGGCATACGTTATGACCGAGGGCGTAAGTGATACTCTTACTCACAAGGGTGAGACCACCGTTACTCAGGAGGGCTACATCCTTGAGGGTGCAAAGCTCAACGTTACCGTTGGCAACGGCGGCTCTCTCTCCGGCACTACTCTTACCGTACCCGCGGGCAAGGTAGTTGACGTAACTGTACAGGTCGTGCTCAGCGATGCAGACAAGGAATACCTTGATAAGTCATTCGAGAACGGTATGTTCGTTGAGGGCTACGTTGTTCTCGATGCTGTATCTGGCACTGAGATCGATCTCAGCGTTCCTTACCTTGCATTCTACGGTGATTGGAACCAGGCACCCCTCTTCGACCTTGATTACTTTGAAACTAACGCGGACGAGCTTAACGACTCCATCCAGACTCTCGATAAGACTCTTCCTGATGCGTATGCATCCCGTCCTATCGGTGGCATTGAGGGTGACTACATCTGCTACCTTGGATCTTACTACTTCATTCAGAACCCTGAAGATAAGGTAATTTCCGCAAGTAGAGATTACATCGCGCTTTCAAACACGGACGGTAGCATACATACGATCCGCTTCGTATGGGCCGGCGCACTCAGAAATGCAGCTAAGATAGACATCATTATCACCGACTCACAGACAGGTGAGGTGATTTTCGAAAAAACCGAGTATGACGTAAGAAAGTCTTACGGTGACGGCGGAACCATCCGTCCTGCAAGCGTATCGGTTGAATTTGATGCTTCCAAGTATAATCTCAAAAACAATACACAGTATAACGTTAAGCTCGTAGGCTATACCGGATATGAGGATGGCGGACTTGATGTTAACGAGAAGAACGTATTTGAGTTCCCGATGACGGCCGACTTTGAGGCACCCGCAGTTACTGACTGTGAGTTCTACACTGAGTACGACCGTAACGCAAACAAGATGCGTCTGTTTGCAAAGATAGCGGTTTATGATAACCACCATTCGATGGCTATGCAGGTCGGTTACGTCAGCGGTAGCGATTCCAAGGGCTATGCGCTTAACTCCTTCAAGAGCTATCTTACTCCTATTTACTCCAACGCAAACTCCACTAACTACGTCGTATATGAGCTTACCGATTACATATACGAGGTAAAGGCGCTTGCCGCTAATAAGAACTCTATCGTTGTAGCGGTTTATGACTACGCGCTTAACAACGCGACCTACGAGATACCGCTTCCCGATGATTTTGCTGACTTCTACTTTGAGGAGGGCGAGGTAACTCTTAGCCCCAACGAGGTATATACCCTCAATCCTCTTGCATACCCCGGCACCGAGTGGACTGAGCTTCTTGAGTACAGCTCCACCAACACCAAGGCAGTAAACGTTGTAAACAACAAGCTTGTTGCAATCGCTCCCGGTGTTTCCACCATCATCGCAAAGAGTCCTACATCCGGCCAGACCGTACACCTTAAGGTTACCGTCCTTGGTGAGGGTGATGAGGGCTACAAGAGATACGATAAGCCCGTTGCAGACGTATTCGCGCTTACCGGATACGAAACTCTTAAAGCATATTATCAGATCGCAAGCGCCGACAGAGATATAGGCGAAACTGGTTCATTGACCAAGTTTGGAAGCAGATACACCCTCTCGATGTATCCTTCAGAGTCTGTACGTCTTCTGTACGAGCTTGATTCATTCTTCCCGAATGATACTACTGTTGTATTCGAATCCTATAACGATTCTATCGTAAGCATTGACCAGACAGGTACGATCGTTGCAAACGAGGAGGGCTTCTCCTCTGTAAGCATCAGAGTTCTTCTCGATGGCAATAGCACCTATTACTCCGCGACCGTTGATATCGAGGTTAAGAATCCCTATATAACTCAGGGCCCTTGGCTTATGCACTACTTCGGTAACGGCGGCACCGTAGTGATCCCCGATGATCTTATGCTCACCGAGCTTGGCGAGTTTGCATTCTCCAACAGCGAGCACATTGCTAAGGATCCCAGCGAGATAACTGAGGAGTCCCCCGACCTGCTGAAGCCCTGGTACATCGGTGATGATACCATAAAGAAGGTCGTTATCCCCGAGGGCGTTGAGAAGATAGGCGCGTATGCATTCGCAGGTCTTACCGCACTTGAGGAGGTCGTTCTTCCTTCGACCATAAGAACTATTGCGCACGGCGCATTCATGGGTTGTACCTCTCTTACCAAGGTTACCGGCATTGAAAATGTTAAGCTTATCAACAAGTGGGCATTCCAGGATTGTAACCTCGCAGGCGAGATCTCCCTTGACTCTGCATGTGCAATTTCCGACTATGCATTCGCAGGTAACGAATATCTTACCGCGATAACCCTTCCCGAAACTCTTCAGACCATTGGTGCTTACGCATTCTCCGGCAACAAGAGACTTGAAACTGTTGTCGTAATGGCTGAAACCGTTAAGTACGGTGCTTATGCATTCAACGGTTGTAGATCCCTTACCTCGATGGAAGTAAACACTGTTGTTATTCCCGAGGGTATGTTTGCCGGCTGTCTTGAGCTTTCCGACCTGTTTATCGGTGCGGATGTATCCTCTATAGGCGAGCTTGCATTCTACAATACATCTCTTACCGCATTCTCCGTAGATGAGAATAACTCCGTATTCCAGGAGCAGGACGGCGGTGCATACCTTATTTCCAAGGATGGCACGACTCTCGTTCTTGTTTCTCCCAACGTTTCCGGCGAGTTCAAGCTTCTCGATGCTAACGTAACTACGATCGGTAACGGCGCATTCTCCGCAAACACCAAGCTTACCTCCGTTGTGATCCCCTCTGTAACTAAGGTTAACGCTTACGCGCTTTACAACTGTGATCACCTCAGAACCGTATCCCTTGGTAAGCTTACCTCCGTTGGTAAGTACGCGTTTGCAGGCACTGCAATTACCGCTCTTCCCGCATTCGACGATTCTCTTGATACCATTCAGCCTTACGCATTCTCGAACACCGCTCTTACTCACGTTACTATTAAGGACGGCATCACCGTTGGTGAGGGTGCATTCTTCGACTGCATGAAGCTTCAGAGCGTAAGAATCGAAAACAACGTTACTCTTGGCAACAAGGCATTTATGCTTGATCCTGCGACCAGCCTTGTTAACGTAGATAAGGGCGATCAGATTCCTTACTACACCGACAACGGCAAGAAGCTCTACTACCAGAAGTACAAGTCCGCGCTTACCTCTCTTACCATCGGTGAGAACGTAGAGATCGGCGAGGATGCATTCTTCGGTGCATGCGAGCTTAAGGAAATAACCCTTGGCGATGGCGCGACCATTGGTCTCAGAGCATTCTACAACTGTACTAAGCTTGAGAGCATCAATCTTTCCGGTGTGAAGAGCATAGGCGACTATGCATTCTCCGGTGATGTAACTCTGCTTTACACCGATACCTACTACACCAATCCCTACATCAGGAACAATAGCTACCTTTATAACTACCACGCACCCCAGCTTACTGAGGTAGATCTTACCGCTCTTGAGAGCCTTGGTAAGTTTGCATTCAAGTTCTGTCTGCAGATTACTGAGGTAACACTCGGTGATAACGTGACCGTTGTTCCCGAGGGCGCATTCGCAGCTACTGTTTCACTTCAGAAGGTTAACCTCGGCAAGGTTGTAACATTAGAGGGCTACGCGTTTGCAGAAAGCGGTCTTACCTCACTTGATCTTTCCTCTGCTGAGACGATCGGTGATTACGCGTTCGTATACTGCCGCAAGATTACCGATGTAATTCTTGGCGATAACATCACAGATATCGGCGAGGGCGCATTCAGCTACTGTGAGACTCTTGACAGTGTGATCGGTCTTGAGAACGTTCAGAACATTGGCGCATACTCCTTTGCATACACTGCAATTACCGAGGCAGATCTTTCCAGCGCAATCACCATCGGTGACCACGCGTTCATGAAGAGCCTTCCCACTGATGCTGACGGCAAGGTCCTCCTTAACAAGGACGGCTCCGTAGCTCTCAATGAGTTCAAGGTTACCCTCGGATCCTCTATCGTAGAGATCGGAGATAACCCCTTCGCCTTCTCCAAGGTTGCACCCTTCTCGATCGAAGTGGTTGAGACCTTCAACGGCAAGGAATATACCTCTCTCTCCTACACATTCGACATCAGCGAAACCGTAAAGGTTATCGACGGCTCCCTTTACAGCCAGGTTCCTTACGGCCTTGAGCTTATAGTTTACACCGGCACCGATAAGGCTGCAACCGTTGCAGAGGATACCGTTCGCGTTACCTCTTATGCATTTGCAGGCTCTAACGTTGTAAGAGTTGATCTTCCTCATACTCTTAACTCTATCGGACACAAGGCATTCTTTGCTTGCTACGACCTCACTACCGTGATCTTCAAGAGCTATCAGGCTCCTGTACTTGAGGAGGAGTTCGACAACACCTACTACGAGTCCCTTGAGAACCTTCCCGCAACCGGTGATTACAGCTACATTATGAACGACGGTACTCCCTCCGGCAAGCCCGTAGTATTTAAGGGCCTTGGAATCGTTCCTTACTACATGTGGAACGTTACCGGCGGTCTTTACTCCAACGTTTACTATGGCGCTAACTTCGTTGATTACATCGGCCACGTTGAGAATAACCTCGTTATGGTAAGACCCTCTAACGGTCAGCAGTACGAGACCTTCATTTACGGTCAGTACTTCGGCACTGTTATCGACGGTGCTCTTGCAGCAGACGACATAACTCTCTCGGCTATCGAGGCGATCCTCAAGATTCCCTCATCTGTAAAGCTTGAGCACGAGTCTCTCGTTCTCCTTGCTCGCGCGGCATACGACAAGATCGCTACCGACGAGCAGCGCGCTCTCATCTACGACTACTACATGACTCTTGCAGCAGCGGAGAGAAAGATCGCCGCTCTCAAGTCCGCTCAGACTCCTGAGGAGGATGATAACACCAACACCGGCGACGATGCTGGCGAGGCAGAGGGAGATTACACCGTTGCAGTTATCATAGTTACCGTGGTTCTCGTTGTTGTTGGCGGCGGTGCAGTGATCGTAAGATACTTCCTTGATAAGAAAAAGGAAAAGCCTGTTGACACTGCAGCGGATTCCAAAACAAAGGAAGAATCCGTGAATACTGACGTGGAAAATTCTGAAAAGAAGGAAACTGATCAGACAAATGAATAATAGGATTAAATTATTGATCCTCACGCTTATACTCGTCATGGCCGCGGCACTTATGGTGTCTTGTGGGGGCTCTAAGGGTCCCTACGACGGCTATGAGGACGAGGGCTATACCGTGAGCATCAAGTACGACTCGAACGGCGGTATATTCACTACGAACACCTCCGTTATCGTGGATACCTACTCGCTTTCCACGTTGCCTACCAATGACAACGGTGAGAAGCTTGTAACGCTTGTATCCCCTGACAATAGCGCTGTAAGAGGTAAGGAAAATGCATTCCTTCCTCAGAAAACGGGTTATTTCCTTGCAGGCTGTACACCGAGAAGACTGCGGTTACCGACGGGGCAGGGAACGAGCTTGACGAGGATGGCAATATCGCATCCCAGTCCGGCAAGCCTGTAGCATATACCTACTCCGGCAGATGGGACTTTGCAAAGGATAAGCTTGCAGTTGATCCCGCAAGTGTTGAGGGTGCAGATACCCCCGTGGTTACACTTTATGCGGCATGGGCTCCCCGCTTCACCTATGAATTTTACGACATCAATACCGGTGACCTTATCGGAAGCTACGAGTTCGACCCCATCTACATCAATAAGGTAACCGTTCCCGAGTGGAACACCACAACCGGTCAGCTTGATATGCACGAGTTCCCCAAGGTTGATAACAAGACCTTCTCGGCTGTATATCTTGACAAGAACGGTACAACTCCTGTTACCGATCCTACAATACCTCATAGCGGCGTTATCAATCTTGAAAACGCAACCACATCCGGCAACGTTATGAGCCTTTACGTTGATATGCTTGACGGCAACTGGTATAACATCTATACCGCCGATCACTTTATCAGGTACGCATCTCCTACCGGCAACTACAACATTATGGCAGACCTTGATTTTACAGGTAAGGGTTGGAAAAACACTCTTACGTATGGTAATTTCTCCGGCACCATCAACGGTAACGGATATACCCTCAGTAACATTACGGTAACCCAGAATGATGCAGCAAAGTCAAACGCAGGTCTCTTCGGATCGATCGCAGATTCTGCAACTATTAAGGACGTTAAGTTTGAAAACGTTACACTTAATATAGAAACAGGCTCGCGCCGTCCCGATGCTTCGTTTGGTCTGCTTTGCGGTACACTTTCAAGCGGTGCAACGCTTACCGGCTTTGAAATCAGCGGTAATATCGTAATTACCCCCACTCCTCTTATTACTGACGCCACTACGGTCGGATTGCTTTGCGGCAGTGGTTCTGTTGGCGATATTGATATCTCGGGCATTACCTGTGAGGCTCTTGAGCCCACAGACGAGTATACTGATCCCATTTCCGTCACCATTGAAGGAAATAAGGTAACAGTTACCGTGGTAGTTGCTGAGCAATAATTAAGTTTTCTAAAAATAAGAATATATAAGGAGAAACCAAAAGATGAAGAAAATTATTTCCCTTATACTCTGCCTCTCTCTTTGTGCAGGTATGGGACTGCTCTTCGTAGGATGCGGTGAGGAAGAAGCTCCCGACGCATTCGTTATCATGTCCGAGGAGCTTGACGGACTTTTTAACCCCTTCTTCTCAACTTCCGGTGCCGACAATACTATCGTTGCGATGACTCAGATCGGAATGCTCGGCTCCACCTATGAAAACGGCGAGATCGGTGTCGCATTCGGCGATAACGAGGCTGTTGTTACTAAGGATTTTGAGTACAAGTACGACTCCGTTGCAGATGAGACCACTTATACCTTCGTAATTAAGAACGGTATCAAGTTCTCCGACGGTCACGCTCTCACTATCGAGGACGTTCTTTTCAACCTTTACCTCTACCTTGACCCCGTTTACACGGGCTCTTCCACCATTTACTCCACCGATATCAAGGGTCTTACCGCATACAGAACCCAGAAGATCGGTGCTGACTCCGACAGCAACTACGACGACCTCATTTCTTCTGCTGCTCTTTCCAGAGCAAAGGCTCGTAGACAGGAGCTTATCAACCTCTTCAACCAGCTTAAGAAGAAGAACCCCAACGAGGCTATTACCGAGGATATGATGGTTGAGGCTATTGGCAACACCAATCCCTCCTCCGGTTACAAGCAGGCGATCTCCGTTAACCCCTCCGAGGTTACCAATGCACAGCTTCTTGCTGACTATAAGAAGACTCTCGAGCTCTTTAAGGAAGAGCTTGGCAGAGACTACACAAGTGCAAAGGAAGCATACACCGAGGCTCCTTATTCCGAGTGGAATGAGTTTAAGGATGAGGTGTTCTGCTTCATGTTCTCCGAGGGTTACGTTACCGTAGAGTACGAGAAGTACTACAACGACAACGGTGACTACGTAGAGAACAAGAATAAGATCACCAAGCTTACCCCCGGCTACAACACTGCTACCGTTAATAACAAGGATGC
Organism: Eubacteriales bacterium; assembly: GCA_045659365.1. GTDB lineage: Bacteria > Bacillota > Clostridia > Oscillospirales > CAG-272 > UBA1740. The sequence continues at coordinate 3,883 of JAZOWT010000118.1, read as the reverse complement.
AGCTATCAACTTCGTTTTCCAGGATAACATCACCGGTAAGCTCGACGTAGTTCTTCAGTACTGGGCAACCGCAAACGAGCTTCTTACCGACTATACCGCAAAGGCTACTGAGGTAGTTCTTAAGGAGAACATGAAGTCTGACGGATCTCTTGCCGTTGACCACATCTCCGGTACCGTTTCTCTTGGTCACCAGGATGCTACCAAGGGTGCTACCATTACCGTAAACGGCAACGAGTACAAGGTTGCTTCCTCTCACAACACTGACGGTACTCCCGCAGGCGAGGGTGAGTATGACGTTCTTCAGATCACCATCGACGGTGTTGACCCCAAGGCAGTTTGGAACTTCGCATTTACCGTTGCTCCTCAGCACTACTACGGCGAGGGCTCTTCCGTTAGCGTAGATATCGCAAACAACAAGTTCGGTGTTGAGTACGGTACCTACTCCTTCATGACTGATGTAGTTCAGTCCACCCGTAACATCAAGATCCCCGTAGGCGCTGGTGCTTACAAGGCAACCAACAAGGACAACAGCGACACTCCCTCTACTACCGACTTCTACAAGGATAACGTTGTTTACTTCAAGGCTAACAACTACTTTGAGACTGTTGGTGCAGAGCTTAACAATGCAAAGATCGAGAAGATCCGTTTCCAGGTTGTAAGCTCTAACAACGCGCTTAACGCACTTTCTAACGGCTCTGTTCACTACGTAACTCCTCAGCTTACTCAGCAGAACTATGAGATCATCGACTCTCTTGAGGGTAAGGGAATGGTATCCCTCCTTGCTGACCAGCTCGGTTACGGTTATATCGGTATCAATGCTGCAAAGGTTGAGGACATCAACCTCCGTAAGGCAATCATGTGCGCAATGGATACCTCTCTTGCAATCGACTACTACCGTGCAGGTACTGCTTCTCAGATCTACTGGCCTATGTCTAAGGTAAGCTGGGCTTACCCCAAGGATGATAGCGGTAACTACAGCACCGACAACGATCACGACTATCCTCAGATCGGTACCTTTGATAAGTCTGCAGCTATCGATGCTATCAGAGGCTACATGGCAGCAGCAGGTGTTTCCGCAGGCGACGATGATCTTAAGATCACCTTCACCATCGCAGGCTCTAACCTTCAGGAGCACCCCGCATATGCAGTATTCAGAGATGCAGCAGTTATTCTTAACGATCTCGGCTGGAACATCACTGTAGTTCCCGATACTCAGGCACTCACCAAGATCAACACCGGTGACCTTGCTGTTTGGGCAGCTGCTTGGGGCTCTACCATTGACCCCGATATGTACCAGGTATACCACAAGAACTCTACCGCTACCAGCACCACCGCTTGGGGCTACGATGCTATTCTTTCCAATAGCTCCAGAGTAGAGGAGCAGAACATTCTTGCTGCTCTTTCCGATCTTATCGACGAAGCTCGTGAGACCGAGAACCAGGCTACCCGTACCGCTCTTTACGAGGATGCTATGAAGCTTGTTCTTGACCTCGCAGTAGAGCTTCCCGTATACCAGAGATCTACCGTATACGTTTACAACGCAAACGTAATCAATTCCGACACTATGCCTAAGGCATCTGAGATGAACCCCTATACCTCTCCCCTTGATCGTATTTGGGAAATCGAATTCGCTAACTAATTGCTAGCTGATTGCTAACTGATTCGGAGTAAAAAATGTTAAAATATATACTTAAAAGATTAGGATTATCGATACTCATACTTCTCGGTGTGTCTATGATCATATACTTCCTCATCCGTCTTATGCCCGTTGACTTCATTCAGAACAAGATTGATGCAATGAACCAGGGCGGTGCAATAGTTGATGAGGCTACGGTCCAGGCAATGTACGAGATGTATGGTCTTGGTGATGATAGTTTTTTAGGAATTTTAAAGGGATATGTCAGTTGGCTTGGCGCGCTGGTTCAGGGCGATCTCGGTACGAGCTTCGTTCACGGAGTTGGCGTTGCACAGGTTATTAAGGAGCATATGGGCGTTTCCTTCGCGGTTGCGCTCATAGCAACCTTCTTCGAGTTCATGATCGCGATACCTCTCGGTATCACGGCCGCAACTCATCAGTACTCCCTGCGTGACTACATAGTAACTATTCTTGTAATGATAGGTATCTCACTTCCGTCCTTCTTCTTCGGACAGATGCTTAAGGATGCTCTGGCAATCAAGCTCGAGTGGTTCCCGGTATCGGGCCTTGTCGATGCAACCAAGTCGTTGTCGGGACTTGCCTTGATAGGTGACTACCTGCACCATATGTTTATTCCCATTCTTACCGTCGTCATACTCAGTATAGGCGGACGAATGAGAATGACCAGAACCAATATGCTTGAGGTTCTTAACTCGGATTATATCCGTACTGCAAGAGCCAAGGGCTTAAAGGAAAGCAAGGTTGTATACAAGCACGCATTCCGTAATACTCTCATCCCCGTAGTAACTACACTTGCAGGACTTCTCCCCTCGCTCTTCTCAGGTGCGATCATCACCGAGCAGGTATTTGACCTTCCCGGTATCGGTAACGTAGCACTTTCCGCGATGAACAGAGGTGATATCCCCTTCATCATGGGATACAATATGTTCCTTGCAATTCTTAGCGTTATAGGTGTTCTTCTTGCAGACCTTATGTACGCAGTAGTAGACCCCCGTGTAAAATTAAAGTAAAGGAGCCGTTAACGAAATGGAAGATAATAAAACCCTCCACGAAGTCGAAGATGCGGCTTCTTACGAGACTGAGGTATCCGCAAAGAGCGCGGATACCGAAGCTCCTCTTGATAAAAACTTAAGACTTATGTCACCCACCCGTATGGTCGTGCGCCGTTTCTTCCGTTCCAAGCTGAGTATCATCGGCCTTGTAATGGTAATCGCACTCTTCCTCTTCAGCTTCCTTGGACCTGTTATTTATAACACTTGGGGCGAGATCGAGCTCGACGAATCGGGTAAAACTCAGTACGCTACCTCAACATATACTATCGTTGACGAGAACGGTAACAAAATAACCGTACATCAGACAATAGAGAAGGAGCTTCGTATCAATGCGCTTGCACCCCCCTCTCTTGATCATCCCCTTGGCACTGATAAGCAGGGCTATGACGTATTCGTACGTCTTATGTATGGCGGTCGTATCTCCCTTACCGTAAGCTTCCTTGCCGTGTTCGTAATCACCATCCTCGGTGTTATTCTCGGCGGTGTAGCAGGATATTTTGGCGGCATTGTAGACAACGTAATAATGCGTATATGCGACATTCTTATGTGTCTTCCCGGTGTTCCGATCCTTCTTATCATCAGTATGATACTTGATGCCGCGGAGGTTCCCGGTAAGTACAAGATATACCTGCTAATGGTTTACCTGACACTCTTCTCCTGGACGGGTACTGCCCGCCTTGTAAGAGGTCAGATCCTCTCTTTGCGTGAGCAGGAGTACATGGTTGCCGCAGAGGCAATGGGCTACTCCGTTCCCAGAAAGATATTCAAGCATCTCGTTCCCAACGTAATGCCTCAGCTGATAGTTCAGATGTCACTCTCTCTTGGTGGTATGATCCTCTACGAGGCGACTCTGTCCTACCTTAACCTTGGCGTTCCTGCTCCTTATGCGGCATGGGGTACGATGATCAACATTATATCCAGTGATATGGACATTCTCCAGAACTACTTCAACGTATGGGGCCCCGCAGGTATCTGTATCGTTATCGCAGTTCTTGGATTCAACTTCGTCGGTGACGGCCTTCGTGATGCGCTCGACCCGAAGATGAGGAGGTAATGCAGAATGAAAAAGTCTACCGACAAGCTTGAAATAAAGACCGGCAGTAAGGATTCCCATTACCTCTCCGGTAAGGAAATACGCGAAATATCCAAGGCAAACGCCAAGGTTATGAACGCG
>JAZOWT010000117.1:0-5800 GCA_045659365.1 Eubacteriales bacterium | reverse complement strand
TCCCCATCTTTCCCGACGATGCGCTCGTTATGATGGCGGGAACTATCAGAATGTCGCTTAAGTGGTTCATTCCCTCTATCGTTATCGGCAGAGGAATCGGTATAGCAACTATAACCTTTGGTCTTTCGCTCATTCCCTTTGACAAGTTCACGTCTGTATGGCACTGGATAGTCTTTGTTGCTGTGTGCCTTGTACTTGTCGTGCTTGTTTTCCTGCTTGCTAACAAGCTTAATAAATTTATGGAAAGAAAGCGCAACGAGCATGCCGAGGCGTGCAGATCAGAGGAAAAATAATTACATAAAAATGCGGTTGGCAGAATACTTGCCGACCGCTTTTATTTTTTTGTATTAAAGGTTGATTTTTACTTTTTAATGTGTTAGAATACAACTGAATAATATATTGAAGGAGGCTGTTATGTCTATTCATTTTGACAACGCCACAAAAACCTTTTACCTTGACGGTAAGAACGTTACCTACGCATTTTTTATCAACAATTACGGCTATGCCGAGCATCTTTATTTCGGTAAAAAGATCGGTCACGATCTGCTCCTTTACACCCGTACAAGAAGCCTCGGAACGATGGCGGCCACAACTCCCGGCGGATTTGCGCAGGATGGTATTTTCTCATTTAATTCAATGGCATCGGAGCTTTCTTTCTTCGGCACGGGCGACTACCGTGAGCCCTGCGTAGAGGTGAAGAATCCTATCGGTGACTCTATCACCACCCTGCTTTACGACGGATATGATATACTCGGGGAGAAGCCTGCGATATGTGGCATGCCCTCGATGGACGGCGGCGAGACGCTCGTTTTGCACCTTTACGACAAGGTATCTGATTTTGCAGCGGATCTTTACTACACTGTTTACGACGACTGCGACGTTATTGCAAGAAGAATAGTATATAAGAACTACGCAAAGGATACGCTTACCCTCAAGCGCGCGTACTCCTTTACCATGACTTTGCCTGACGGAGAGTACGATATGCTTGCCCTTTATGGCGGCTGGGCTAACGAAAGACAGCAGGACAGAACGCGCCTGCACCGCGGAGTTACGAAAATCGACTCCAAGCGCGGCTCGTCGAGCGCGGCGCTTAACCCCTTTATCGCAATTATGACCCCCGATACGACCGAGACTCACGGCGAGGCGTACGGATTTAACCTTGTGTATTCTTCTTCCTACGCGCTTACCGTAGACCGCACACCCACCGACCAAGTGCTCGTTACCGGCGGTATCAACGACTTTGACTTTGAGTGGCCGCTTAAGACAGGCGAGGAGTTTGAAACTCCCGAGATCGTTATTGCATTCTCGGACGAGGGTCTTGGCGGAATGAGCCGTGCGCTGCACGATGCTTACCGCGAGCATCTTGTGAACAAGAGATACGCAAAGGCAAAAAGACCTATCCTTATAAACAACTGGGAGGGCACGCGATTTGCCTTCACTATGGAGAAGCTGCGCGGTATTGTTGACTCGGTCGAGGGCACGGGAATCGACACCTTCGTGCTTGACGACGGTTGGTTTGGCAAGCGTGACGATGCTACGTCGGGCCTTGGCGACTGGTTTGTAAATGAGAAGAAGGTCGAGGGCGGTCTTGGCGCGTTTATCGACTACGTACACGCAAAGGGAATGAAGTTCGGACTTTGGTTTGAGCCCGAGATGATCAGCGAGGACTCTGACATTTTCCGCGCGCATCCCGAGTATGCGATAGGCAGAATTCCCGGCCGCGAGAGCTGCCGCGCGAGATTCCAGCTTATGATGGACCTGACGAAGCCCGAGGTGCGCGACTATATCGTTGAGTCGGTCAACAAGATCATTCGCGAATACAAGCTGGACTACGTTAAGTGGGATATGAACAGAAACGTGACCGAGTTCTTCTCTCAAGGCAGAGCAGCCGAGGAGCAGTACGGCTTTGCGCACAAGTATGCGCTTGGTCTTTACGACATTTGCGAGAGGATAATCAACGCAAACGGCGAGGTGTTCTTTGAGGGATGCTCGTCGGGCGGTGCGAGATTTGACCCCGCTATGCTCTACTACTTCCCCCAGACGTGGGCTTCCGACGATTCGGACGCTGAGGAGAGAACCTTTATACAGTACGGCACCTCAATTGCATATCCCCTCTCGTCAATGAGCTGTCACGTTTCGGCAGTTCCGAACCACCAGGTAAACAGAATGACTCCCTTCCAGACCCGCGCAGACATCGCACATCTCGGCGCTACGGGATACGAGCTTGACTCGACGTTCTTTACCGACGAGGACAGGGCGGCGGTAAAAGAGCAGGTCGAACAGTATAAGGAGATCGAGGATCTTATTATTGAGGGCGATCTTTATCGTATTGATAACCCGAAATATTCCAACTATTTCAGCTGTGCGGTAGTGGCAAAGGACAAGAGCCGCGCGCTTCTGACCTGTTACAGACGTATGTATAAACTTAACACGGGTGCGCACCGAGTACGTATTCAGGGCCTTGACCCGAACAAGAAGTACTTCGTCCGCGAGCTTGGTATAATCCTCAAGGGCTCGACCGCGATGAGCGTGGGCATAGTCCCCGCATTCCCCCGTTGCGACTTTGCAAGCGCGATATATCATTTTGAAGAAAAGTAAAATGAAAGAACGGAGAGTGAAATGCTCTCCGTTCTTGTTTTATAAAAGTACCTCTTTGTTGGTGCCGTAGAAGATGTCGTCGCGGCCGGATATGTACTTGCAGAATTCCTCGAACTGATCCCAGGTGTTGTGGATGTCAAACTCGTAGGCGTGGCCCCAGATGTAGAATACTCCCTCCTCTTCCCTCTCGAAGAAATCGTTGGCTAGGATATAATTATTATAGAAGTCGAGGTGAAATGCGGTGGGCTTATAGCGATAGAGGTCCTCTTGGGGTAAAAAGCTGTATCCGTTGGATATTGTACGGGCGTACTTGATACCCGTGTGATTTTTTATGAGCCTCGCGACCCTGTCATTGTAGTTCATTCCGCCACCGGGATATGCCATTCCGACAACCTCATAACCGACGATATCGGAGAGATTAAGGCGATCGCGCTCGACCTGTCTTATTACCTCTTCATCGGGAAGGGGTGGCAGGTGCGGGTGGGTGAGGGTGTGAGCGGCAACCTCATGATTTTTATATATCGAAGCAAGCTCGGATGCGGGGATCTTGGTGTGATTCACCTCGACACCCTCACGAATGAGCATACCGTCCATGCCGAGAAGCTCGGAGTTGAGGTTGAAGGTGGCTTTAAGGCCGTATTTATCAAGCATCTCGATGAGGCGGATGTCCTGTGTTACCGCATCGTCATAGCTAAATGTTATTGCTTTCTTTTTTCCGCTCCACATTGTTTTTTGCTCCTATTGTTTATTTAGTGGTATATTTCAATTTTAGCACCCAGGATGTTTTTTGTCAATAGCATTATTGACAAGCATTTAGTAAAATGGTATACTTGTTGTGATGATCTTATACGGAGGATGCTTTGAAATGAGGAGCTATATAACCGGTTTTTTGAACGAGTTCGAGTTTGATCCGCGCGAGAGAGTGGCGGTGGCGATAGCCTACGAGCGTATAAACGAGTCTTGTGAGGCGCGTGACAAGTTTCAAAGAATTCTTTCCGGATACGATAAAAACACCGATTATATCACCCCTGAGCTTATCTCAGAGGTTGAGGCGATCGCGAAGGCATCAGGAATACACCTTTATACCGCAGAAATGGTGTTGTGTATCGCACTGACTAAAATGCTTCGCACAAGGCTTGCACAGCTTGGCGTAAGTAAGAAAAACATCATCCTGACGGTTGCCGACTTTACCTATAAGATCAGGGAGTGCGAGGCAATACACGGAATAGTCGGCATTGAGCCTTGGACCTGGTACGTACGTTTCTTCTCATTAAGGATCATCGCGATCGGCAGACTTCAGTTTGAGGTGCGCGAATTTAATGGCGGAACCTATAAGAAAGGCGACAAGATACTTAAGAAGGGAGACACCGTGCTCAGTGTACATATTCCGAGAAACGGCGAGCCGCTCGAGGAAAAGCTTTGCAACAGAGCTTATAAGGAAGCGAAAGCATTTTTCTGCAATTTGCTCGGCACTTCGGATATAGCCTTTTTATGCTCGTCGTGGCTGCTTTATGAGAAGAACCGCGAGCTGTTGCCCCCTACCTCAAATATAATTAAGTTTATGAACCGTTTTGATATAGTTGAGAATATAGAGTGCACGGACGAAAGAAATACCCCGATGCCGTTTATCTTTCTCAAGAAGTCCGGCACACCGATAAGCGAGCTTCCGCGTGACACCTCTCTGCGCCGCGCGTTTGCCGAGATGCTGGAGAATGGCGGTAAGCTTGGATACGGAAACGGTATATTTTTCCTTGAAGATGTCGCGAAAAATTGACACGGGTATATATTAAACAAAAAAATCGACCTGCCGAAGCGGGTCGATTTTTTATGTCTTACTTATAGAAGTTGGTGGATCTGGTTACGGTTGCGGGAGGAGCGGGATCGATCTTTCTGTCAGCGATCTCGAGAATGTCCTCAGGGCGAATCCAGGGCTTGTTCTGGATCGCACTGGTCTCCTCGTGAGTGAGGTAACCCTTGTATGCGGTAAGGCTACGTCTGTAGAAGCCGTCCTTAACGCAGCACTCCTTAACACCGTCGTTGAGGATGCTAAGGATCATGGGAAGCATCTCAGCAGCGTATGCAACGGAGGTAGTGTTAGCAACTGCACCGGGGATGTTAGCAACACAGTAGTGAACGATGCCGTTTACTACGTATCTGGGGTTGTCGTGGTGAGTCTCGTGGCTGGACTCGATAGCACCGGGATCGTCGTTGGAGATGTCAACGAGAACGGAGCCGGGCTCCATGAGCTTAAGCATTTCCTTGTCGATGAGGAAATCCTTTCTCTGCTTGGGCCACTTTACACAGTTAAGAACCATGTCGGTCTGGGGAAGGATGGAAGCGATGTTCTCCTTAGTGCAGTACATGGTGTTTACACGGCTGTTGTACTGATAAAGCACGTTACGAAGAGTACCGGGGTTGATGTCCATAACGGTACAGTTTGCACCGAGTGCGTGAAGCACGGAAAGTGCGCCCTGACCGACAAGACCGCAACCAAGAATAAGAACGTTCATAGCGGGCGCGCCTGCGAAGCCGCCAACGAACTTACCCTTACCGCCATTGATGGAAAGCATGGACTCAAGTCCGAAGAGTGCGCCCTGCTTACCAGCTGCCTCACAGTTGGGAGAGCCAAAGCGGTGAGCATCCTCTGCGGTGAAGGCGATACACTTGCTCTCAAGGATCGCGTCAACCTCCTCGGGATGTCCTGCGGGGTGGATACAACCAAGAATTATCTGATCCTCTCTGATAAGGGGATACTCGCAGGGGAAGAACTCCTTAACCTTTGCGACCATATCACACTTAGCATAGATCTCTTCCATAGTGTCAAGGATCTGTGCGCCTGCTGCTATATACTTCTCATCGGGGAAGCCTGCAGCCTTACCGCAGTCGTGCTGCGCGTAAACAGTGTGGCCGGAAGCAACGATGCTTGCAACCTCTGCGGGAGTACAGATTACTCTGAACTCACCCTCTTTTATTTCCTTCAAAATACCAAAAGTCATTGTTTTTTCTCCTTAATTTTACGAATTTAATCGGTTAAAGTGATACCCGTGTAAAATTTTAATGAGTTTTACGCATTTGCCGCCTTAACGATAGCGGTAAACTTGTCAGTCTTAAGAGATGCGCCGCCGATAAGGCCGCCATCAACGTTAACCTTGGAAAGAAGCTCTGCTGCGTTAGCGTCGTTCATAGAGCCACCGTACTGAAT
>JAZOWT010000116.1:0-4513 GCA_045659365.1 Eubacteriales bacterium | reverse complement strand
ACAGTCGTCACCTACCGAGAAGCGGCATCCGATGATGTTAACTACGTCACACGCCTCAGGGTCAATAGCATCGGTATTCGGGCTATCCTTAGGGGCATGGATCTCTATATCGATAAGATCGACGTTTGAGGAGAAGTAGGGATGGAACTGCCATGAGGCAGAATTAGCGGCAAATATGCCGTGGATATGCACACCGTCACAGCGGTTGAAGAACAAAAGCCTGGGTCTGCCGATGGGATACTTTTTAACGTCGATCCACCAGCCGGCCGCACCTGCATTTCCGTCGATGCTTCCCGGACCTACAATGGTGATGTCGTCGACATGCTCGGCAAATATAAGTGCCTGGTGCATCTTAACGGCATTTCCCTCCCAGGACCCGAGATGAACGGTGTCTCCTCCGTCAAGATCGGGGATCTCGCCGGGGATTATGGGATATTTGGATTTATCGGTAGAGCCGAGGATCGTCGCGCCCTCGTTAAGGTCAAGGGTTATATGACTCTTAAGACAGAGGGGAGCGGTAATATACGTACCCTTGGGGAACACAAGTCTTGCCCCTTTAGGCATGCAGTTGATCGCCGTCTGTACTGCGACGGTATCATCGGTAACACCGTCACCGGTAGCGCCAAAATCGAGAACGGATATGGCACACGTCTCCGCCTTGGTAACGAAAACAAGCTCACCGTCAAGCGCATCGGAGGTGATTTTATATTCGGTTGCAGGGGTAAGTCCGAAGATCGAGAACACGTTGGTATTTCCGCGGTATGCCTCGCGTCCGTTGAGGTATACGGTATATTCACGCTCGGTGTAGTACGGCAGGTCGTTCTGCCACTCGAATGCGGCCGAGACCGAGGATACGAACAGCTCCTTAAGCATTTTATATTACTCCGTTTTTGTTTTTTGCATCAGTAATTATTTTTTTGACGGTGTTCTTCATAAATATCAGGAAAAGATCGACCGCCATATAGAAGATTCCGAACAGGATAGGCTCAACTCCGAGATACGTAATAGGCTCATCGGTGCCTACGATAGCATTGATGACCACGTTTATCACGTTGTAAAGCCAAATGACTGTCAGAAGAACGCCAAAGGCATAAATTATATTAAGGAAAAAGTTGACGTACCGCTTTTTCGGAAACATCATCCATTTATCGTTTGCGCCCTCTGGAGAGGCAAAATAACGGAAGATGTTGTTGACGAGCACGTCGGTCACCATACCAAGGACAGCCGCCAGAACAAGGATCATATTTTCCATATTCGGGATCGCGATTCCAAGGCCCCAGAAGATGAAGAAGCAGACGGCACCGTTAAACCAGAATTTGATAAACAGCGCCTTTATCCATGACGGAATACGATCGATCAGGCCGCTTTTGTACCGACGGCGCGGGTCGTTCTCAATTGTCAGCTTCGGATAAGCTTTTTTCTCAGCGTTGATGAGTCGATCGACGGCATCCGTCTTCAAGTCATACGGCTTGTTCTCGCTATTTTGGGTAGGTGAAGGAGTGTTTTTTTTATTTTTCTTTGCCATTTAAAAGTCCATTCGATCGCGGAAAACGTTACACGCCCCCCGCAGTATTATAAATTTATGGTATTATTCCTCGGTAAGCTCGATCTCAGCAACCTCGTTTGAATCAACAGCAACGGAGGTCTTGATCTTCTTGAAAAGCTTTGCGCAAAGGGGCTCGATATACATGCACACGATAACGATCGCAATGGTTATGATATGGGTGACCATGAGGTTCTGCGCCTCCCATATGTAGAGGGTCGTTGCGGTGATGGCGATGGGATTCTCTTCTCTTGTGAGTGCGATCTGGATTCTTGTATAGTAATAAACATCAGCCGCGATAACACAAAGATACATCACTGTCGAAAGCGCGATCATAAGCCACTTGGGTTTTTGTCTTTTCGGATAGGATGCAAGCATAGTCACGAACGAGAGGATCATGAAGAGCATCGAGATGAATGAGCAAAGTCCCATATGAGGGCCATAGATCTTTGCGGTGGTGTTGGACACCGAGGTAAGATTAAGCGAATATACAAGGAAGGACACTACGAGCGCTGTAATGGGAACGAGCTCCGGATTCTTCTTGAGAACTACAAAGAAGCGACGAATACCCTCCTTTATTCTTGACCAAACGGCAGAAAGGAATTTTTTCACTTTTCGCTCCTCCTTATCGCATTGGTGGTTTCCTTATCAAAGAAGTGCTTTTTGCCAAAGCTGATGCCAACGACGTCACCCTTAGAGTAGGTGAGCCATTCGCGGAGCTTTGCGGTTGCGGTCTTGCCACCGAGGTTGCCGTGAACGAGGGTGTTGTGACCAAGGTTTTCACAGTTAGTAACAGTCATTTCGCAATCGTTGCCGAGCTGGATGTTCTCAGGACGAACACCGAGGGTGATCTGGCGACCAACGTAGTCGGCAAGGCGGTCCTTCTCCTCATCGTCGAGGGATACCTTAGTTCCCGACTCAAGGGTGAGGTAGCCGTCGTGCACGGTTGCGGTAAAGAAGTTCATGGGAGGGAGACCGATAAAGGATGCAACAAATACGTTTGCGGGATCATCGTAAAGCTCAAGGGGAGTTCCGACCTGCTGAACGTATCCCATAGACATACAAACGATCCTATCCGCAAGGGTAAGCGCCTCTGTCTGGTCGTGGGTAACGTAAAGCATGGTGGCGCCGGGTCTCTTGTGAAGGAGAAGGATCTCTCGTCTTGTTGCACCGCGAAGCTTTGCATCAAGGTTGGAAAGAGGCTCGTCAAAAAGGAATACCTTGGGCTTTCTTACTATTGCTCTACCCATCGCAACTCTCTGACGCTGACCGCCGGAAAGCTGTCTTGGCTTTTTGTTAAGCTGATCGGTAAGACCGAGTATTTCTGCCGCCGCCATAACCTTCTCGTGTATAACGAGGGGGTTTTCCTTTCTGAGGGTAAGTGAGAACGCCATGTTCTCATAAACAGTCATATGAGCGTAAAGAGCATAGTTCTGGAAAACCATCGCTATGTCGCGCTCCTTGGCAGGCATCTGGGTAACGTCGCGGCCATCGATGTGAAGGATACCGGAGGTTATATCCTCAAGTCCTGCAACCATACGAAGGGTGGTCGATTTTCCGCAACCGGACGGACCGACAAGAACGATAAGCTCGCCCTCCTCGACCTCGAGGTTAAAGTCGAATACCGCCTGTACCTTATTGTCGTATATTTTGTTAATGTTTTTTAAGCTTAAGTAAGCCATAATTAACCGCGCCTTTCTTGATTTTTGCACCAAAATGTCACGTTTTTCATAGTACGTGTTCGAAAAAACGATACATGGTGCATACGTGGTCGGTTTCGTTAACCGTTTGCCAGCGTTTTGTTGTAGTCGTTAAGAGCCTTGGTACGAAGGATTCCGATAATGCCGGAGGCTACTGCCGATACAGCGGAAAGAGTAAGCATCAGAACCGTGTAGATAAACTGTCCCATTTCCATAACTGCGTTGCCGTCAGAGGTTACGGACGTAAGTGCGCCGATCGGGTAACCGAGAATACGGACAAGCTGAAGCGCGCCGATAACTGCGATGGCAACACCGTAGGCAAGCTTGTAGTTCTTAAGTCCCTCTGAGCAAAGGAATGCCGCAAGGAGGAAAAGAAGGTTGTACACCACCGACACACCCATAGTGATCGAGTAGTAGTATCTGCCCACGTCGGATGAGTAGATGCTTATAAAATAAAGAACGTTGAAAACGATAGCCAGATATGCCAGGTTTGAGGACGCCTTGTTTTTTACAAAGCGCATACGGTCCTTTTTGAGAATATCCTTTTTCATGTTACACCCCCAAAAGCAACTGCTTTTCGCTCTTCATAACGAGAATCTTGAACACGAGGTTAAATATACTCAGAACAGCGCCAAGAATAGCTATTGCAAAGACGTAGAAGCCCGCGTTGAACCAGAACGGAGATATGTCGTAGGGCAACGTGAGAAGCTCCTGGTAGGTCTTGAGCGCTTCAAAATCTATCTGGTAATACATTTCTCTATATTTAATAACGTTCGCAATGCCCCATACGGATACACCTATGGAAAGAATGGCATTAAGCACGATCGTTACGTAATTTCCAACGTAATATTTTCTTCTCTTGTGAGAGCCGAAAACGAAAACAAGAACCGCAGAAATGATAAGGAAAAGGCCTGCGGTGGTGAGATTTCTGTTAAAGGGCTGAATCTCATTATAAATATTTGCACCCTCGAAAACGGGGTATCTGGGATCCTCCGCATAATATGCAAAGTTATTGTAATGCAGGTCGGTAACAAGACCGAGTGAGTATATGAATACAAGGGCTGCTGCCGCAAGAATGGCAAAGCATACTATCCTCTGTACTAACATCTGCTTTTTATACATTTCTAGTCTCCAATGTCGTATGACTTTTTACGGGGTTGAAGCAAAATTGTCCCCGCGTGCTTGATCTATGCCGATCAACACGGCTTTTTTTATTTGGGGGTAACGGGAGGGCTCGTGCCCTCCCGTTACCCCTCTTCCCCTTTCGGGT